>JBOIDT010000014.1:0-20941 GCA_050740755.1 Gammaproteobacteria bacterium
TGGAGCGCCCGTAGGTCGTCAGCACGATCCGCCCCTCGCGCCGCGCGCGCACGAAGCACAAGCCTTCCTGCCCCTCGTGGAGCTTGCAGGCGCGCGGGCACACGTCGCACTGGACCCGGCCGTCCGGAAGCGTGTGCCAGTATCGGGTGGGCCAGAACGTCGTGGGCCTGTCGGGCATCACCTGCGGCATATCCAGAGTCTAGCGCATGCCGCCCGCTCGCGCCCCCCTTAAACAGGGACATAGCCCGATGCCAGGCATCCCCTTCGTCCTTCAAGGCCTTGCCAGCCTCGCCGCCGCCGCCCCCGTCGCGATATCCTACGACGCCGACGCGGCCCGCCTCAACCCCCCTACGGTCCCGCAGCCTATTCCCGGGGCAACACCGGGACGAAGCCGGTGCTAAGTGCTCGATGCGGCGCGTGCTACACTTGTTGAATGAGCCGGCCGCGGTACGCAACAGCTGCCATTGCGGGTATCGTGATGTACTTGGTCTTGCGGGCACTCGGGATGATGCGTCCGTGGGCGTTCAGCATGGCATGTCGTTCATTGTGGCGCTGTGTTTGTCCGCTATTCATTGGAAGCTCGAGCTGCCCGTCTTTTCAACGCCGTAATCACGGTGCCGACGATGTTTCCCAACAAGTCAATCAACCGGACCGTCAACAGGCCGGGCTTTTCGCCGTCCGGTTATTTCAAGTGCTGCGCACAAAGGGATCGTATGAAATCACTACTTCTGGCCGTATTGCTGGCGGCGCCAAGCGCCGCTCTTGCGCAAACGCAAATGGAACTGACCGATAGCGCTTGTGCCAAATACAGGCAGGCTGACGCCGCTCTTAACGCCTCATACGGTCAGATTCTGGCTGAGCACAAGAAGGAAGCGGCATTCGTTGCGAAATTCAAGGAAGCACAACGCGCCTGGGTCAAATTCCGAGATGCGCACATTTCATCGGTGTTCCCAGCGGAGAATGCGCAGGCTGAGTACGGGTCTAGCTTTCCCATGTGCAGTTGCGCCGAAGCGGCTAGCCTTACCAGTCAAAGAGTGGAGCAACTGAAACAGTGGCTCGCCGCCGACAATGAAGGGGATGTGTGTGCTGGAAGCAAGCGCTAGGCCCTTTCGGCGGGGCTCAGGACAAGCTCCGGGGCGACACGTACGAGGCTCTTGTTTTGCATCGCGGAAGAGGGTAGAATTGAGAAACTGGGTGGGAAAAACTGCATTCCGCGGTCTGTACGGGGGGCTCCGGGTCACCGGCGTCGCTACCGTAGGCGATCACGACCTTTACCGTGATGGCATTCTTTGAGTTTGTCGCAACCATCTGCTGTGCGCTCTTCGCGGGTGCCGCGGTGTACATCAACTTTGTCGAGCATCCGGCCCGGATGGAGTGCGGCACCGAGTTGGCCGCTACGGTTTTTCCGGTCAGCTATCGTAAAGCGACGGTGATGCAGGTCTTGCTTGCCGTGTCGGGTCTGGTGTCTGCGGTTGCGGCCTGGGTTGTCGGGTCGGCGGTGTGGTGGCTCATTGGCGGGCTGCTGCTCGGTTCGGTCATTCCATTCACGCTGCTCGTCGTCATGCCCACGAACAACGAACTCGTCAATCCGGCTCTGGACAAAGGCTCAGAGTCCACGCGGCGTCTTTTATCGCGCTGGGGCAGGCTCCACGCGGTGCGGAGCGTATTGAGTGTGTTTGCGTTAATCATATTCCTTGTCCACGCCTGATCCGGCGGTCGAGAGGGACGCCGCGAAGAGCGTGCGGTGCCTTTCGCCTTAGGCGTTATGCAATGTAAGGAGGAAGATATGGTAGGCGAAACCGAGCGAAGAGGAAGCTGCCTTTGCGGCGCAGTCCGCGTTTCAACGAAGGCGACGAGCAGGGGCGTGGGCGCCTGCCACTGCAGTATGTGCCGAAAATGGACCGGTGGGCCGTTGCTCGTGATCGGGTGCGGTAGCGACGTTCATTTCGAAGGCGATGACAGTATATCCGTCTTCAGTTCTTCGGACTGGGCCGAGCGTGGCTTCTGTAGCAAGTGTGGAAGCCATCTTTTCTACCGCTTGAAGAAAGAAGGGCACTATGAGGTTCCTGTTGGTCTGTTCGATGATGGGGAGCAGTGGGTCCTTGAGCAACAGATCTTCATCGATGAGAAGCCGTCCTTCTATTCTTTCGCAAACCAAACGAAGAACATGACCGGGGCCGAGGTGTTCGCTCAGTATTCGGTGCCTTCAGACTGAGGGTGGGGCCCGATCAGGGATCGCGGGCGACCCGGATCCCGACATCGTCATACCCCTCTGCTGCACCGAAGCGAAAGCGCTTGGTGGTGCGCAGTGAGCGCGTGGGTGTGCCGAAGCCCCCGCCTCGGGCCACCCGGTCCTCGCAGCGATCGGCCTCGCGGGGGGTGCCGTCGGCGCTGGCGCCCTCGTAGGCCGGAAAGTAGCAGTCCTGCACCCACTCAAGGACGTTGCCGGCGCTGTCGAAGAGCCCGAAGGGGTTGGGTTTGAACCGCCCGATGGGGCGCGGGGCGCGCGGTATGTGGTTCCCGCAGCCGTGGCAGTAAGCCTCATCGGCACCCACCTTGAAGCCCCACCAATAGGGCGTGGTCGTCCCCGCCGCGGCCGCGTATTCCCATTCCGCCTCGCTCGGCAGGCGGTAGCGCAGACCGGTTTCTCGGGACAGCCAGCGTGTAAAGGCGAGCGCGTCGTGCCAGCTCACCGAGACCACGGGATAGACGTTCGGATCCGAAGGGCGGATCGGTGGCAGCCCGCGCCCGGTGTGTCGTGCGAAACGGCCGTACTCGGCGTCGCTCACCTCGTAGCGGCCGATGGCGAATCTGTCGATCCGAACCGGGTGCCGAGGTCGCTCGTCTGGATCGGCCCCCGGGCGGGCGCTGCCCATGTCGTAGCTACCGGCCGGTAGCCAGACCATCTCCGGGCCCTGGCCTCCGCTTTTCAAGGGATCACGGAAGGAGGTGGGTTCGGCGATCCCAGGCTCCGCCTCCGGCGGAGCCTCTTCGATCGCGGGCCCTTTTGTTTTTTGGTTGTTTTCCTGCACACGGTCTTTCGGGACCGCTTCGGGTCGGGTCTCGGGGAGGGTGGCCACGGGTTCCGGTAGCGCCGGCCCCGGTGTCTCCGATCCGCCCATCCCGAGCCAGTAGACGAGCGCCAAGAGGATCACGGCCACCACCAACCCCGCGAGCCATCGAACTCCGCTCCTGGGGCTCGTGCGCGGCTCGGGCTCGAAGAGCGGCTGGTCCGGTCGAGCGGCGGGTGCGATGGGAGGAGCGACGGGCATCGAGCGACGCGGCGTCGGTATCCGGGTCTGCACCCGGATGGCCACCACGGTGGTGTTGTCCTGGTTCTTGACCCGTGCCTCGGCGACCGCCTGGAGCAAGCGCTCGGCGCACTCGCGTACCGAGGATGCACCGCCGGCGATGGCGATGATGTCGTCGCGGTTCAAGGTATTCAGACCGTCGCTGGAGGCGAGCAACCAGTCCCCGGACGAGATCCGGATGCCGGGATCGGGGCAGTCGATCTCCATGATCTCCTCACCGGTCAGCGCGCACATCAGCATGTTGCGGGCGCACCCGGGTTCCGGTTCCACCGGCTGCCCCAGCGCCGCCATACGGTCCAGGAACCCCCCGTAGCTGTGGTCCGCGTTGAGCTTGCTGATTCCGCCACCCCGCACCAGATACAGGTGGCTGTCCCCGACGCTGGCCCAGGACAGCGTGGCGTCATGCGCCACGACGGCGACCAGCGTACACCCCATCCCGCGCAAGGCCTCGGTCTCGTGCACCATGTCGGCGATGGTCTTATTGGCTTCGAGCACGGCCTCGCGTAACAAGGCCGGCAAGTCCCTGCTCTCGTGATGATGGCAGAGGTGCCGGTTGCAGGACTGCACGGCCATGTTGCTCGCGATGTTGCCCGCGGCGTGGCCGCCCATGCCGTCCGCGACGATCAACAGGGTCGCGGCGTCGCCGAGATGGGAGATGAGAAAGGCGTCCTCCTGGACCTCTCGGTCGCCGATGCTCTGGGCGCCGGCGATGTCGAGCTCCAGGGGCACGGAAGGCGCGCCGTCCAGCGCCGGTGCCGCGGTCGGATGGGGGCGGATCGCCATGGGACGGAACTCCTGGGTGGTGATGCGGCCTTGGGATCCACGAGCGCGAGGCCGGGCCGGTTCAAGTCAAGTGATCCGTACGTCCTCGGTGGTTTGGAGCGTTATCGTGTCTCGGTGTGGACCCATCGGGTCATCCGTTTGACGCCACATCGACGAGCCGACCGGCCCCGGTTATTCAGTCTAACAGGGGGGCGACCCCCTGTTAGACTAGCAGACCCATGCGCACCCCGGCGTCTATCGGCCGACGTGGCCAGGATCTGCACCAGGCCCTGGACGGCTGCATGTACGCCGACCGCCCGCGCTTGCGCGCGCGGCTGCGGACGTATCTGTCCCGCGGCGGGCCAGCCGCGCTGGCTACCCCTGGGCCCGATCCCCTGGCCCTCGAGGCCCTGGAGCAGGCGCTCCGGGAGGCGTCCCGGCGCGCCGCGCAACGCGCCGCGGTGCTCCCCAGGCCCGAGTTCCCGAGCGCCCTGCCGATCACGGCGCGGTGCCAGGACATCGCGGCGGCGCTGACCCACCATCAGGTCGTGGTCGTGTGCGGGGAAACGGGCTCGGGCAAGTCCACACAACTCCCCAAACTGTGCCTGGCGCTCGGCCGCGGCGTCCTGGGTATGATAGGCCACACCCAGCCTCGGCGCATCGCGGCGCGCAGCCTGGCGGCGCGCATTGCGCATGAGCTCGGCAGCGAGATCGGCCACGCGGTGGGCTACAAGGTCCGTTTCGGCGACAAGGTCGGGCCCAACACCTACCTCAAGCTCATGACGGACGGGATCCTCTTGGCCGAGCTGGAGCACGATCCAAGGCTCCTCGCCTACGATACCCTGATCATCGATGAGGCCCACGAGCGCAGCCTGAACATCGATCTCCTGCTCGGCTGTCTCAAGCGCCTCCTGCCGCGGCGTCCCGAGCTCAAGCTGATCGTGACCTCGGCCACCATCGACCCCTTGCGCTTCTCGCGTTATTTCGACGGCGCGCCGGTCCTCGAGGTCTCGGGACGAGGCTATCCGGTCGAGGTCCGCTATCGTCCCTTGCGCGGCGACGATGATGAACGAGATGGCGATCTCTCGATCGCCATCGGCGCGGCGGTGGACGAGATCTCGCACATCGATCGGGGCGATATCCTGGTATTCCTGCCCGGCGAGCGCGAGATCCGCGAGGCCGCGGCCACGCTCGGCCGGCGGCACCTCCCCGCGACCGAGGTCCTGCCGCTGTACGCCCGCCTCGGCCATGCCGAGCAGGATCGGGTGTTCCTCCCGCATGCCCACCGCCGCATCGTGCTCGCGACCAATGTCGCCGAGACCTCGTTGACCGTCGCGGGGATCCGCTACGTGATCGACACGGGGCTCGCGCGCATCAACCGCTACAGCCCGCATAGCAAGGTGCAACGCCTGGTGCACGAACGCATCTCACGGGCGTCGGCCGATCAGCGCAAGGGGCGCTGTGGCCGTCAGAGCGCGGGGGTGTGCATCCGGCTCTATTCCGAGGACGACTATCGCGCGCGGCCCGAGCACACCGATCCCGAGGTCCTGCGCGTGAGCCTCGCGGCCCTGATCCTGAAGCTCGGATCCTTGCATCTCGGTGCGCCGGAGGACTTCCCGTTCCTGGCGCCGCCGGATCCGCGCCAGGTCAAGGCCGGTTACAAGCTCCTCGAGGAGCTGGGGGGGCTCGAGGCCGGCGGTGCGCTCTCTGGGCTCGGCCGGCGGCTGGCGCGCCTGCCGACCGACCCCCGTATCGGACGCATGGTGCTCGCGGCCGAGTCGTGGAGCTGCCTCACGGAGGTGCTGATCATCGCCAGCGGCTTGAGCATCCAGGACCCTCGCGAGCGTCCGCACGAGGCGCAGGCTGAGGCCGACCTGGCCCACCGCCGATTCGCCGACGGACGTTCCGACTTTCTATGGTTCCTGAACCTGTGGCGGTATTACCAGGCAGAGGCACGCGAGCTCTCCCAGAACAAGCTGCGCGCCCTGTGCCGCAGCCACTTCATCTCCTACGTTCGGATGCAGGAATGGCGTGAGGTGCATGCCCAGCTGTCATCGCAGAGCCAGGAGCTGGGCCTTTCCCGCAACCTAGAGCCGGCATCGTATGAAGCCATCCATCGCGCCTTGCTCACCGGCTTGCTCGGGAACATCGGGTTCAAGACCGACAAGAACGAATACACCGGTGCCCGCGGGGTGAAGTTCCACCTCTTTCCGGGATCGGCCCTGTTCAAGCGGCCGCCCCCCTGGGTCATGGCCTCGGAGATCGCCGAGACCACGCGCCGTTACGCCCGCATAGCTGCCGTCATCGAGCCGGAGTGGGTCGAAGCGGCCGCGGGGCATCTCCTGAGACGCAGCCATTCAGACCCGCACTGGGAGAAGAAGGCCGGCAGGGCCTGTGCCTACGAGCGCGTGACACTCTATGGCCTGACCCTCGCCCACGGGCGCAACGTGGACTACACGGCCATCGACCCCGCGGGGGCACGGCACCTGTTCATTCGATCGGCCTTGGTCGAGGGCGACTACGACAGTGCTGCCCCGTTCTTGATCCACAACCGAAGGCTTTTGGCCGAGGCGGCGGATCTCGAGCATCGCGCCCGTCGCCTGGACATCCTCTGCGATGAATCGGCGCGCTGCGATTTCTATGATGCGCGCATCCCGCCCGAGGTCGTGTGCGCCCAAGGATTCGAAGCGTGGCGCGAGTCCGCCGAGCGCGACGACCCCAGGCGCCTGTACTTCCAGTGGGAGGACCTGATCCGGCCGGACCTCTCCCTCGATCTCGAAGCGGGCTATCCACTCGATCTCTCCCTCGACGGCCAGAGATTCCCGTTGTCCTATCGTTTCGAGCCGGGGCACGAGGAGGATGGGGTGACGGTCACCTTGCCGCTTGCGCTCCTCAACGCGCTCGACCCGCGACCATTCGAGTGGCTGGTGCCGGGGCTCTTGAGGGAAAAGGTCACCGCGTTGATCCAGTCCCTGCCGAAGGCGCTGCGCCGGCACTGCATCCCGGTGGATCAATGTGTCGATGCCTGCCTCCTATCCATCGAACCCGGGTCCGGGTCGCTGTTGGAAGCCCTCTGCCGGGCACTGGATCGCCACCTGGATCACCACAGGGGGGGCCTCGCGATCCGTGCCGAGGCCTTCGATACCGGGGCACTGCCCGAACATCTGGCGATGCGTTTTCGGGTGACCACGGAGGGCGGCGCGGTCTTGGGCCAGGGGCGATCGCTCTGCGATCTCAAGAGGCGCTTCGGCAGGGAGGCCCAGCTCGCGTTCCGGCGCCAGGCGGCATCGGGGATCGAGCGGGACGGGATCACGCGCTGGGACTTCGGCGCGCTCCCCAGCACCGTCGCGCGCCGTCACGGGGGGCTCAGCCTGCAGGGGTTTCCGGCCCTCGTCGATCACACCCGCTCGGTGGCCATCCGGGTCTTCGACAGCGCGGCGGAGGCGGAGGACGAGGGGAGGAGAGGGCAGAGACGGCTCTTCATGCTTTCGCTCCCCGAGCAGCTCAAGTACCTGCGCAAGGGGCCACCGGGGTTCAAGGCCACGGCCCTCCTGTACCTCGGGATCGGGACCCGGGACGAGTTGCTCGGCGATCTCACCGAGGCCGCTTTCGATCGCGTCTTCCTCGGGCCGGAGGGGGACGTCCGGGGACCCGACGAGTTCGAGGCGCGGCTTGAGGCGGGTCGGGCCCGTGTGGTCGCGGAATTCGAAGCGCTATGTGCGCGCGCCAGGGACAGCCTCGGCCGGTTTCAGGACCTGAGGAAACGCCTCGAGCGTTTTACCGGCGGGGCCGGCGCCGACGTCCGGGAGCAGTTGCAGTATTTAATCTACCCGGGCTTCGTTTCGGCGACCCCGGAGGAGTGGCTCAAACACCTGCCGCGCTATCTCAAGGCCATCTCGCTCCGGCTGGAACGCCTCGCCCGCGATCCAGCGAAAGACCGCGAGCGCTCGGTGCGCGTCGCCGCGCTATGGCGGCCGTGCCGCGCGCGCCTCGATGCCGGGGAGCGCACCGGGGAGCTCCTGCGTTTCCGCTTCCTGCTAGAGGAATTCCGCGTGTCGCTGTTCGCGCAGGAGCTCGGGACCGCCGTGCCGGTCTCGGAGGCGCGGCTCGCGAGGCAATGGGTCCTCGCCGCTCGATCCGATGATCGGATCGAGGCGGCTAGGACCCGGGTGCCCTCGTGAGCTAAAGCTTGGGGCTAGGCACCCGCGCCGGGTTGACCCGGCTCGCCCTGCCTGCGGCTTGCGTCGCTCGTACCCGCGAGACCTTCCACCTTGTGCAGGGCCTCCTCTGCGGCACTGCCGGCCTTGCTCAGGTTCTCCTGCGCGAGCTCGGCGGCCTTGTGGTAGAGCTCGGTGGCCTGTTGCATCATGTCTTCGGCGGCGGTCTGGGCCTTCTCCATGCCCTCTTTGGCGGCTTCGCTCGCCTCGTGGCCCCACTCGCCGACCTGCTCCATGGCGTCTCCGGCCATCTCCTCTACCACGTCGACGCCGTGCTTAGCGGTCTCCGTCGCCTTGTCCGTCCATTCCGAGACCTCGCGCAGCGTGTCCGCCGCGAGGTGCTGGGCCTTCCCCATGCCTTCCTCCATCGCTTCCGTGGTCTTTTCCCCCCACTGGCCCGCCTCGTCGGCGAGCTCATGGGCCTTTTGCAGCCTTTCCTTGGTGATGTCGGTGACTTTCTCCCCCATGTCGGTGGCACGTTTCAGCGCCTCGCCCGCGAGCTCCTTGGCCTTGTCTGCGTTCTCCTTGATCGCGTCGAAGATGTTCATGGTCATGGTCCTCCGGATCGTCGGTGATGGGAACCCCGCGCGGGTGGTCGCTCGTCACCCTCCCCCGCCTCAACTCGTCGCGCAGCTACGGGGAAGCGCCCCACGCCGTCTGCCGCTCCTGGGCGGCATCGCGCTCCGAAGTATAGCACCCGGGCGGCGGAGCCCAGGGGCATCCGGTCTCAGGGGGATCCGGTCTCCGAGGGTTTCTAGCCGCCCTGCGCGAGATAGGTGAAAATGAAGCGCCCAAGGCGATCGAATCCAACCGGCGTTCGCATCCAAACGGTGATTGCATCCAAACCATGACCGGTACCAACGTAATCTACTCGCTGTTCCTCGTGTTTACGGGAGCGGCCTGCCTTGCGACCGTCGCCCTGTATGCGCGCCAGGCGGTGATCGTGGCCTATATCGTCCTCGGCATCCTGCTCGGTCCTTCGGGGCTCGGGGCGGTGGCGGATTCGGGATGGATCGAGGACGTGGCCGCCATCGGGATCATGTTTCTCCTCTATCTCATCGGGCTCAATCTCCCCCCCCGGCAGCTCGGGCGCATCCTCGGCGAGGCGCTGACGGTGTGCCTTCTGAGCTCCGCGGCCTTCCTGGTGCTCGGCTTCGCCCTCGGCATGGGCTTCGGTTTCCGTTACGCGGAGGCCCTGTTCATCGGGGCGGCGCTCATGTTTTCGAGCACCATCATCGGCATCAAGTTACTTCCGACCACGGCCCTGCACCACCGCCACACCGGCCAGATCATCATCAGCGTGTTGCTGTTGCAGGACCTCGTTGCCATCGTCCTCTTGCTCTTGCTCCAGGGTTTCGGCCAGGGCGGGGGCGTGTGGCTCGAGGTCGGGCTGCAACTCCTCCTCCTGCCGGTCCTGCTGGGCCTCGCCTATGTCCTCGATCGCTTCGTGTTGGAGCGCTTGATCGCGCGCTTCGACCAGATCCACGAATATGTGTTCCTGCTCGCGATCGGCTGGTGTCTCGGCATCGCCGAGCTCGCCCATGTCGCGGGGCTGCCGCACGAGATCGGGGCCTTCATCGCCGGCGTGACCTTGGCGCAGAGCCCCATCGCCCTGTTCATCGCCGAGAGCCTGAAACCGGTGCGGGATTTTTTCCTGGTCTTGTTTTTCTTTTCGCTGGGCGCGGGCCTCGATCTCCGGCTCGCGGCCGACGTGCTGGTCCCGGCGGTCACCATCGCCGTGGCGACGTCCGCCGTGAAACCGTGGGTGTTCCGGGGTCTCTTGCTGCGCGCCGGGGAACGCGCGGAGCTGTCCGCCGAGATCGGGGTGCGCCTCGGGCAGATGAGCGAGTTCGCCCTGCTCATGGCGGTGCTGGCGGTCGATGCGGGGCTCATCGGCGCCCGCTCGGGCGATCTCGTGAAGGTCGCCACGGTGCTCTCCTTCGTCCTATCGTCCTACCTCATCGTCCTGCGCTATCCTACGCCCATCGCGGTGTCCGACCGCCTGCGCCGGGATTGAGTGGAATGTTCGAGAAACCCGCATCGACCGACGTCCCGATCGCCGCGCCGCTCGCGCGGCGCTGGAGCGGTCGGGCCTTCGATCCGGACCGTCCGGTGCCCGGCGAGGTCCTGCTCGCGCTGTGCGAGGCGGCGCGTTGGGCGCCCTCGTGTTACGGCGATGAGCCGTGGCGTTTCGTGATCTGGGATCGGTGCGCCGATCCCGACCACTGGGCGCGCGCCTTCGCGACACTCGCGGAGGGGAATCGCGCCTGGGCCCGCGATGCCCCCATCCTGATGCTGGCCGCGGCGGCCACGGTCTTTGCTCGCGATGGGCGCGCTAACCGCTGGGGGGCCTATGACGCGGGGGCCGCCGGCATGAGCCTGTGCGTGCAGGCCACCGAATCGGGTCTCATGGTCCACCAGATGGGAGGCTTCGACCCCGAGCGCCTGCGCCTCGCGTTCGCCATCCCGGAGACCTTCGATCCGATGGCGATGATGGCCATCGGCTATCAACTCCCCGAGTCACGCATCCCCCAAGGTGTGCGTGAGCGGGAGTACGCCCCGCGTTCGCGACGACGGCTCGGTGAGGGCTTTTTTCTCGGGGAATGGGGACGCCCCGGCCCCAATGTGGTTCTGTAAATGAGCCCGCCCTAGGCCGGCGTCGATGAGGACTCTCCGGCTCGTGCGTTTCAACGACGCCGTCTACCGCGTGCTCTGCGATCGCGGCGAACACGTCGGGAACCTCAAATGGATAGGGGGCAAAGGGCACGGGGGCGTGTGGAAGTTCAAGGCCATCGGCCATGACGCCGAGGGCCGGGTGATCCCCGGCGGCGGACCGCTCACCGACCGGCATAACACCGTCTTCACCGCCCCCGACGAGCGCGACCTCTGCGTTCGGCTCCTGGGACGCTGAGGCCTTCGCCGCTTGCGCCTTCGCACTCCGGCGCGTTGCGTTTGCGCAGAAGACGAACGGGCTAGGCAACCGTATTCGTGAGAGGCTACATTGGTGCAGGCGGTTGAAGAGCCGAAACCCGTTTCGCCGGCCGAATCGGCGAACAGGCCACGATGATCCTGCTCGACCCGAGCGGCAATGCCCTCGAATTCAAGGCTTTCAAGGATCCGCGCCGGCTCTTCGCGCGCTGAGCCGGGAGGTCGGCCAACCCTTCGGACCGCCTCGACCGAGGCCTTTCGAGACACGGGTCTGAGGCACGCCATGCTCACCGACTGTGGCGGTCTGCTCCCGACCTGGTTCGGGCTCTCCGCCTTCTTCGCCTGGCTGGAGGGTCGGCCCGGGTATGCGCTCCCCGACCCGCTCCTCGATTGGCGGGGCCTGGCCGATGTGTCCGTAGCAATCGTGCATCATCACGCGTCGCGTAAGTGCAACGACGGCGTCCGGGCCGCGCCCGGCGCCTACGCCGCCCTGCACCAATATCGTTCGTAATCTTCACGAGGCGCACGTTATCGGTGCATCATGACTCGATCCGGCCTCTCCTCATGCGCCGTCGGCTAGCGCACGGATCCACGGCGTCGCGCATCGAGTATTGTAATACGGGGTGTTATATCGGCATCAGGAGACCGTGACTGGCCTTTCCACGTCCTCATGGCGCCATGGCATCGCGATTGCCGTCTTCACGATCCACGTGTATTTGGTGCGTGCGATGGTGCCGGCGGACCCGTCGGCGCCTTCTGCACACACTCGACAACAAGATTCTCGACTATACGTCAGGGGGGGGAACCGTGAACTTCAGCTATCGTGTTGTACTAACGCAACGCTTCTCGGCGGGCGCGTTGTTACTGGCAGGCTTGTATGCGACGCCTGCGGTGCACGCGGGCGCGACCTTCAAGATCGATGACACCAAGTGGATCAGCATCGGTGCCGGACTCCGCACGAGCTTCGCGGCCACGGAAGACATCGCGGGCCGCGACGGCGGGAAGTGGTCGACGGACTTCGATCTCAACAACATCCGCTTGTACCTGAACGGGCAGCTTTTCAAATACCTGAAACTCGAATTCAACACCGAGTGTGAGAACTGTAGCGACGACGGCGATCTGCGCGTGCTCGACGCCATCGCCAAGTTCGAGTTCAACAAATACTTCAACGTGTGGACCGGGCGCATGCTGGTCCCGGCCGACCGGGCGGAGTTGGACGGGCCCTTCTACCACAGCGTCTTCGAGTTCAACAAGACGCCCTTCTATCCCTCGGACTTCTCCAGCGCCGCCAATGAGGCCGGTCGCTTCGGCCGCGACGACGGCGTCAACGTCTGGGGGACCCTGCTGCCCAACGGCCGGCTGACCTACGTCGCCGGCATCTTCGACGGGCTCGACGATTCACGCGCGAACCAGGACGACAACCTGCTCTATGCCGCGCGGTTGAGCTTCAATTTCCTGAACATCGAGGAGAACCCGGGCTATTACACCAGCAGCACCTACTACGGCAAGGCCGGGGATATCCTCACGCTCGCCGCGGCCTTCCAGTACCAGGAGGACGGTGCCGGGACGATACTGGACCCCGCCGACTTTTTCGGCACGAGCGTCGATCTGCTCTTCGAGAAGGTCCTGCCCAACGAGGGCGTCATCACGTTCGAGGGCGAGTACAAGTACTTCAATCTGGAAGACATCAGCACCACCACGCAGGTGAACGCCGCGACCAACGGTTGTTTCTGCATGTTCGAGGGCGATTCCTATCTGGCGCAGGCGCTGTATCTGTTCCCACAGAAGGTGTTGATTGGCCAGTTCCAGCCTTACGTGCGTTACACCAACGTAGACCCCCAGAATAGCTCCGAGCGCGACGAGATCGAGGCAGGCGTCAACTACGTCATCGATGGCCACAACGCCCGCGTGTCCTTGTTCTACCAGAGCGGCGATATCGCCACCGAGGGGCTCGACTATCGGCCCGGCGTCAATGCCGATGAGGTGAGCGCCGTCAAGCTCGGCGTGCAGATCCAACTGTAGGTCCCGACCGTAGACCGGCAAACCATTATCACCGATCCGGAGTTTGAAATGAACAGAAACCACACACCCGCTTGGCTGGCGCCACCCATTAGACTGGTCGTCATGTTGTTACTCGGTTGCCTCGCCCAGGGTGCGGGGGCGGAGAAACCCGCCGCGCCGAAGGGCGGTGCCATCAAGGTGGGCGTCCTGCACTCCCTGTCAGGGACCATGGCGATCAGCGAGACCACCCTCAAGGACACGGTGCTCATGATGATCGACGAGCAGAACAAGGCAGGAGGCCTGCTCGGCAGGAAGCTCGAGGCCGTGGTTGTGGACCCGGCCTCCAACTGGCCCTTGTTCGCGGAAAAGGCCCGCGAGCTGATCCAGAAGGAAAAGGTCGCCGTGGTGTTCGGGTGCTGGACCTCGGTGTCGCGCAAATCGGTCCTGCCGGTGTTCGAGGAATTGAACGGGCTCTTGTTCTACCCGGTGCAATACGAGGGCGAGGAGTCGTCGAAAAACGTCTTCTACACCGGCGCCGCGCCGAACCAGCAGGCCATCCCGGCCGTCGATTACCTGATGAACGACATCGGCGTGAAACGCTGGGTGCTGGCCGGTACCGACTATGTGTACCCGCGCACCACCAACAAGATCCTGGAGGCCTATCTGAAAGCCAAGGGGGTCAAGGACGCCGATGTCCTGATCAACTATACGCCCTTCGGTCATTCCGATTGGCAGAGCATCGTCGCCGAAATCAAGAAGTTCGGCTCGGCGGGCAAGAAGACCGCGGTGGTATCGACCATCAACGGCGACGCCAACGTGCCCTTCTACAAAGAGCTGGGCAACCAGAAGGTATCCGCCGAGGACATCCCGGTGGTGGCGTTCTCGGTCGGCGAGGAAGAGCTTTCGGGTATCGACACGAAGCCCCTGGTGGGCCACCTCGCCGCCTGGAATTACTTCATGAGCATCGATACGCCCGAGAACAAGGCGTTCATCAAAGAATGGCACGCCTTCATCAAGGACCCCAAGCGCGTGACCAACGATCCGATGGAGGCGCATTACATCGGCTTCAAGCTCTGGGTCAAGGCCGTGGAGAATGCCAGGACCACCGACACGGACGCGGTCGCCAAGGCCATCCTCGGCCTCGAGGTCCCGAACCTGGCGGGCGGCAAGGCGGTGATGCTCAAGAACCACCACCTGACCAAGCCGGTCTTCATCGGCGAGATCCAGGAGGACGGCCAGTTCGCGACGGTGTGGCAGACCCCCGGGACGGTCGAGGGAGACGCCTGGTCCGATTATCTCGAAGGCAGCAAGGACATCATCGCCGACTGGACGCCGCCTATCGAATGCGGAAACTATAACCAGAAGACCAAGAAGTGCTCGGGGCAGAGTTATTGAGCGGATGGGGGTCAGCGAGAGCAGCCCGGATGCAGCGCAGCGGGATCCGGGGAGGCCTATCCCGGATTGCACTTCGTTTCATCCGGGCCACGGTAGCTTTAACGTGCGTCGCGCCCAAGTATCCGGCGGTGACCCTTCGGGCGTTTTGCCTACGAGTCGCCGGCTGCGACGGCGGATCGGGCGGCCGTCGGGCGCGCGATGGCGGGGCACTGATAGGACTGCTATCGCCGCACAACGAATGCCCCATCGACGGCCTCGAGCTCTCCGCGCGACGATTGTTTCCCAAGCCATGAGATCACCGCACCGGTGACATCTGCGGCGACGGCGTCACCTGCCCGCCCTCCTGCGGCCGCGCGAGCTCAGGGTCGAAGCGGTTCGTGACATTGACCACCAGGAACATCAGGACCAGGGCCATGATGACCCCGACGGCCAGGCTGACCGACAAGGTCGCTCGGAACAGGTGGCCGTTGATGACGATGTTGACGAGAATGAACGGGAAGGTGACCGCGTTGAAGAAGCCTTGTACCAGGGGCACGTCGATCAAGACGCCGATGCTGATGATCCCGAGCGCCACGATGATGGCGAAACCGAATCCAGCACCGATGCCGGCGAAGGCCGTGAGCAGCTGCGTGGCGCGGGGAGCGACCCCGCGCGCCCACAGGACGGCGAGGATGATCCCCGACGACAGGACCGTGTCGGTCAGCGCCATCAAGAAAGCGGGGGCGAGATCAGTGTCGAACTGCTTCACGCCGAAGCGCGCCAGCAGGTAGGCGCAGAGCATGACGGCCAGGAGGCCGTACGAATTGGGCAGGTGCTGCGGGCCCTTTTCCAGGACGAAAATGCCGCGGTAGGTATTGAACAGGTTTACGGTGGTGGCAAACATTGGGATCGACTCGAAATAAGCGTGTTCTTCAAATCCGGCTCGCGAGGGGCTTTGATACCTCGTGAACGCCGGAACGGAGGGGTTTCGGGGTCACGTGTCCCGACCCTTTTTCGATTAATAGGGCTGCGGGCGCGGCGTCGTGGCGGTCGATGCCGGCAGCCGCGGCAAGGTCACCGTGAGTGGCGGATCGGCGTCGAGGCTCCTGAGGAAGGTCGCGATGCTCGCGGCGTCCGCCAGCCTCACCTTGGTGCCGAGCTGGGTGTCGGCCATGATCTGCACGGCCTCCTCCAGCGTCCAGACCGAGCCGTCGTGGAAATAGGGCGCGGTCAGGGCGATGTTGCGCAGGCTCGGGACCTTGAACACGAAGCGATCGGCTTCGTTCTTGGTGACCTCGAAACGGCCGGGGTCGGTGAGGCCTTCGGGCGCCCGCGCCACGCCGAATTTCTGGAACGAGCCGCCGCCCAAGGCCGCGCCGTTGTGGCACGTGGTGCAGCCGACGGCGACGAACTTGTCGAGCCCGGCGTGCTCCTCGGAGGTCAGGGCGGTACTGTCACCCGCGAGGAAGCGGTCCAGGCGCCCCGGGGTGATCAAGGTGCGCTCGAAAGCGGCGAGGGCTCGCGCCACGTTGGCGTAGCTCAAGGGCTCGGTGTCTTCGGGGAAGGCGGTCCGGAACTGCTCCGGGTAGGCCGGGATGGTGCGCAGGCGCTTGAGCACGAGCGTTTCGGAGGAGGCCATCCCGCCGGGGTTCGAGATGGGCTCCCCCGCCTGGTCCTCCACATCGGTGGCACGCCCGTCCCAAAACTGGGCCACGTGCAGCGCGGCGTTAAAAACCGTCGGGGCGTTACGTCCGCCGACCTGCCAGCGGTGGCCGATCGAGGTGGCCAGCCCGTCCCCACCGCCGCTCGCGAGGTGATGGCAGGACGCGCAGGCGATGAAGCCGCTCTTGGACAGCCTGGGTTCGAAGAACAGCGCCTTGCCGAGCTCGACCTTCGCGGGTGTGAGCGGGTTCTGCGGGTTGTCCGCCACCGCCGGCAGGAGCCCGAAGTAGACCTTGGCCTCCGCGGGCGTGATCGCGGGTGCCGCGACCTCCGGCTCGCCGAGGAACAGCCGGCCCACCAACATCCCCGCGACGACGATCGCCGCCGTGCCGATGAGCCAGGTGCGTAAGTTCTGTGGCATGTCCGCTTCTTGGTTTTTTCTCAGCTCCGTAGCGCCGGTTCCGGGCCCGGATCGGGGACCGGGGGGTCGCGTCCTGTGGGGGCTCATGATAGCAGCGGCCCGATGTTCATGCCACCGGGTGTCTCGGGGCCCCACGTCCTTCAGGAAGGAGGTGCGCCGCTGCTGCACCGCGAGGAAGGCGCCGAACCGTCCATTGCAGCGCCGCATCTGCGGGTCGGGCATGAGCAGAACGGGGAGAAATCGAAAACTCGGCAGAGCACACTATAATACTAGACCGTGGAGCGAGTGGATCGGTGTCTAAGCGGCCGGACACCCTGCAGAGCGACCACGAGGCAGAGACCGGAGGGCCATGACGTGGGAGCTCGTTTATCTAGAGTGACTCATCCGTCTGAGGGGGATCGGCAATGCGGTACCGAAGAATGGGAAATCCGACGGCTTTTGTGATACTTACCGTGGTACTTCCGGTGTTGGGGGCTTGTGATGCGGTGTTGCAGGGGGGGTCCGGCGGGCCGCGTGGGGCCCACGGCGCCCTCGATATGGGTGCGCAGACGGCCCTCCTCAATAGCCTGCTTCTCGATCACGACCCGACCCAGCCCCCGCCCGGTGTCGATCCGCACATCTGGCGACAGGTCGTGATCCCCGCCGACAACCCCATGACGCCAGAACGGGTGGCACTCGGTAAGAAGCTGTATTTCGACACCCGCTTGTCCAAAGACGGCACGGTGGCCTGCGCGACCTGCCATGATGTCAGCCGCGGCTTTACCGACCAGCGCCCGGTATCGGAAGGTGTCGGCGACGCCCTGGGCAAGCGCAACGCCCCGACCACGATGAACGCCTTTCTGATGCAAAGCCTGTTTCTCGACGGTCGTGCCCCGAGCCTCGAGGCACAGGCGAAATTGCCCATCCTCAACCCGATCGAGATGGCTCATCCGAACGAGCAGGTGGCGCTCGCCGCGATCGCCGACGATCCCGCCTACAAAGACATGTTCTCGTTCGCCTATGGACGGGCCCCGAACTACGAGGATCTGGGGCGGGCCATCGCCGCCTTCGAGCGCACGTTGGTTTTTCTCGATGCCCCCTTCGACCGGTTCCTGGCGGGCCGGGCGGACGCCATCTCGGAAGAGGCGGCGCGCGGCTGGGTGCTGTTCAACGGCAAGGGGCGGTGCATGAGCTGTCACCAGTTGAACCCCTCGAATCCCATCGGTACCGACCACCGATTTCACAACATCGGGGTGGCGGCGCGTAAGCAAAATTTCGAAGCGTTGGCGACCCGGGCGCTCGAAGCCCTGGGGCAGGAAGGCGGCGTGCGGGCGGTAGACCGCCTGGCCCTGCAGACCGATCTGTCGGAGCTTGGTCGGTTCCTGGTCACCAAGGACCGCGCCGACATCGGCGCCTTCAAGACCATGCAGTTGCGCAATATCGCCCTGACCGGTCCCTACATGCATGACGGATCCATGGAGACCCTGTGGGATGTGATGGATCACTACAACAAGGGCGGGGAGCCGAATCCGTTTCTGGACGGCGGCATCGAACCGTTGGCCCTGAATGAAGAGGAGATCGATGCCATGGTGGAGTTCATGTTTGCGCTGACCGATGCACGGTTCGGCGAGCAAAACCAGCGCGCCTTCAGGGAGCAGCGCAAGCTGGCCGGCACCGAGCGCCCCTTTCGCGACACGGCGATGGCCGAACGTGAGGTATTCCCGTTCGAGGAGCGGGTCATGGGCAGGGTCCGATGAGTGTGGAGAGAAGAGCATGAAACGACCGACCATCAAGAGCGTTGAGACGAGATACTACGAAGAGCGCGATGCGTTGATGCGCGGCTTGAAGAACCTCGACCGCCGGAGCTTCCTCAAGCTGTCCGCGGCCGCCGCCGCGGCCGCGATGGCAGAGGGCGTAGCGTTCCACTTCCATAGCTTCCAGCCGGTTCGGGTGGCCCGCGCCGCGAGCGGCGGCACGCCGGAGTTCACCTTCGCGTATATTTCCGACTCACACCTTTATAAACGCGATCTCAACGACCGCTTCGTGCGGCAGTTGCTGCGTGCCGTCGACGATATCAACCACCTGAGCCCGCAGCCGGATTTCGTGCTCTATGGCGGTGATCTCGCACAACTGGGGCAACCCCTGGAGCTCGAGCTCGGCGCCCAGATCCTGAAAAACCTCAAAGCCCCGGTCAGGATGATGGTGGGCGAGCACGACTGGTTCCTGGACATGGGCGAGAAATGGCGCGGGTTGTTCGGGGAGCCTACCTACTCCTTCGATCACAAGGGGGTGCACTTCGTCGTGCTCCACAGTGTGATGGAGGATGACTTCTGGACCGAGCGCGGCATGACGCCGAAGGAGCGCATGCAGACGGTGGCGGGGCTCGACAACGGGATCCAGAGTCGCTTCAAGGTCGGGGCAGAGCAGCGCAGCTGGCTCGACAACGACCTCCGGTCCTATTCCAATGACGCCCCGATCATCGTGTTCTCACACTCCCCCCTGTACAAGTATTACCGCCCGTGGAACTTCTGGACCGACGACGCCGAGGACGTACAGGCGATTCTGGCCCGCTTTAGCCGGGTGGCGGTGGTGCATGGCCACACCCATCAGCTCCTGACCCATCGCATCGGCAACATCCACTTCCACGGCATGCTGTCGACTGCCTGGCCGTGGCCGTATGCGCCGGAGGGGCTCCCCGCCCTCACCGTGCAGATGAACCGGGCGGATCCCTTCAATCCCAACGACGGACTGGGGGATGGCTCGGTTCGCGTCAATCCGGATGGTCTGGTCGATAAGCTCTACAACCTGTGGAATCGCAACCCGGTCCAGGTCGCCAGCGCTTACCTGGCGAGCAGAGGCGAGACCGCCGGGCCGCTGACCCCGAATCTGGAAAGTTATTGATCGGGTGTTTACTGATCGATTGGCAAGCGTTTGGAGGCGATATGAAAATGCGAACCATGAAGCCGCTCGTTTTCGGCACGCTCGCGGTGCTGCTCGCGGCCTACCGGGAGGGGGGCGCAGAAGAAGACGACACGCCGAAAGGCGCAGAGGCCACCGAGCAGGGGATCGATGATGCCGCCATGGCGCAATGGAAGCGCCGCGGTGAAGATCAAGCCTGGATGGCGGAGGAGCTGGCCAAACACAAGGTGGCGACCCCCGCCGACAACAGCGGCCTTATCGGCAAAGGCCAGGGGGCGACCTACGGGTCCGTCACCCGGGAGGACGTGAATGTCTGGCAGCAAGAGACCTACAAGGCGGCCGTGGAAGGCTCGCGCATCTTTCACAGCGGGGATCGGCTGAAGAGCACTATCGCCGTCTCCTGCGACATGTGCCATCCGGACGGGTCGAATACCCATCCCGAGACCTACCCGAAATTTCAGGCGCAGTTAGGGCGGGTCGCGCTGTTGCGAGACGCGATCAACTGGTGCATCGAAAACCCGGTGCGAGGTCGAAAGCTCGAGCCCGATTCCGCCGAGATGCGCGCCTTGGAGACCTATCTCTATGCGCAACGTAAGGGTGCGCGTCTGGAGTACGGTAAACGATGAGAGATAGGGAAGAGCGCCGAGTCCCGCGTCGTTCCCCGCCCGGCCATGGCACAGGAGGCCGCACCGCCGAGGGCGCGACGGCCTATGGGCTGCGGGCTCCCGCGGATCCGGCAGCGCTCACGGCAGCCAATCGCCGGTGATCTGGTCGAGGCTGTAGGGGCAGGCGGGCAGGGCGTCAGCGGCCGCGGGCTCGCCGTGGTCGCGCAGCGACCCCGCCGCCCGCTTACGCGCACGGGCGTAGAGCTCTTCCAGTTCCTGTTCCAGTTCCCGGCGCAGGGTGGGCGTCAGGTCGTCCAAGAGGTCGTCCCGCTGCGTCCGAATGGTATCGCGCCATCCGGCCCGCGGATCGACTGCCGGCGAGTGCTGGAGTTTGAGCAGATGCTCGATGATCGTGCGAGCCCGGCTCCGCGCAGACTTCTTCGCCGTGTCGCCCAACTCGGCCACCTCCTCGATCAGGTTCTCCCGATCCAGATCGTCGTACCGACGGGCGCGCAGGAACTCGGCCTGGCGCCGGGTCCAGGCGTAGAAGTCGTCCTGATAGAGGCTTTTGCAGGTTGGTTTGATCCGCGTCGCCATGCGAACTCTACCGTGCTTCTAACGGGTCGAGGCTTCCAGAGGATAGGACGTTCAACCCGGTCTTGCAACGGGTGCTTGTTTCGTCGGGCGGGCCGGGCGGTGATTGAGCGGTCTAGAGGCGGTCGGCGCCAGCGCGGACGCAGGGCGCCAAGGCGCGGCGCGGTG
>JBOIDT010000014.1:21041-39809 GCA_050740755.1 Gammaproteobacteria bacterium
GAGGATAGGACGTTCAACCCGGTCTTGCAACGGGTGCTTGTTTCGTCGGGCGGGCCGGGCGGTGATTGAGCGGTCTAGAGGCGGTCGGCGCCAGCGCGGACGCAGGGCGCCAAGGCGCGGCGCGGTGCCTGGCGGGGCTCGGGTCGTGACGGGGCGGGTAGCGCCGCGCCTTGGTCGCAAAGCCCAGCATTGGTGGGCTATCATGTGCACTCAAGACGAGCGTATCCGGACACTGAATCGACCGTCTCACTCGACCCGGTGTCCACGACCGTTATGAAAAGCTACCGTAAAGAACTCTGGTTCAATCTTCCGACTCGGGTCGGATTTGTGAACGTCACGCCGGACGTGGAGCAGTGCGTCGTGGAAAGTAGCGTCCAAGAGGGATTGGTTCTCGTCAATGCGATGCATATCACCGCGAGTGTGTTCATCAACGACGATGAACGTGGCTTGCATCATGACTACCAAACCTGGCTAGAGAACCTCGCGCCACATGCGCCGGTCAAACAGTATCGCCATAACGACACGGGTGAAGACAACGCCGATGCGCACATGAAGCGGCAAATCATGGGTCGCGAGGTTGTGGTTGCGATAACGAGCGGCCGGCTCGATTTGGGTCCCTGGGAACAGATTTTTTACGGGGAGTTCGATGGCCGCCGCAAGAAGCGCGTGCTGGTGAAAATCATCGGCGAATAACCATGCCGCGCAATCACGAGCGGGGCGGCTCATGAACCATTGGTCGGTATTGCGTCTGGTGCGCATGCTGCCGGGGCCGAAGCCGCACAACCCGTACTTCGACCCGGCGAAGCGCCATCACACGCCGGTCGGCTTCCGCAACCATCATCCCCGTGTCCCGCCCACACCGGCGGAGTTGGCACGCCTGCAACGCGATCTCAGGGCGGAGGCACCAGCCGGGGCGCCGCAGGTCGACCTCTCGCCGGTGGCGCCGGATCTGGCGCTGCTTCAGGCCAACCGCACGCGGCACACGGTCACCTGGATCGGGCATTCCACCGTGCTGGTGCAGACAGGCGGGCGCAACCTCATTACCGATCCGATGTTCTCGCGGCGCGCCTCGCCCCTGCCCTATGCCGGCCCGCGGCGCCACCAGCCGCCCGGCATCGCGCTGGGCGATCTGCCGCCCATCGATCTGGTGCTGATTTCCCACAACCACTACGATCACCTGGACCTGCGGAGCGTGCGGGCGCTTTCGCGCCAGCGCGGCGGATCGCCCGGCTTCGCCGTGCCGCTGGGGCTGGAGCGCTGGTTCCGCCGCCGGCTTCCCGATGCGAACGTCGTGGCGCTGGACTGGTGGGAGAGCCGCGTGGTGGCGGACGTGATGGTGACCTTGGTGCCGGTGCACCACTGGAGCGCGCGCACCCCTTGGGACGGCAATAGCAACCTGTGGGGCGGCTGGGCGACGGAGCGCGCGGGCTTCCGTTTCTTCTTCTCCGGCGATACCGCCTACTCGCAGGATTTTCCCGAGGTCGGGCGCCGGCTCGGCCCGTTCGACCTCGCCGCCATTGCCATCGGCCACTACGAGCCGCGTTGGTTCATGCGCAACAACCACATCAATCCGGAGGAGGCGGTGCGCATCCACCGCGAGATCGGCGCACGCTGCTCGCTCGGCATCCATTGGGGGACCTTCGAGCGCCTGACGCCAGAGCCCCTGGACCAGCCGCTGCGCGATCTTGCCGCAGCCCGGCTGGCCCGAGGTATGGCGGAGGACGAGTTTTTCGTCCTGCGGCACGGGCAGACCCGTGCCATCGAATGATCGGGGATTCGGCCGCTAGTCAAGGGCTTCGTGCTCGAATATTCGCCGCAGCCCGGCCTTGTTCCCTGAGCCTGATCCTGACGCGTGTGGCGTCGATGAGGCCCCAAGCGCGTTACCTATCCGAAGTCGCCCGAGGAGGCGCTCAGCGCTTTTCGCGATGCTCGGCCGGCACAGGAGGCTGAGTATTCACGACTTATCAGCCTCGATGGCGATCGACGCCCGGATCTCGCGCAGCTTTGCTTTGACCGCCGCTGCGTTCGTGGGTCCTATGCGGATCAGGGTTTTCTGGCCCCAGGAGCGTTTTTCCAATTCTGGATCGGCGAACTGGTAGAGCACCTTTGGCCAGATGAGCTCGATGGGCTCGCTGATGTCGGGCGTTGCCAGCAAATGATCGATGATCTGGATCAAGCGGTCGTTGAAGTAGCGGCCCGGATAGCCCAGGTCTTCGTAGGCATTCTGAAAGAGCGGGTAGTATTGCAGGTACAAATCCGCGAACCTTTTAGCATCTATGGCTCGCAGTGCCGAGATATAAGGCTCATAGCGCTTCGTATTATCCGGACTTAAGGTGATTTTGTCGTCCTCGGCGTTGACCATCGGCCGCTCAGGGACATGCTTCATGGGGCGGAAGTGTAGCGGCACGGGGCCGCGATCCAGGCTGTCAATCGTCGCGACCGAATGTCGAATGATCTCTGTCGGGACAAGAAAGGCCTCAACGGGTGCCTTGCCGAAGCTTTTCTCCATAGCGTCCCGCACGGCCTCGTCGCTCTCGCGCAGCGCGGGCAGCGGCGGCGCCTGCTCCGGCGCTTCGATCGCGGGAACGGGGTAGTGGACTTCCGGTTGGGTGGTTTCTGGCGCCAGCGCTGCCGGCTCGGGCGGCGGAGAGGTCGCGGTCTGCGGTGGTTGCGGGCTTTGCTCGTAATAAAAAACGCCCAGAGCGACAGTGAGCACCGCCACGATCGCCAGGACAATCCATCTCGTTGTCGTCATGCGCCTTCGGCCGGAATGGGTTTAACCAATTAATCCGACCTCTTTCCCAGGCTTGTCGTTCGGTTTGGGGCTATTGCCCTGCCTTCTCATATCATTGAGCGCGTCACTCGGCCCGGGATCCCCCGGAACTGCCCCCTTACTTGGGCATCAGGTGCGCTGGCAGAGGCGCGCGGCGCCAGGGAGCGGTTCTGGGCACCGGGTAGTGCTTGGCGAGATAGCTCACGATCGGCTCCTCGGTCGATCCCAGGGCTCTCAACCCTTGGTTTCTCTGCATCCAACGGATGCTATCGATCCAGCCTTCGCGCGTCTTCCCGCTGTGCGTGATCAGTTTGGCCGAATGACAGCCCGTGCACCGGCCCTTCACGAGAGCAAAGCCCTCGTCGATGACGAGCCCGGTGTCCGCGTCGGTCTTGGTATCCTGCGCCAGCGCGGCCGTGGCGAGGAGCATGCCCGCCGCGAAGGCATAGGCCGGTGTCGCGGCCATGGCGGGGCTCCTCACACGATGCGCACCGCGATACGGTGACAGGCGTTGCTGCCGTAGCCACCCGCGTTCCAGCCCGGCACCACCATGGGTTGCGCCCGGCCCTGATCATCGGTCGCCCGCGCCCAGATCTCATAGTAACCCTTCTCGGGAAAGCCGATCGCGGTGGCGAAGCGCCGCGGGGCGTATCGGTTTCGCGCACGGGCGAGCGTGGCGGGCATCCAGGTCTGGTCGAAGTCGATGGAGACGTCGACCGCGGACACGTTCTTGGTGCTGGTCCAAGCCTGGCCGCGCACGGTCAGAGCCTTGCCTATGGCATGTTTGGTTCCGGATTGCGGGAAGGTCAGGATGGACTTGACCGGCATCTCTTCCAGCACACAGTACTTGTCCGAGGGCTCGCCCGGAGCCAGCGGTTCGCACGGCAGCCGGTAATCGTGTCCCCCCATCTTTGGGCCGTCGTGCACCTGGTTGCGGATCGCAATGCGCGTCAGCCACTTGCCAGAGGCCGATCCGGGGGCGCCACCTACCACGAGCCGCAGGGGATAACCGTGCACCCACGGGAGATCCTTGCCGTTCATGCCCCAGGCAATGAGCGCCCCGTCCTCGAGCGCCCGGGAAATCGGCACACCCCGGGAGATGACCGGCTTCGTCGTGTCGTCGCTCAAGTGGGTATCCTTCCCATAGTAGCCGATGTACACCGCATCGTCCTTGATGCCGGCGGCCCTGAGCACATCGCCCAATCGCACGCCAGTCCACTCCGGAAAGCCTACCCCGCCGGTGGTCCAGGGGCTGCCCTTCGCGGGCGGGAAGAATTCGCTGCGGCCATTGCCCGCGCATTCCAGCGCGAGGTGCTGGGTCACCGCCCTGAACTTGCTCTTCAGACCGTCCAGGGTGAGCGCGGTCGGGTTCTTCACCGACTCCCCGTCGATCAGGAGCGTCCATTTTGCGGGGTCAATCGTGTCCCGAGCCGGCGGCAGCCCGTTGTTGCGTACGAAGAGATACTCGACCGGTGTGACATCGTCATCGAGCAGGTGCGCCGGTGTCTCAGCGACGAAGGGCGAGTCCCCAAGCACCATGAGCCCGGCATGCTTCCCGTAAAGCTGGAGATCCGGCGTCTTTGCGAGCGCCACTGGGATCAGTCCGTCCGGCAAGAATCGCCCGAACGGAATGTGGGCGCCGATCGCCGCACTTATGGCGAACAGCGTACTTTGCTTGATGAACTGCCGGCGCGTGACGGGGCGTGGCAGGGCGGCTTCAGGCGACGGATCGGTCAGCAGGCGGAAGTCGGTCATTGGGTCCCCGGCGGGTGCGCTGGGATCCTAGGGATAAAGGATAGAAATTTCAACGGCGATGACACGCACCGAGGTTGCCCGTCAAACTGCGGCCCCTCAACGAAGGATAGGTAACACAACCGGACTTCGCAAGCTACCGCGGCTGGCCCGGGGCGGCATCACGTCGTTTCATCATCCTGACACGAAGCAGCGCTAGCCTGCCGCTCGATTGGGACAGGGGCTACGGGCATGAAGACGCTGCACGCGACGAATCGGCCGGCCTATTACCGCACCGTCTGGATCTCGGACGTCCACCTCGGCTTCTCGGGCTGCAAAGCGGAGTTCCTCCTCGACTTCCTGCACTCGACGCGCTGCGATCAGCTCTATCTGGTCGGCGACATCATCGATGTCTGGTGCATGAAGAAGCGCCTCTATTGGCCCCAGGAGCACAACAACGTGGTGCGCACGCTGCTCGGCAAGGCCAAGCACGGCACGGGCGTCGTGTATGTACCCGGCAACCACGACGAGGTGTTCCGGGATCACGTGGGTCTGTCCTTCGGCAACCTCTCGATCCAGAACCGCGTGATCCACACCACGGCCGACGGCCGGCGTTTCCTGGTGACGCACGGCGACGAGTTCGACACCGTGGTGCAGTACTCCAAGGCCGTGGCGCTGCTCGGGACCAAGGCCTATGACTGGCTCCTGCGTCTGAACGGGGTGGTGAACCAGGTGCGCAGGCGCTTCGGGTTCGGCTACTGGTCGCTCGCGGCCTTCATGAAGCACAAGGTCAAGACTGCCGTGCAGTACATGTCGAGCTTCGAGTCGGCGGTGGCCTACGAGGCGGCCCGCCAGCGGGTCGACGGGCTCATCTGCGGCCACATCCATCGCGCCGAGATCACCCAACTGAACGGGGTCCTGTATTGCAACAGCGGGGATTGGGTGGAGAGCTGCACGGCGCTCGTCGAGCTTCATGACGGGACCTTGGAGCTGATCCACTGGTCCGACGCCTGTCACTCGCTCAAGCAGGTGCAGGCCGCGGCCTGATCCCAAGGTTTGACCCCGACACGGATCGCCATTGCGACCGATGCCTGGCACCCCCAGGTCAACGGGGTGGTCACCACGCTCGAACACACGGCCGTCGAGCTCGGGGCGCTCGGGTTCGAGGTCTTAGTCCTGTATCCCGGACTGTGCCGGACCATTCCCTGCCCGAGCTACCCCTCCATCCGGCTCGCCATCGCGCCCCGGCGGGTGGTCGCCGAACGCTTGCGCGCGTTCGCGCCCCACGCGGTCCATATCGCCACCGAGGGGCCGATCGGGCACGCCGTGCGGCGTTTTTGTCTCGAGGCCGGTCTGCGCTTCACTAGCTCCTACCATACGCAGTTCCCGGAATACGTACGGCTGCGCTGGCCGGTGCCGGTCGATTGGAGCTATGCGTACCTGCGGCGCTTCCACGGGAGCGCGCGCTTGACCTTAGCGCCGACCGCATCGTTCCAGGAACGACTCGCGGCGCACGGGTTCCGCAACGTGGTGGTATGGGCGCGGGGCGTCGACACCGGTCTGTTCCATCCGCGCGATAAAGGCTTTCTGGACGCCCCTCGCCCCATCGCCATGTATGTCGGAAGGGTGGCCATCGAAAAGAACCTGGAGGCGTTCCTGTCCCTGGATCTACCGGGCAGCAAGTTCGTGGTCGGAGACGGGCCGGCCCGAGAGACGCTCGCCCATCGATATCCCGCGGCGCGCTTCGTCGGGTACCGGTACGGCGAGGACCTCGCCGCCTACCTGGCAGCCGCCGATGTGTTCGTGTTCCCGAGCCGCACCGATACCTTCGGGCTGGTGTTGCTGGAGGCCATGGCCTCGGGCGTTCCGGTGGCGGCGTACCCGGTCCCCGGGCCGAGCGATGTGGTCATCCAGAACCGCACCGGGATCTTGCACGAGGACCTGCAGAGGGCGACCCTGGAAGCCCTCAAGCTCGGCGGCGAGGGGTGCATCGCCCACGCCCGTCGTTACTCGTGGCGGCGCTCCGCGGAGGCGTTCGTCGCTTTACTAGACCCCGCGGGCGCGTGACCGCGGAGATGGGCGGTGGCCCGCCCGATCCCCAGACACTGATTGCAGCCCTGCCGCTCGGCCCCGATGCTCGCCTAGCTAGGCGTCGCTGCACAAGCAGGCTGGTCAGGCGTTCCGCCACCGGTAGCGGTCGACCGCTACGAACGCAAGCCGCGGGATCGGAACGGGTCAGACTTACCGAACCGGATCAGCGCGAAGTGGCCAAGCGGGGGCATCGGGCGGCGCTCGATCAGGTGCACGCCCCGGGTCCGCTCGGCCCAGCGAGCAAACCGCGCCCAGGGAAACTCGGAACGCCATCCAAGCCGGCCAACCAGCGGCATGAGCCAACGTTCGACGGTGCGCCTCGGCCCCGTGTCCGCGCCAATCCGGTTCAAGAGCACGATCTCGCCCCCCGGCTTGACCACGCGCGCGAACTCATCGAGCGTCGCCTCCGGCTGCGGAACCGTGTTGATGACGTATTGCGCCACGACAACGTCGAACGAGGCGTCGGCGAAGGCCAGGCGCTCCGCGTCCATGACCGCCAGCCCCTCGATGTTGCGCAAACGCTGCGTGGCCACGCGCTCCCGCGCCCTGTGCAACATCGCTTCGGACAGATCGACGCCGACGACCCTGGCCGACTGCGCATAGTGCGGCAGCGCGATGCCGGTCCCCACGCCCACGTCCAGAATGCGGCCGCCGATCCGTTCGCTGGCGGCGATCGCGGCATGCCGTCCCGGGTCGAAAACGGAGCCGAAGACGAGGTCGTAGACGGGCGCCCAGCGCCCGTAGATCTTCGTGACCGTCTCCCTGCTGAGCTCCGCCTCCGTCGCCCCTCTGACGCGGCTCGAACGCGCGCCGCGACGGGCCGATTCCCCTCGCGGGGAAGCGTGCCTTGACGCGCTCGTCCCCACTGCGCCGCCATCCGGGTGATCCGCAGGCGGCTCCACGTCGACGAGTACGCCGATTTCCCCAGATCGATGGCTGTCTGTCATCGTTGATTCACGAAACCGCCTTACATTCGAAACAGTCTGTTCGTGACGTAGCCAATTTTCAACGTGCGCCCGGCGCCGAGGAGGATCGATGCGCAGCTTTCTCCGAGCTCTCGAAGTGCAGCGGTGGGACGACCACCGGTACTACCATCATAGCTACATCAACCAGGCGCTGCATTTCGTGAGCGCGGTCTGCTTCCTCTGCGCTTACGCGCTGCTCTTCACGAGCCCGGTCGCGGCCGCGCTGGTCGGCTGGCTGCTCGCGATGGTCAGCCGGCAGGTTGGACACTTCTTCTTCGAGCCGAAGGGCTACGACGAGGTGAACCAGGCCACTCACGAGCACAAGGAAGCGATCAAGGTCGGCTACAACCTGCGGCGCAAGGTGGTTCTGCTCGCGATCTGGGCCCTGTCGCCGCTCGCGCTCTATTTCGATCCCAGGCTCTTCGGGCTCTTCGAGCCGCACGACGACGCCGCCGGCTTCGTGCGGAACATGTCGCTCGTCTGGCTTGCCGTAGGCATCGGCGGACTGCTCTTCCGGACGGTGCAGCTCTTCTTCGTGAAAGACGTGCAGACCGGGCTGGTATGGATGACCAAGATCCTCACCGAACCGTTTCACGACATCAAGCTCTATCATAAGGCGCCACTCTTCCTGCTGCGCGGCCAGCGGATCGACGCGATGACCGACAAGCCGACCGCCTGAGGCCTCGGGCGGGCTGCGACGCCGCCGGCCCGGCGCCGACGATGAGCGGCGCGGCCTCTGCCGGTCACAAGCGGTGAGCGATGATCTCCCACAGGATGCGGCGCCTGATGGACCGGTTGGTCGCCGCAGGGTCGGACCACCACCAGCCGTCCCGATGCATGGCCCGGGCGGCGGCCACGAACCGGTCCGCGACCGCGTCGAAATCGGCTACCGTGTAGTCGAGGCTGAAGATGAAGCGGCCGGTCCCCGCCCAGCTCACGTGCAGACCCTCGGCACGCAGGTAGTACTGGAGCATCCAGTTGTACCGCGACGGTCGCGTAAATAAGGTTGTCCAGATGGACGACAGGTTCGCCACCTGCACCGGCAGATCCTCGTTCCGCAGGGCCCGGTTCAGCCGCTCCGCCCGCGCGTTCCAGACCTCATCCAGGTCGCGATACCGGTCGCGGAGCTCGGGAGTGTCGAGACAGAGCAGGAACTCGTACATCGCCGCCATCACATAGGGATGAGAGTTGAAGGTGCCGCGCGCGAAGCAGACGTCCGTCGGGCGGTCTTCCCGGAAGCGCTTCATCAGGTCCCTGCGGCCGCAGACCACGCCGACCGGCAAGCCGCCGCCGAGCGTCTTGCCATACGTGACCATGTCCGCCCGAACACCGAAGTACTCCTGCGCGCCGCCCGACGCGAGCCGGAAGCCGGTGAAGACCTCGTCGAAGATGAGCGGTATCCGCCGCTCGGTGCAGACGGCGCGCAGCCGCTGGAGCCAGTCCGTGTACGCCGCCCGGTCGAACCGGGCGCTGCGCGCGCTGTCGACCAGCGCGGAATCGCCCGGCGCGTTGGCGTTGGGATGGAGCGCCTGCAGCGGATTCACGAGCACGCAGGCGATGTCGCGACGGATCCGCAGCACCCGCAGCGCGTCGTCGCTCAGGTCCCGCAGCGTGTAGGTCTCGCGCGCAGGCACCGGGTTGCCGACGCCCGGCTGGACGTCCCCCCACCACCCGTGGTACGCCCCGCAGAAGCGCACGAGATGCGAGCGCCGCGTGTGATAGCGCGCGAGCCGCACCGCCTGCATGACCGCCTCGGTGCCGGACATGTGGAACGACACCTCGTCGAGGCCGGAGATCGCCTGCAGCCGCTCGACGTTGTACGCGATGACCGGGTGATAGGCACCGAGCACCGGACCGAGCTCGCGCACGCGCTCGATGCCGCGCTCGATGCACGCCCTGTAAAAATCGTAGCCGAAGACGTTGACGCCGTAGCAGCCGCTCAGATCGTAGAACCGGTTGCCGTCGAGGTCGGTGACGGTGACGCCCGCGGACGACTGCAGGAGCGCGCCGCCCCGGAGGTGGCGGCGCACGAACCGGCTGTACTGGAACGGGACGCGGTAGGCGCTGGTGAACTGTAGGTCCGAGACGCCGTCCTCGAGCTCGGCCGTGCGTCGGGCCGTCTCGGCGAAGCGCTCGGCGTACAGGGTCGTGAGCCGGAAGAAGCCGGCGCGGCGACGCGCGGCGATCTCCTCCGGCGCGTCGTCCGAGGAGAAGAAGCGCGCTTCGTCGTACTCGTAGAACGGCACCAGCCGGGCGATCCGCCGGGCGAGCCGCGAATGCCCGGCCAGCGACCGGTGCTTTGCCCGCGACAGGTCGAGCCGGCGATTCAGATTGCCGAACGACGCCGCCAGCGCGGCCGCGCCGAGCGCATACAGGGCCGAGGTTGTGCTCATGGGTCTCCAGAACCGGAGATGTAGTCGAGGAACGTTGCAGTTCCATGACCGTGCGCTCCGTCATCGCTCGCGTGCTCCAGCAGGAAGACCTCAACTTCCTGCTGACCAACCGCATCCCCCGGCGGCTCGCCACCCGCTTCATGGGCTGGTTCAGCCGCATCGAGCAGCCGCTCGTGCGCGATCTCTCGATCGGCCTCTGGCGCCTGTTCGCCGACGTGGACCTCTGTGATGCCGAGCGGACGCGGTTCAGGAGCATGCATGACTGCTTCACCCGCGAGCTGAAAGCGGGCGCCCGGCCGATCGACCCGGATCCGGCGGTGCTCGTCAGTCCCTGCGACGCGATCGTCGGCGCGTCCGGCCGAGTCCAGGGCACCACGCTGATCCAGGCGAAGGGTTTCCCCTACACGGTGCAGGACCTGCTCGTCGACCCGGCACTCGCCGACCTGTACCGCGACGGTCGCTACGTTACGCTTCGGCTCACGTCCGGCATGTACCACCGCTTCCATGCGCCGCACGACTGCCGGGTGGAGCAGGTCACCTACCTCTCGGGCGACACCTGGAACGTGAACCCGATCGCAACCTTATGACGGCGCCGCGTACACAAAAGCTCACTTCTAGGTTGCGGGCCGAATGGCCGCTCCCGGTGAGCATCGCCACCACGCTCGGCCATGTCCGCGCCCTTCGGGTAGACTAGCATCGTTTCGTCAGTCCCCGTCGGTCGTCTTTTGCGCGGCTCATCGCGCAGGCGGTGCCGGCGGTTCGCGCGCCACCATAGCGGGGCCTCCCTCCGACCGGCACATGCCGCTCTTCAATAACAAGACCGCGATCCGCGCCCGCGCCCTGCTGTTAGGCGAGCGCCTGGACCTGAAGCCGCTTCGGAACGCCGAGCAACTGGCGGCCCAGCCCCTTACCCTGCCCATCGCGGACCAGGGGTGCGTGGTGCTGTTTCGCTACGGCGCCGCCGTGCTCTTCGATGTCCCGCCAATGCAGGAGGTCGCGTTCCTCGATCACGTGAAGCCGCTCCTGGCCGATCCCCTGCCCGAGCCGGAGATCGAGACCCTGGGCCTCCACGTCGCGCCCGACGGCGAAGAGGGCTCCTTCGAGCGCGATCAGCTCTACCTCCAGGACGCGGGCCTGGAACGCCTGCAGATCATCGCCGATGTGCTCGCCAAGAGCGTGGTGCTGGCCGAGTACGAGCGGCGCGTGGCCGACACCTTCGACCGCATCGAGCCTCTGGCCACGCGCCTGGAGCGGAGCGGCCGGGTCGGGTTCCGGGCCGGGGAGCTGATCCGGCATACCGGTCGCAACCTCCTGGTCATGCACCGCATGGTCGGGCGGGTCGAGGTCGGGGAGAAGCCCGACGCCCTGTGGGAACGGCCCGATCTCGAGCGCCTGTATCTCCGGCTCGAGGACGAGTTCGAGCTCAGGGAACGCCAGTTGGCGCTGCACCGCAAGCTGGAGGTCATCGGCCAGACTGTCGAGACCGTGCTCGACCTCCTGCAGACGCGGCGCTCGTTACGTGTCGAGTGGTACATCGTGGTGCTGATCGTCGCCGAGATCATCCTGAGCCTGTATGAGATGTTCTGGCACGGCACCCCATGATCCGGGCGCCGCGTGCCGCGGCTTCGACGACGCGTTATACTTTCAAGCGCCTACCCACTACCGTGAGCCGCCCGCCCGATCCCCCGCCGATATGGCCAGAGAGTTTCCCTGTTACAGCGTCGCGGACCAGGGCGCCTTGGCGGCGTTGCGCGCCTCGCTCCGGGCCGCGGTCGGCGCGCGCCCGGCGCGGGTCCATGCCCTGTCCCGTACCTATTACGACACCCCCGATCGGCGCTTGTACCGCGCCGGACGGGTGCTGGAGGTGATCGAGCGGCGCGGCGAGCGCAGCCTGGTCCTGCGAGCGCTGGGAAACGCCCGCGTGCTCGCGACCCAGGCCATGTCTGCGCCTCCGCGCTTCGCCAGGGACCTACCGGAGGGGCCGATGCAGGAAAGGGTGGCGGCGCTCGCGGGCCCGCGCGTGCTGCTCCCGTTGGCGCGCGTGCGCTCGCGCGTCACGCCGCTCTCGGTGCTCGATAAACAAGGCCAGGTGGGGTTCGTGATCGAGCTCGACGAGGCGCGGCTGCGAAACGGCGCGCGCGTCGAAGAGCAGGTGCTGGGGTGCTGGGTGCGATGGGGTGAAGGCGATGGGCCGCGCAAGCTGCGCGAGCGGGTCCAGGCGCTCATCGAGGGCCATGAGGCGGTCGAGGACCCCACCCGCGACCCGTTCGTGGCCGCGCTCGCGGCAAGCGCCGACCCGGCACCGGCGGATCTGGCGCGGCCCAAGGTGGTGCTCGACCCGGCGATGCTCGGGACCGCAGCAGTGGCCCGGGTCCTCGGGGCCTATTTCCGCACGCTGGATGCCAACGAGGACGGCGTCGTCGCCGACCTCGATGTCGAGTTCCTGCACGATTTTCGCGTCGCGACGCGCTCCTCGCGGTCGGTCCTGAATCGCATGCGCGAGGTGTTTCCCGCGCGCGAGCACGAAAAGGCGCGCTCGGACCTCGCCTGGCTCGGCGAGATCACCGGTTCCAAGCGCGATCTCGATGTGTTTCTCGGCGATCTGGACGAGCACACGGCACGACTGCCGTCGCTCTGGCGCCCGCATCTCGAGCCCTTGCGTGCCTATCTGGGCCGACAAAGAAGGCTCGAGCACGGGCGGCTGTTCGAGGTCTTGGCTTCGGAACGCTACCGGACCTTCAAGCGCGATTACCCGGCCTGGCTGGCACGGGCCGCCAGGCGCCGGGGACAGAATGGGCCCGGGGCCGGCCGCGCCGTGGACCTCGCGAGCCGGGCGATGTGGCGCGCCTACCACGCCCTCCTGAGCGAAGGCTTCGCGGTCATGGACGACACGCCCATCGAGGCCCTGCACGAGCTGCGCAAGACCGGCAAGAAGCTCCGATATCTCCTCGAGGCCTTTCAGTCACTGTACCAGCCCGATGCCGTGCGGCAGGTGGTCGGGGAGCTGAAACACCTGCAGGACTGTCTCGGGGCGATCGTGGATCGGGATGTCCAGCGCCGGCTCTTGCGGCGTTTCCGCGATGCGCTTGCGCTAGAAGACCAGGCCCCCGACGAGACCGGCGTGGCCATGACGATGCTCGAGGCGGTGCTGTGCGAGGAGGAGCGGGTCCACCGGTCAACGTTCGACGCGTCCTGGGAGCGCTTCGCTCGCCCACGTACCCGGCGGCTTTTCCGCGCGCTCTTCGGGCCGGTCGCCGGCACGGACGGCGCCGATGGGGCACGATCGATGTATGATGCTACGCTAAATCGATAAACTTACGGAGGATCTCGGCGCTTTTGCGCACGGGGTCAGGTAGAGGTCGAAGCGATGCACACCATCGAGGACATCATCGAACAAGCGCAACGCTTGTCCCCGCAGGACCGCCGACGTCTCATAGACGAACTGCAATACTCGCTAGCCGCGGAGCCAGGGGAAGAGCCACTCCTCCCGGAAGGTCCCTACGCTCGGTCCTTGGCGCTCGCCGGCACCGCCCACACGGATTTCACGGACGTTTCTTCCGACAAGTATCGGCACCTCGCCGAGGCCTATGCGGTCACCAACGACCGTAGGTGAAGCGTGTTTTCGTCGATAGCGGTGGATTCTTCGGGCTCCTAGCCCCGGAGGATCCGTTTCACGTGCATGCCTGCACGCTGTTCTTGCGGGCCAACAGCGAACGCTGGAACCTTGTAACCACCAACGCGGTCGTCGTCGAAACCCACGCATTGCTCCTAGCCCGCTCGCGTGGTGGACGTCGTAACGCCCTTGGGTTTCTGGACATCATGGTCAGCGATGCATACCACGTCGAGCGCATCCGCAAGGCGGACGAAGAACGCGCCATCGCGTTGGTGCGAGGCCACGCTGATAAAGACTATTCCCTCTGCGACGCGCTGAGCTTCGTGGTGATGGAGCGACTTCATATCGCGGAAGCCATCGCCTTCGACCGGCACTTCCGCGCCTACGGTCGTTTCACGATCCTGTAAGCGCCAATCCGCGGCGGTGATACGCCCCGAACCGACATCGAGTACGGACACGCGCCCATCGTGCCGTCGTCGGCGCGACGCGGGCGCGTTTCAACGAGTAAGCCTGCGGTCGATGTGGGAGACGGGGGAATAGTGATTCCGCATAGCGCGCCATCGAAACAATCGCCCACGGTCTTCATCAGCTACGCGCACGAGAGCGACGCGTTGGGGGCGGCCGTTCGGAAGCAGAAGATACTCACCGTGCGCCTGCATCCGCTCGCCAACGAAAGCGCCGATGCCGCGATCCGACACCTCTGCGCCGAGATCAACGCGACCGAGACCCTCTTCCCAGGCACCGATCTGCGCCTGAGTTATGAATCGGTGTCATCGCAGAATCCCTGAGATCAGGAGGTCTGAAGGAATTCCTTCCTATCGCAGCAAGCTGCGGGGAAGTCGACCCGAAGAGATCAAAAGTTGTGGTATCATTAGCAGGTGATTAACGGTCAGTCCTCTCCAAAGGTATTGAACATGAAAGTCTTTATTAGCCACGCCTCTACCGATGCAAAACTAGCCAAACGCGTTGCAGAGGTCCTTCGGGAAGCTGACTTGCAAGTTTGGGATGAGACCCGGATACTTCCCGGCGACAACTGGGGAGCGAAGCTTGCCGAAGCGCTCCAAGAGTCGGAGGCAATGGTTGTCTTATTGACGCCAAACTCCTTGCACTCCCCTAACCTCAGTTGCGAAGTCGGTTATGCCTTGGGTCAAGCAGATTACAAGGGTCGCGTGATCCCTGTGATTGCCGCTCCTCCTGAACAGCTTTCCAAAGAGGACATTCCGTGGGTCCTTTATAAATTCCCTATGATTCATCTACGAGACCAAGAGAGGGACGAAGAGGGACTGAGAAAAATTGCTCAAGCACTTAAAGAAGCTGCATAGAAGCTTCCGTGTTCGTTTCCTATGATACCCACTGAGGCATTCCTCTCCAACTCAAGCTTGGACCAAGACTTCGTAACCAGTTTGGCCAATATGTTACGGCGTCATGGCGTCCCTGTTTGGTACAGCCGCACCAATATCAGGGGCGCCCGGCAGTGGCATGATGAAATTGGTGCTGCCTTAAGGAGGTGTGACTGGTTTCTCGTGGTTTTATCTCCAAATTCTGTGGCTTCAATGTGGGTCAAGAGGGAGTTAATCTTCGCGTGACAACAAAATCGGTTCGAGAATAGGATTGTACCTCTACTTTATTACTTTATCAGCGTTGCGATTTTGACCGACTTTCTTGGGTGCTTCCCAGCTTTCAGGTCATTGATTTCCAAGGACCGTTTGAGGATGGTTGCCGAGACTTATTGCGGCTATGGGGGTTTAGGTTACCAACCAAGCCCCTAACCCTGCCTCCTTGCTTGACGCGGCCTAAGCTCGCGCGCGAGCGCGCCTACGACCCGTTCCTGGCAACGCTAGCTAGCACAGCCCGAGACGCTGGCCCTTCGGCGGCGGCTCTCGAACACGACAAGCGACAGCACCGCAGAGGACGGCTATCATCCCGTCCCAGGATGCCGGTCCACCTGAAAACGGGCGAACCGCGCCGTGCGCGGCGGCTCTTGGAGCGTCAGCGCCAGGAGGGCGCGTTCGGCCTGCCGTAGCGCGTACCCCCGGGCGGTGCGCACGACGCCCTGGGTTTTCGCCTGTGCCTGAGGTCCATCGAGCCCGGTCAGGACCGGCCGGACCGCCGTCGTCTGAGCAAGCGCCACGCCTTCTCCCGCAAGCCTTACACGCCGCGCGGTAGGCGGCACCGGGGCAACCCCCGCTCACCCCCGCAGCGCCCCCGCCTTGCCGTCCTCGACGGCGAACGTCGCCAAGGTCGAGATCGGCGCCCCCGGCGTCTTTACGGTGTCCACGGCCTGCATTTCGACGACCGCGCGATCGCGCGACAGAGTGACGCGCGTATAGCCGCGTCGCGTGCCGTCGGCGAGCTTGATGCGCGGGTTTTCGGGCAGACCGCTCCAGGTTCTGCAATGGGCGTCATGCGATCGTCGGGGACCCCGGGTGGGCTACCGCAGAGCGCTCAAGATCGATCTGCCGAAGGCCGACGTAGCACGGCCGAGGAGGATCGACGTCAAGGCTTGATGAGCCGTACCAGATCCGTCGAGCATCCCGGACTAACCACACGAGGCCGATGATAGCGATTCGGTCGCAGAGACGAAGGCACTCGCCGAAAGCGAGGAATTCCAGGAATGACCCACACCGGGTTCCCGGTCGGGCAGATCGTCCGGCCCATCGACATCCTTGCCGGACTCGGTGCCGCGGACAAGCCGTTACTGTCGGCGTGCGTCGCCCTTTTTGAAGACAGCACACTTGCACGGCGGTTGTCCCAACTGTACAAGCAGGTGAAGGGGAGTGCCGAGGCGTGGCTGACACAGGAGGTCCGGGAAATCGAGAACGTTGCCGCGTCGGTGGAGAACCGCATCTGGCGCGATGGCGACTGGTCGGAGGATGATCTTCGGCTGATCGCATGGATCTATCTGCGCGAGGCCTTCGCGTTGCCGGAGCGGCTGTGTCTTTCGGAGCGCGGCGCCGCACGGATCTGCGACGATCTGGCGGCGGCAGCGATCGCCGTGGGTGCACCGCTTTCTGCGACGCCCGCCGCGACGCCGGACAACCCGAGCCAGGGCGCTGTGAATCTCGCGCGGGTGGTACAACCTGTGTTGCAGGAGCTATTGGCAACGGCCCTCGGCGAGGGGCCGGGGCACCTCGATGCCGCTGCACAGAAACGTCTGGTGGAAGAAGCGCGCGCGAGGCTGGACCGCATGGACGCAACCGATCGCGAGCGGCTGCGGAAGGCCGCCGCGGTGCAGGATCTCAATGACGCGGCCGTGCGCAAGATCCTGCTGACCGGCGGCGGGCTCGTCGCGTTCGGCGGGGGTGTGCAAGTGGCCGGGTTTTCTGCTTACATCCTCGCAGCCCAGGCCTCCGCCTTCATCCCGCTGGTGAGCGGACCGGGCCTGGTTTCTATCGTGGCCGTCCTTTCCAACCCCGTCACCGTGGTTGCGACGTCGGCCTTGGCGCTATGGTGGTTCGCGAGAGAAGCGGATCGCCAGGTACGCGCGGCCGTGGGACTGCGCGTCTTGTCATTATTGGCAGCCCGTGGCCTGAGCGCAGGCCGCAACGAGGTGGTCAAGACACTGGAAAGCTTTCGCCGGATCGAGCAACTGAAACTGATCGGCGAGCTTTCGGACGACGTCGGTACCCGTTACCGCGAAGACTGGCGCGCCTTGCAAGAGGCGGAGCGGCATTTGGCGGAGCGAAAACGTGCAACCCAAAAAACGAAACCGCTGGACCGGCGCATGATCGAGTGGCTGGGCCGGCCTGCTGTCGAAGCAGCAGGACCACTCGGCCGACTTGCTCAGGTGCTGTTTCCTGGAGTCGGAGAAGCGGCAAACGCGGCCGCGATCAGCATCCTGACGCTCGGTGACATCGTTTATTCCGCCGCGATGATTGATCCGTCTGTCATTGAGGCGGCCCATTTCTCGTATTCAGAAGGGATTGACAATCTGGTGGCCTTCTCCGATCTCGCAAGCAACATCCTGGAGTTGAACCCGATTCAAGCTTCCGGTGCCATCAATCGTCGGAGGGCTACGTGGCTGAGCAAGTGGTGGCCAAGCTGGTGGCCCAGGGCCATCAGATCGCCTTTCCCGGGACCCCCAACCAGGAAGGCTGGGATCTGCTGGTGGACGGCCAAGCGTTTCAGGTGAAATGCCTCCAACGCCTCGACGACCTCACGGAACATTTCAACGAGTTCGAGTATCCGGTTCTGGCCAACGCAGAGCTGGCAGAGGCCGTTGCCCTACAAGCTCCGGCGTGGGCAGACAAGGTGTTTTTCGTGGAGGGGTACCGCCATGATCTCATTGCGCAAACTACGGCTGACGCACTTGATGCGGGATGCGGGGAATGCCCTAGTCAATCCGAATGTGCCGGTGTTCGCGATTTGCGTTGGTGCGGCGAATAGTGTATGGGCGTACGTGCGAGGGCACATCACCGGCGCGCAGGCCATGCACCAAATCATGCTGGACGGTGCGGCGAGGGCTGGCCTGGCCGTTGCGGGCGGGTTCGTTGGGAAGACGGTCGGGTTGTTGGTGTTCGGTCCGGCCGGCGCACTGGTCCTGGGAGCGGCACTGCCGGTGCTGAGCCAGGCCCAGGCGAAAAGGCTGATCGATAGCGTAGGGCTGTATGTCCTGCCCGGCTACGAGCAGTGGGACAAGGAGACAAGCGCCTCCGTCGATGCCCTCGTCGTGCGGCTGAAGGCTGCATTGGAAGCGAAGACCGCGATACTCCGCACCAAGTATCGATCCCTCGGATGCGAGGTGCTCGGCCGCTACGTCAAGGCACGGATCGAGGATGATGCGCGCTTTCTGCGAGAATCGAAGGTGCGGCTTGAACGGGCGGTGACGACTCCGAACGGCCCTGAAGGACGCGCGCTTGCGGTCGTCGCCTGGGCGGTATCCAGCACGGTCCATCCGGCACTCTTCCAGGCCGAGATGAAGGCCTTGTTCGAGGTGCTGGGCCGTCGGCCGTCGATCACGGCACCGATCCGGGGCGGGGTAACGGCAGTTGGGGACGCTATCATAAAACGGTTCTCCGCAATTGGTTCCGCTCTGTAATTGGTCAGCGGCACACCACAGGATCGTCGGGGCGACTGATTCGGTCTTTTTAGACCGAACAGTGCATGCTCTCTGTCGGCTCCTGGCACGACGCCGTGGTTTTCGAGGCTCATTGGGCGACGACCAGCGTTCGCCACGTGCCACCCCGTCTCGCATAAGTCTGA
>JBOIDT010000015.1:0-37741 GCA_050740755.1 Gammaproteobacteria bacterium
ATGTACAACACCCGCTCCACCGCGTTATATTCACTCTGTAGGGCCACTCGATTCATCTTCGCTCTCCTTTGGATTGGTTAACCAACGCGCCTAAAGGGTAGCGCGGGTGGCCCTACATAGCATCTGTCGCCGCCTTGCCGGGATCCTCTGGCTTGCCAGGGGGTGTGTTTCAAAGCTCCGGCCAGTTCCGCTTGCCTACCTCGGGGGCGACCACCGCCACCGTTACGAACTTTCCTTCCGGCGCGCCGGGTTCCGTATTCCGCATCCGGAATCTCAGAATCGATCGATGCACAGAGACATGCTTTGGAAAGCGCCCCACGATCTGCGGTACTAATGGCCCGGATCGCTTGAAGGGTACGCGGCGCAGTGACGTGATCGTCGGCCGTGACGGTAATGACCGTATCGAGGGGGGACGCGGTAACGACCGCATCTGCGGGGGCGCGGGAAAGGATAGGCTTTTAGGCGCTAAGGGCAAGGATAAGCTCTCGGGCGGCGAGGGACGGGATGTGCTCGTGGGTGGAGCGGGGCGCGACCGATTGGATGGAGGGCTCGGAAGGGACACCTGTGATGACGGTTCCGGCGAGGACAGCGCTCGGAGGTGCGACAAGAAGCGCCGGATCCCTTAGCCCCGAGGTCACACGAGACCCGGAGCGTGTAGACCTTCGAGGTCCCTCCCACACGCCACGCCCGACGCTCTCGGCGCCGGACTTAGCGTGAAATAATACAGATCCGAGACGACAAAAAACCTCGCAGCCAAAGCCACGATTTTTGAATTATTTCATAATCAGGGGCGCTGCGTCAATCGAATCATGAAAGTGCAGCAACCGGATCAGGGTGTTCGTGCCCCGGAGTGCCGCTTGGCTCAGCGACCGGGCGGCGGTGAAGGCGCGCGGGCGGATCAAGTTCGCCTCCGGCGTCGCCAACATCCCGCCCGGGCAGACCGCGAGCGTGAGGCTCAGGCCGACGAGCAAGGCCAGGAACATCATCCGCACGTCCCAGAAGAAAAGGCTCAGGGGTTGGCTCAGGGGTGTGATGGAGATCACGAACACGGTCGGGACCGCCATCAGCAGCACGCGGATCACGATCAAACTGAGATAGGCGATGCGGCAGGTTGGTCGGGAGGCGAGGTGCGCGGTGCGTTGTATCCCGTGAGCGAGCGTGCCGCGCCCGCCCCCAACCGCTTGCATGCCGTTCGGCGTGGCCACGAACAGCATTGACTGCCCCATAGACGCACCATGCGCCGCACGCGTAGAATACGCTGACGGAGCCTACCGATACGCACCCATGACCGCGACTCACCTCAAGAGCCAAGCACACGCGTTCATCGACCAGTTGCCGGAGACGGCCACATGGGATGATGTCCTCTGCGAAATGGCGGTGCGCTGCGAGATCGAAGAGGGCCTCAAGGATTCCGCGGCAGGACGCGTGCTTGCGATTGAAGAAGTCATCGAGCGCTTCAATTTGGCGGAATGAGGGTGGTTTGGACCGAGCGCGGCGACGTCATGCACACGGTGCCGCTCGGTGCCATCCTACCGCTCGCAGGCTGGGCTGGGCGGCGCGAATTCCGGAATACCCGCGCACGCCTATCACCGATCGTGCCTACGACCGGTCAGCGGATGACGGATATGGAAAGACCGAGCTTGAGCTTCTTCCAATCGCGGTCCGCGGTGAGCGCTGGGATGCTCCGAGACAGCGCGAGCGCGAGGCAAGCCCTGTCGCCGAGCGACAATCCGAGGCGCGAGGTCCTGGGGATCAACTGGGCGGCGATCGCGGCCTGCTCGGGAGTAAACGGCACGAGCTCGGTCTCGCTCGCCGCGAGGCGCGCGAGCACCTCGTGCGCGTCGTGGCCATCGCGCACGAAGCGCCCGATGACCTCGGCGAGATTGACGGCCGACAAGCAGCTTTCGGAAAGGTGCGCCGCGACGCGTTCGGCGCCCTCTTCCCGAAACAGGAATGCCAAAAGCGCCGAGGCGTCGAGCGCGATCACTCGCGCGCCGACTCGCGCCGTCGCTCGGTGATAAAGTCATCGACGACATTAACAGGCTTGTGCCGGCCATAGAGTTTGTCTACCCAATCGGGCAGCTCGTGGGCGGGCCTGGGCTCGGCCGCGCTTGAGCAAGCCTCCGTGAGGATCGCCCGCGCCTCGGCCTCCATGCTGCGATGGGCCTCGGCGGCCCGTATCCTGAGCCGGGCGTGGACCTCCGCCGGTAGATTGCGAATGTTCAAGACAGGCATGATTCCGGTACCCTAGCTGTAGGCACTGTAGGCAAGGCCGTTCCGAGTGTCAATTCCCGCACCCGCTTCCGGCCTCCTCCCAGACAGCGGTCTTGGCGGTCAGCAGTTCGCGTAATAGCGCTTGAGATAGTCTTCGAAGGAGAGATCGTCCGTATGCTCGATCTCCGCCTGCTTGGCGAACGATGCTACTGCGGTCTCGGCGAAATACGCCGCGCGCGCCTTGGATAAGGGGCGGTCCTTGTAATAACGCGCGTGCTCTTCGGAGCGCCTGAGCGCGAAAGTGACGAACGACTCTCCGCGCTCGCGCATCTCCGCGAGCATGCGGGCCGAGGGCAGCAATGCCGGGTCATGGATGGCAGCCCGCTGCCGGTTGAGGACACTGCCATACGGGCTTTCCGGCGCGGCGCCGTCGAGCAGGGCGCAGATCGCCTCCATGCGCTCGCAGAGATCCAGCGCAAACCCCGCGAAGGGCCGTGCGATTCCGCGTTCCTGCAGGGTCACGCCCGGGTCACGGCCATAACGCGCGACGGCGAGTTGGTTGTGCTCGATTTCACGGGACTCCTCCGCCGTCAAGGGCGGACTTTCGGTGAAGAGGCAAAAAAGTACGAAAGCCTCCAGGAACCGGATCTCGCCCGCATCGACACCGCTCGGATGGAAGCAGCCGAGGTCCAGGGCCCTGAGCTCGACGTATTGGACGCCGCGGCGCTGGAGCGCCAGGGTCGGCCGCTCGCACGGGCGGGCCACCTGCTTGGGCCGCACGAAGCCGTAGTATTCGTTCTCGATCTGGAGGATGTGATCGTTGAGCTGGCGGTATTCGCCGTTCACCTTCACCCCGATCTCGCGGTAGGGGGCATAGGGCGTCTCGATCGCCCGGCACAGACCCGCGACGTATTCCGCGAGGTCGTTGTAGGAGATCCGCAAGCCGCGCTGGTTCTTGTTTTTGTACCCGATGTCGCTCATGCGGAGCGAGGTGGCGAACGGGGCATAGGACGTCTCGGCATCCAAGGGCTGGAAGTCCGCATCCCGCAGGCCCACGAAGGACCTGCAGACAGCCGGCGAGGCACCGGAGAGATAGAGCACGAGCCACCCATAGCGCTGGATATTGCGCACGAGACCGAAGTAACTTCGATCGACGAACTCGCGCAGCGGCCCACTGTCGCCTTCCTGAGACTGGTAAGCGGGCCAGAATGCTTCGGGCAGGGAGTAATTGAAATGCACGCCGGCGATGGCCTGCATGGCGCGGCCATAACGGTATCCGAGGCCACGCCGGTAGATGTGCTTCATTTTTCCGACATTGGAGTGCCCGTACCGGGCGATGGGGATGTCCTCGTCGCCGTGCAGCCGGCACGGCATGCTCGCGGCCCACAGGATCTCGTCTTCCAGGCAGCCGTAAACGTAGCGGTGGATGTCCTCCAGGACTCCGATCGTGCCTTCGACATCGGCAGAGGGCGGGGTGCGAAACTCGAGCAGCGCCTCGGAGTAGTCGGTCGTGATATCGGGATGGGTGAGCGCGGATCCCAGGGCCCGCGGGTGAGGAGTATGCGCGATGTCGCCCGTGCGGGTCACGCGCAGGCATTCCTTTTCGATCCCCTTCCGGCCACGGGTGAGCAGGGGTCCCAGATCGGAGTTCTGGAGCCGCCACAGGCGTTCCTGAAATCGCGAAGACACGGTTAACGTTTCACGGAAAAAGATAGACGAACGGTCACGAGGTAGTGAAAAATCAGGATACAGCCAACATGCTATGTGCCGGGCAGAGGAATCGATCGACCAGTTCATCGACGGCCAGTGCGAACAGCCGCTCGGGGTCTTCGAAGAGCCCGGTGAGCGCCTCGACCCGTTCGGCCGGGAAGCGGGTGGCGAGGTTCGCGTGGAACTTCTCGACGAGTCGTGGGAGCGCCTCGGCGCGGCGGCGGGGGTGCCCCAGCGGAAACTCGATCTCCACCCGCTCGGTCCGGCCCCCGTCGCGAAAGAACACCTGTACGGCGTTCGGGATGGAACGCCTCTCGGGATCCAGATAATCGCGGCTGTAGCGCGGGTCCTCCCCCACCACCATTCGGTCTCGAAGCGCGTCGATGCGCGCATCGGCTGCCACCTCGTCCTCGTAATGCCGGGCCGACAGCTCGCCGTAGAGGAGGCAGACGGCCACGATGTACTCCAGGCAATGGTCGCGGTCCGCCGCGTTTTCCAAGCGGCCCTTCTTGCTGATGATGCGCATCGCGGGCGCCTGGGTGGCGATCTCGATGCGCTCGATCTCGGAGACCCGCCCGCGAACCTCCGGGTGGAGGCAGAGGGCACACTCGGCGGCGGTCTGTGCGTGGAACTCGGCCGGAAAGGCGACCTTGAACAGGATGTGCTCGGCGATGTAGCTCCCGTATGCCCGCTGCATCCGAATGGGCCGCCCGCCGAAGAGGACATCATAAAAACCGAAACCCGCGGCCGAGAGTGCGGTCGGGCAGCCGGGGTCCCCCTTCAGCGCCATCAAAGCCAGCCACACCCCGCGGCTCGTGGCATCGCCCGCCGCCCAGGACTTGCGCGGCCCCACGTTCGGCGCCTGGCGGTAGGTGCGCAGGCTATGCCCGTCCACGAAGACGTGGGAGATGGCGCGCATGACGGCGTTCTTATCACCACCCAGTAAACGGGTCGCGACCGCGGCCGTGGCCAGCTTGACGAGCAATACGTGATCGAGCCCCACACGGTTGAAGCCGTTCTCGAGCGCCAAGCAGCCCTGCACCTCGTAGGCTTGGATGAGCGCGGTGAGCAGCTCGTGCACCGCGATCGGCGCCAGGCGCTCGGCGCGCCGCGCGCGGCTCTGCCAATCGGCGACGGCCAGGAGCCCGCCGAGGTTGTCCGAGGGGTGCCCCCACTCGGCGGCCAGGAAGGTGTCGTTGTAGTCGAGCCAGCGGATCAGGATACCGATGTCGAAGGCCGCCGTGACGGGATCGAGGACCGAGCGGGTACCCGGCACTCGGGCCCCATCGGGCACCAGGGTGCCGGCCACGAGGGGCCCGAGATGGCGGGTACACTCGGGGTGGCCGAGCGCCAGGACCGCGCAGCCGAAGGCATCCATGAGGCAGTAGCGCGCCATTCGATAGGCCTCGTCACTCGCGCGCTCCCCTTCGATGACATAATCGGCGATGGCCTCGATCTCGAAGTCGAATCGCCCCGTCTCGGCGAGCGCCGTCACCCGCGTTCCTCGATCGGCACGAAGGCACGCGGGTCGGGCCCCACGTAGGACGCGCTCGGCCGGATCAAACGGTTATGCGCCCGCTGCTCGATGATATGGGCGGCCCAACCGGTGATACGCGACAGGACGAACAGCGGCGTGAACAAAGCGGTCGGGATCCCGGCCAGGTGATAGGCCGAGGCGCTATAGAAATCGAGGTTGGTGTGCAAGCCCTTTTCGCGCCACATGACGGCCTCGATGCGCTCCGAGACCGGGAACAACCCCCGGTCCCCGCGCGCCTCGGCGAGCCTTCGCGACCAGGACTTCATGACCGGCGAGCGCGGATCGCCATGCTTGTAGATGCGGTGTCCGAAACCCATGATGCGCTCTCGGCGCTTAAGCATCTCGCAGACCCCCCGCTCGGCGCCGTCGGGATCCGGAAAGCGCTCGATGAGGCGCATGGCCTCTTCGTTGGCGCCGCCGTGCAGCGGCCCGCGCAGGGCACCGATCGCCGAGCACACCGCCGAATAGAAATCCGACAGGGTCGAGGCCGTGACGCGCGCGGCGAAGGTCGAGGCGTTCAGCTCGTGCTCGGCATAGAGGATCAACGAGGCATCGAGCATGCGCACCGCGAGAGGATCCGGTTCCCGTTCGTGCAAGGCAAGCAGGAACGAGTGCGCAAGCCCCGAAGGTTCGGCGTGCGGCGCCCAGGATCGGTCGGCATGATGCCAGGCGAGCAGCATCGTGGGCAGGGCGGCGACGAGCCTGTCGGCAATCGGGTATTGATCGCGCCCCGGCCCTTCCGGCTCGAGGGTGCCGAGCGCCGAGCAGCCCGTTCGCAGGACGTCCATGGGGTGGGCATCGGCGGGGAGGAGCCGCAGGACCGCCGAGAGCGGCTCGGGCAATGACCTCAGCGCGGCCAGCCGCTGGCGATACGCCTCCAGTGCCTGGCGCCCCGGCAACTCGCCGTACACGAGCAGATAGGCGACTTCCTCGAAGCTCGCGCCTTCCGCCAGATCCACGACCGAATAGCCGCGGTAACGGAGCCCCACGGACTCCTGGCCCACGGTCGCGATCGCGGTCTCGGCCGCGATGACCCCATCCAAACCTGTTGCGAGCATGACGGTGCCTCGATGACGCCCAAGAAGCCGTTAATACCCTCCGGGGCCGGACACGATGCGGCCGGATCTCCTGCACCCCACGGGGAAGCGCGGCGTATTCTATCAGTCGGGTAGCCCTGGACGCAGGGCCGCCGCCCGGCCCACCCCGCTCAATCCTCCCGCGCCCACTCCGGTGCCAGACGGTTCGGCAGGTGCGGCGTTTCGGTCAGCGGCGGGTGCCGGCGCCCCGTCACGATGGCCAGGCACACCCGCAGGGTCTCGAGCACGAGCACCCAGGTCGCGGCCAGAAAGAGCACGATCAACACCGCATCGAGACGGTCGTTGAAGATGAGCCGCGCGGCCTGGTCCGCGGGGATCGAACCGGCGGCCAGTTGGGCCCCGAGGTCCCGTGCATGGGCGAGGAAGCCGACGCGGGGTTCGGGGCTCAGGAGCTTTTCCACGGCGGCGGCGCTCGTCACCGTAACCAGCCAGGAGAGGGGCAGTGCCGTGATCCACGCGTATCGCAGCTTCCCCGATTTAACCAGGATCGTGGTCGCGACGCACAGCGCGATCGCCGCCAGCATCTGGTTGGCGATCCCGAACAGCGGCCACAGGCTGTTGATGCCGCCGAGCGGATCGATGGTCCCCATGTACAGGAAATATCCCCAGGCGGCCACCACCAGCCCGCTCGTCAGGATCACCCCCGGATACCAGCCGGTGCGGCCGAGCGCGGGCACCAGATTGCCGAGCAGATCCTGGAGCATGAAGCGCGCGACGCGGGTGCCGGCGTCGAGCGTGGTCAAGATGAACAGGGCCTCGAACATGATCGCGAAGTGGTACCAGAGCGCCATGAGCCCGCCGCCGAAGGTGCCGGCGAAGATGCTCGCCATCCCCACGGCGAGCGAGGGCGCACCCCCGGTGCGCGCGAACAGGCTCGCTTCGCCCATATTCGCCGCCAGCGCCTGCATGTCCGCGAGGCTGACGGGGAACCCCCAGCCGGAGATCATCGCGACCGCAGCCGCCGGATCGGTGCCCACGATGCCGGCGGGGCTGTTGATCGCGAAGTACACGCCGGGCTCCAGCACCGTGGCCGCGACCATCGCCATGATGGCAACGAAGGACTCCATCATCATCGCCCCGTAACCGATGAAGCGCGCGTCGATCTCGTTGGTCAGGAGCTTGGGCGTCGTGCCGGAGGCGACCAGCGCATGGAAGCCCGAGATCGCGCCGCAAGCCACGGTGATGAAGACGAAGGGGAAGAGCTTGCCGCCGAAGATGGGCCCGGTGCCGTCCACGAACTGGGTCACGGCCGGCATCTTCACCTCCGGCTGGAGGATCACGAGGGCGACGCAGAGCAACGCGATGGTGCCGATCTTCACGAAGGTCGACAGGTAGTCGCGCGGCGCCAGGAGGAGCCATACCGGCAGCACCGCCGCGGCGAAGCCGTAGGCGATGACCAGGAGGGCCAAGGTCGGGCCGTCGTAGTCGAAAAAGACCCGCAGCGCGGGCTGTGCGTCCACATAGCCCCCGCCGACCACGCCGAGGGCCAGGAGGATCACCCCGATGGCCGTGCCTTCCAGGACCCGCCCGGGACGGATCGCGCGCAGGTAGATCCCGACCAGCAGCGCGATGGGGATGGTCGCCGCCACCGTGCTCGTCGCCCATGGGCTGTGCTTCATGGCGTTGACCACCACGAGACCGAGCACCGCGATCAGGATCACCATGATCGCCATGACCCCGATGAGGGCCACGGCGCCGCCGACCGGCCCGAGCTCGTCGCGCGCCATCTGACCGAGCGAGCGGCCGTCGCGGCGGGTGGAAAAGAACAGCATCACGAAATCCTGGACACAACCGCCCAGCACCCCTCCGATGAGGATCCACAAGGTTCCCGGGAGATAACCGAACTGTGCGGCCAGGGTGGGTCCGATGAGCGGCCCCGGACCCGCGATGGCGGCGAAGTGGTGGCCGAATACGATCCACTTGTGGGTCGGGACGAAGTCGCGCCCGTCGTTCAGCCGTTCCGCCGGGGTGGCGCGGGTCGGGTCCAGGCACAGCACCCGGGCGGCGATGAAGGCGCTGTAGAAACGATATCCGAGGGCATAGACGCAAACCGCCGCGGCGATGAACCAGAGGCTCGATATCGATTCCCCGCGTTGCAGGCCGATGCCCCCGGCAGCCGCCGCGCCGAGCACCGCAACGCAAAACCATGCGAGCCCCGAGAGCACGCGGCGCGGCGTTCCGGCACGGTCCTCCGGGGAGCTCATACGAGGCTCATGGCGTTGGCTCGCTCGGCAGCATGGTCGCTCTAGGATACCCGGTGCCGCTCAATGGCGACAGCGCTGGTCGCGGGTCTAGACGCTCTCACGGACCGTCACGCCCGTTGTCCGCGTGCATCTCCCATCGACCTCACCTGCCGGGATCATGCGGCGCCAGCGCCTGTGCTACAGTTCGCGCCGCCGCGGAGCCCGACCGGGGGTCCGGGTCGCGAGAGGGAAGGTGGATGAGGGGTCTGGTGCAGATGCTGCCCGTGCGGGCGCTGGTGGCGCGCTTCTGGACTCGGCCCTATCGCTATCCAGGCTTACCATGGCATCGCCGGGAGCTGTACCGTATATTGTGCGCGTCGGGCGACGGCCCCACGCAGGCGAGACCGACAACCCCGGCCAATGCGGTGGTATTCAGGACAGGTCAGAGACTCTAGGAAGCAGCTGGGCGCGTGACCAAACGGACGGCGATGCGGCCGCGCTTGATCGGTCGAGCGATACCACGATGTTCCACCGCTGGTTGATGATCCTCCTGTCGGCGACCATGGGATGGGATGCACTGGGAAGTACGGGCTTTGCCAAGAACCCTGAATCGGATTTGGAAGGGGCTGTCTGCGGTGTCCTCCGCGAACCCTTCGCCTTCTGGTCGTTTCGGCTGGCGGCCGGGGCCCCCGATGCGAAGCGCTTGCGCGGCATCGACAATATCGAGCGTTTATCGTTTACGACCCGCGATGGCCGAAGCTTAGGCGGCTATAAGCTACGCGCCGTTAAGCCTTGGGGCTATCTCTTGGTCGCTCAAGGCAATGCCATGCTGGCGGACCACATCATCGGTGAGTTCCAATCGTTCCGGGATTTGGGCCTAGAGGTCTACATCTATGACTACCGCGGCTATGGATTGTCCGACGGCAAGAGCCGGCTCAAGGCGCTCGTTTCCGATTATCGAGAGATCATCAGGGCACTGAATGCCCAAGATCACCGCCGTCGCTTCTTGTATGGGATGTCGATGGGCGGCATCATCCTCTTGGATGCCGCCGGAAAGACCCGTGATCATGACGCCGCGGTCATCGATTCTTCTCCAAGTCGGATCTCCCCGTTGGGTTGCCCGGAGGAATACGACCCCGTCAACCACCTACCGAGGGACTGCTCGCGGATAAAGATCATCATCGGCCTGCGCGATCGGGTGGTTCCACGTACGGACGTCGAAGAGCTGGCGGGCATCGCAAAGAGCCGTGGGGCAGAGGTGATAGAACAGCCTGAATTCGCCCATCCGTTCCAAGACCCGAGCCTAGAGATCCACCGGCGCCGGTTTCAGGAGGTAGCGGATTTTCTAACCCGATGGCGGCCCTGAAGCGATGCGTCCCGCTCTTGATGGTCATCGCCGTCTCGGCTGCTTGTGCCACACGGGTCGACAAGGTCATCGATTCACCTCCCAAGGACGGACCGGCTGCCTCGGCTCTCTTGCTTGTCGATCGCTGGCATGCCGGTGTCGTGATCAAGATCTCCGATATCCCGGGCGATCTTGTGCCGGAGCGTCGGGATTTTCCCGAGGCGGAGTATCTGGAGTTTGGCTGGGGGGAGTGGGATTTTTATCAGGCTCGGGGATTTAACCTGGGCTACGCGCTCAAGGCCCTATTGTTCCCGAGCAAGAGCGTGTTGCATGTCGTCGGTTTCGGCGGACCCGTCGCCGGTTATGCTCCCTACCGCGAGATCATCGAATTTAATCCGCCCTCTCACGGTTTCGAGCGCTTGGTAGGTTATATCGATGGGAGCTTTGCGAGAGAAGGCAGAGGCGCCGCGGCGCCACTCGGCCGAGGGCTTTATGGAGATAGCCGGTTTTACCCGGCGCGGGGGGCATTTCACCTCTTCAATACCTGCAATACCTGGACAGCGGGTGCCTTACAGGCGGCCGGTTATCCGATATCGTCTGCCATCACGGTAGGCGGGCTGGTATCGGACGCGCGGCGTTTCGGCGATGTGCTTCAATCCCAGCCGGCGATCCGCTGAAGCGCGCTTCAGGCGGCCCGGTACAGGTGCGCTTCCGCGCCGGGGTGAACTCAGCGAGGATCCTGGTTTTGAACCGAAAGGCAGAGGTAAAGGATGAAGAAAGGAGACCATCGATGACACCGACAATACACGGCTACGCGGTCATGGGAGCCACGGGCCACGGCGTGGTTGCCGAAGGTCCGCTCCTGGCTCTCTCGCTCGCGGCAGCGATGGTATTCGTTCTAGGCTGCGCGCCTCCCGCGGAGAAGGAGGCCGACGACACCACCACCGAGGCCCGCGTCGCCGCGCGCGACGCGGCGCCCCCGCCCTCCGCCAAGGCCCCGGCCCTCCCCCCACCTTTCCACACGGAGTCGGCCGCGAGATTCCCCAAGATCCTCCGCTGGCCGGAAGGAAAGACTCCGGCGGCGCCGGCGGGCTTTCGAGTCTCCCTCTACGCGGACGGGCTCGATCATCCCCGCTGGCTCTACGTGCTGCCGAACGGCGACGTGCTGGTGGCCGAGTCGAATACGGAGAAGCTGGGCGGGGAGATCCCCGAGCCGGTGCGGAAGGCGATCGAGGGCGCGGGCCTCATGGGGCCCTCGGCCAACCGCATCACGCTGGTGCGCGATGCGAAAGGCGACGGCAAGCGGGGGGTGCACGAGACCTTCCTGGCCGGCCTCAACCAGCCCTTCGGCATGCTGCTTCTCGGCGAGTGGCTCTACGTCGCCAACACCGACGCACTGGTACGTTTCCCCTACCGCGAGGGCCAGACGAAGATCACGGGGAAGGGGGCGACGGTCCTCGACCTCCCCGCGGGCGGCTACAACAACCACTGGACCCGCAACGTCGTCGCGAGCCCCGAGGGCTCCAAGCTCTATGTATCCGTGGGCTCCCAGACGAACGTGGACGAGGAGGACCTGGACGCGAAGGAGCCGCGGCGGGCCGCGATCCTCGAGTTGAACCCCGATGGGAGCGGCATGCGCATCTTCGCCAGTGGTCTGCGCAACCCAAATGGAATGGACTGGGCACCTGGGACGCGGATCTTGTGGACGGTCGTGAACGAACGGGACGAGCTCGGCGACGACCTGGTGCCCGACTACCTGACCAGCGTTCGGGAGGGAGCGTTCTACGGCTGGCCGTACTCCTACTTCGGGCAGAACGAGGACCCGCGGAAGAAGGGCGAGCGGCCGGATCTGGTGGCGAAGGCAATGGTCCCCGACCTCGCCATCGGCGCGCACACGGCGTCGCTCGGACTCACGTTCTACGATGCCAGTGCTTTCCCGCAGCGCTACCGCGGCGGCGCCTTCATCGGCCAGCACGGCTCCTGGAACCGCTCGCGCTTCGCGGGCTACAAGGTGATCTTCGTTCCCTTCCAGGCGGATCGTCCCAGCGGCCCACCGGAGGACTTCCTCACGGGCTTCATCGCCGACGAAGCGAAGTCCGAGGTGTACGGACGACCGGTCGGGCTCGCGGTCTTGCCGGACGGCTCGCTGCTGGTCGCGGACGACGGCGGAAACGTCGTCTGGCGGGTTACCCATACTGGATCCGGCACGACGGAGTCGCGCTAGACATGACCTTCGCGGCCACGCCGATTCCTGCCACCCTCCCCTCACCCACCGGTACGGGACGTGAGACCCGCCGCCTCGTCCACATGGTTCTCAAAAACCGCCGCAACGTTGCGGAAGATATTCTCGAAGGCGTTGTAGAGGTTGTGCAGGCGGTAGCTCAAAACGATCAGCTGGTCCTGCGGCGCATCTTCTGGCAGGACCGGTTGCCCGATCTCGGCGTAGAGGCGCGCGATGGTATCCAGATCGGCCTGAACGGCGCGCTCAAGAACGAGGAAGGTCTCGGACATACACACGCTCTCCGTGGTCTGCCACGGCACGGGCTACCGCGCCCTGGAGCGAGCGGAGATCGACGGCCCCGTCGCAATCTTCCTCCAGGGCACGCCAGAAACGGCTCTCGGTATCGACGTCGGCTCCCTCGACGGCCACATCGACATCCGAGCCGCTGGTAAAGCGGCCAGGCTGCAGCACGGAGCCGAAGAGGTATACGGCGCCGATGCCCGGGTAACGCGGTGCCCGGCGCTGGATGGCCTGGCGCAGCGCCGTGAGCCGCTGCTGGCGCAAGGCCTCGCGCTGCGCTCGGCGCTCCTTCTGGCGGCGCGCGTGGTATTCGCGAGCGGCAAGCGCGGTGGCTTCTACGGCCAGGGCAGCTTCAGGAGTGAGATCGAACGTCTCGGGGTCCTCGCGCAGTACCGCGGTGACGGTCGAGCCTTCGGTCAAGGCTTCTCCTTTGACCACCCCGTTTCCCTCGAAGACCATACCGGTCGCGACTTTCATGTTTCGTATCTTACCTCCTCGACACGTTCCGTGTCTCGTGACGCCCACCGCCCTATCCGCCGTGTAGGCCGGGCGCAGCGTTCAATTCGAAGCGGACTCGGCTATTACGGGAAAACTCACCACGTTGGTTATGGGTCCTCATTCGCCGCTACGCAGGACTCGCGATGACCGTCTTTCTCGTCATCGAGTGCGAGCTCGACCGCTCGTCCCGGCGCTAGTCGGCCTCGACCACGGCGTCGATGAGGCCATCGCCGCGCTGCATGCGCGCCGCGCGATAGATCCGCAGGAGACCGAAATCGTACCCGTCCAACCGCTCGCGCACGCCGGCCAGATTGGCCCCGCCGAGCGCGTCGAAGGCCTCTCCTATAGCGCGCTCCTCCTCGGGGCCGATCAGGGTGCCGATCTCGACCGGTTCGCCCGCTTCGATCGCCTGGGCCAGGTGACTGTAGACGGTGCCGACCACGAAGCCGCGTTGTTCGGCGATATGCTCGGGGGATTGGCCGGCTCGAAAGCGGCGCAGGGTCTCGCGCGCCGAGTCCCCGAGATCCGGGCGCGCCGCGGGGGCCTGGATCTCGGAAAACTCGCGGCGTGGATGCTCGTTCAGGAACCCGGCGATCTCCGCTATGAAGGCCGGACCGAACTCGGCGAGCTTGGCCTGGCCGACGCCCGCGATGCGCATGAACCCGGTTTGCTCGGTCGGGTAGCTGCGCGCCATCTGGCGCAGGGCCACGTCGGAGAACACGATATAGGCCGGCACGTCGCGCGCATCGGCGAGGTGTTTGCGCAGCGTCCGCAGCCGCTCGAAGAGCGCCTCGTCGCAGTCGATCTCCCCGGCCCGCGAGCTGCGTGCCTCGCGCAGCGGGGTCTGTGCCTTGGTGAGCGTCACGCGCCGGCGCTCGCGCAAGAGGGCCCGGCCTTCTTCGGTGAGATCGAGGACATTGAATCTCGCCGGGTCCTGGGAAACGAAACCCTGCCGCATCAACTCCCGGCCGATGGCGGCCCATTCGTCGCGGTTGTGCTCAGGGCCGATCCCGTAGGTGGAGAGCCGCTCGTGCCCCCACTTGCGCAGTTTCTCGGAGACCGCGCCGGTCAGGACCGCCACCACGTGATGCAACCCGACGCCGAAACCGCTCCGCTCGCGGATGCGGTAGATGCAGGAGAGGAACTTCTGCGCGGCCAGGGTGCCGTCGAAGCTCGCGCGCGGCGACAGGCAGTTGTCGCAGCCACCGCAGGTCCCGGGCGGCGGCTCTTCACCGAAATAGCGCAGCAGCTCGCCGCGGCGGCAGCCGGCGGATTCGGCGTAATGGACCATGCGCTCCAGTTGCTCGCGCGCGATCTTCCGTTCTTCGGCGTCCGGTTTCTGGTCGATGAAACGCCTGAGCTTGATCGCATCGGCGGCATCGAAGAGTAGAAGACATTCGCTCGGCAGCCCGTCGCGGCCGGCGCGGCCGGTCTCCTGATAATATCCCTCGACGTTCTTCGGCAGATCGTAGTGCAGGACGAAGCGCACGTTCGGTTTGTTGATGCCCATGCCGAAGGCGATGGTCGCGCACATGACGCGCACCTCGTCGCGCAGGAAACGCTCCTGCTGCGCCGAGCGATCCTCTGAGGCCATGCCGGCGTGATAACTGGCCGCCGCGATCCCGTCCGATTGCAGGTGCGCGGCGAGGGTGTCGGCCGTCTTGCGGCTCAAACAGTAGACGATCCCGCTGTCTTTCCCACGCTCGTTCAAGAAGGCGCGTGTCTGGCGGTAGGCGCGGGACTTGGCCACCACCCGGTACAGGAGGTTCGGGCGGTTGAAGCTCGCGACATAGCGGCGCGGCTCGCGGAGCCTGAGCAGCACCACGATGTCCTCGCGCACGCGCAAGGTAGCGGTCGCCGTCAAGGCCATGACCGGCACACAAGGGAAATGATCGCGCAACTCGGTGAGCTGGCGGTATTCGGGCCGGAAATCGTGTCCCCATTCGCTGATGCAATGGGCCTCGTCGACCGCGATGAGAACGACCGGCCGGCGCGCGAGGTCCGCCAAGACCCCGGGCACCATGAGCCGTTCGGGCGCCAGATACAGTAGCCGGAAGCGGTCCTCGCGTAAGCCCCGCAGGCGTTCCTGGGATTCGGCCGGGCTCAGGGACGAATTCAGATAGGTGGCGGCGATCCCGCTCGCGTGCAGGGCGTCCACCTGGTCCTTCATGAGCGCGATGAGCGGTGAGACCACCACCGTCAGTCCCGGGCGCGCCAGTGCCGGGAGCTGGTAACAGAGCGACTTCCCCCCGCCGGTCGGCAGGAGGGCGAAGACATCGCGGCCCGCCAGGCTGTCCTCGATGATGGCCTCCTGCAAGGGCCGGAACCCGTCGAAGCCGAAATAACGCTTGAGGAGCGGGAGCAAGGATGTCTGACCGTGATCCATCGATGATGATCCTCTCATGGTGTTGTTGAGCATACGCCTCTTCCCAGCGCGACATCGAAGCGGCGGGTCTCGAACTTCTCTTGACCGGGCTCGAAGCTGCGCTCGACGAAGGTCAGCCGTCCCGCCCGATCGACCAGGAGCACGGTCGAGGAGCGCGTCCCGTAATGGGCGCTCTCGATGAAGATGGGGGACAGAAGGCGCTCCCATTCGATGCCGACGCCGGTGTCGGGGAGGTCCGCATCCGGGGGGATGCGGCGATCGGCGAGGAGCGCGAAGAGTGCTTCGATATCGAGCGCCCGATGCCCAGACAAGAGCCGCCGGAGCCCTGCCTTGCCCCGTTCGAGCTTGGGCCAGGGGGTATCCAAAGAGTGGTTGCTCACACCGAAGATGCCGGCGTCCAAGCGGCGCGGGCTCGGCGTCCGGTTGCTGCCATAGTAGACGGTGGTGAGATCGCCGGCGATGAGGTTGAAGCCATTGTAAAGGCGACCGCGTGCCTGGACGGAAGACAGGTAATCCGTGACGGGTTCCGCGCGCTTGAGATAATCGGCGACCAGCATGCCCCGCGAGGGCGCTTGGGGTCGAGGGGTCTCGCGCCCGTCTCGGAAATTGCTCACGGCCGCGAATCGACCGCCGACATCGATCCCGAGCCAGGTCCCGCCGCACACGAGGTCCCGGCCCGCGAGCACCCGCGGGCTGTCTTTCCATAACCCGGCCGCGGCCGTGGGCCGGGCGTAGAACTCGTCGCGGTTGGCGGCAATCACGAGCGGGTACTCGGAGTGTGCGCGCAACGCCAGCAGGATCAGGCACATACCGGTCGCTCCTGTTGCCAGGCCGGCGCCCGCCCCGGGCAGGGTCGTCGATGCGCACCATCGGTCGCGACGCAACGTCGCTACCCTGCAAGGGCGGCGCAGAGCGCCGGCGGTCGAGGGTCGTGTGGCGGCCGCGGGTGGTTCGGCCCATCGCGGGGCCCAAATTAAAAAACGGGTGACCGGCGGATCGACGCCCCGCGTGGGTTTCGCTAAGCTAACACACGCACCGGCGGTTCCCCAGCGGGATCGGTTCCCCAAGGATCGGTCCCATTATACGGACCCCGGCGGGCATCGCTAGAACTGGAGGGGATATGTCCACATCGAACCGTCCCACACGCAGGCTCCGGGAGTTGCTGGATCGCCCCGGCATCGTCCGATCGCTCGGGGCCCATGATGTCTTGACCGCGGTGCTTATCGAGCAGGCGGGCTTCGAATCGGTATTCATCGGGGGCTTCGGCACCAGCGCCAGCCTCTACGGGCTCCCCGACCTCAATTTCCTCGGCATGATGGAGATGGCGGACGCGGTGCGGCGCATGGCGAGCCGCGTGTCCATCCCCGTGATCGCCGATGGGGATACCGGCCATGGCGATCTCCCTAACGTGATGCGTTGTGTGGTGGAGTTCGAGGCCGCGGGGGCCGCCGGGGTGATCCTGGAAGACCAGATCTTTCCCAAGCGCTGCGGGCACTTCGAGGGGAAACAGGTGATCCCGGCCGAGGACATGACGCTGAAGTTCAAGGCCGCGGTACGCGCGCGTCGCGACCCGGATTTCCTGTTGATCGCCCGCACCGATGCCCGCGAGCCCCTGGGGCTAGACGAGGCCATCGATCGGGTCAACCGCTATTGCGATGTCGGGGCCGACATGGCCTTCATCGAGGCGCCCTGGTCGGTGGCCGAGCTCGAGGCCATCTGCCGCAAGGTCGAGCATCCCAAGTTCGTGAATATGCTGGCCTTCGGCAAGACCCCGGTGGTCGGGGTCAAGGACCTGGAAGAGATGGGGTTCAAGATGATGGTGGCGCCCATCGATTCGGTGCTATTGACCGCCCGGGTCATGCGCGAGATGGCGCAGGTCTTCCAGCGCGACGGACACACCCGCGCGCTCGCGGACCAGATGGTGGAGTTTGGTGAAATCAAAGAGATACTGGGGGTGAGCGGGTTTCTGTCACTGCGCGAGGAGGTCTCGCGTGGGCCTTGAGGGATGGCCGGAAAACGCCCCCCTTTCGGGCGCGCGCCGGGTTCGTGCGCGGCCAGTGGACGGGGGAGGGGGGCAGGGAGGCAGGGAGGACGACTCGGCTCTTGCATCGGCGCGCATATGCCCTACAATAGGCTGTGGATTTGTACAGACAGAAACGCCATGGATACACTGACCTTCCGCCAGAACCAGGTCCTCAAGCTGATCCAGAGGTTCATCGAAACCCAGGGGTTCCCGCCGACGCGCGCGGAGATCGCCGATAAATTCGGTTTCCGATCGCCGAACGCCGCCGAGGACCACCTGAGGGCACTGGAACGCAAGGGGGCGATCGCGCTCCTGCCCGGCGCCTCGCGCGGGATCCGATTGCTGGTGGATCGGCCGTCGGGGCTGCCGGTGGTGGGCCGGGTGGCCGCCGGCAACCCCATCCTGGCCGAAGAGCACATCGAGGCCCACCATGACGTGGACCCCGAGTTGTTCCAGCCCCATGCCGATTATCTCCTGCGGGTGCGGGGGATGAGCATGCGCGATGCCGGGATCCTGAACGGCGATCTCCTGGCCGTGCACGTCACGCCCGAGGCCGCGAGCGGCCAGATCGTAGTGGCGCGTCTCGAAGACGAGGTCACCGTCAAACGCTTCCGCCGCCGCGGCTATCAGGTGCGGCTGTTCCCCGAGAACCCCGAGTTCGCGCCCATCGAGGTCGATCTGCGGCGGCAACCCCTGGTCATCGAGGGGATAGGGGTGGGGGTGTTGCGGGAGCATCTGCCGGCGCAGACCCGTCTTACCGGCCGCGCCTGAGCGCTTGTGAAAAAATCTGCTGCGCTCGGGATCTCGCGTTGCGTCCTCGGCGCGCCAAACAGGGCCATTCCCTGGCCCTGACTTCCCGGCGGTGCTCGGAATCCTCATGTATTTCAACATACACTCCGGTTCCTGCGCTCCGGCGGAACGCGACCTCCCTTCGCTCGCGACGATTTTTTTCACAAGCTATGAGAGCTCATGAGCGGCTTTGCAAGGCGCGCCGACATCTGGCGCGGCGGGCGGCCCGCCTCGCCGGGGCCCGCCGCCATCCCCACCGGTTTCCCGGCCCTCGATGCTGCCCTCCCCGGGGGCGGATGGCCGCTCGGGGCGTTGACGGAGGTCCTGGAGGAACGGCAGGGGATCGGGGCCTTGAGCCTCTTCCTACCGGCCCTGGCGCACCTGAGCCGGGGTGGGCGGTGGATCGCCTGGTTCTCACCCCCGCACCTCCCCTATGCCCCGGCGCTGGCGATGGCCGGTGTCGAGCTGGGTCGCGTATTGGTGGTCCAGGCGCACCGCCGGGACGAGGGGCTGTGGGCCTTGGAACAGGCGCTGTGTTCCGGGGCCTGTGGGGCCTGTCTCGGTTGGATCGGGGCAGTCGATTTCCGGGTCCTGCGGCGCCTGCAACTGGCCGCGGCGGCGGGTAGGGGTCTCGGGGTCCTGTTTCGTCCGGCGGTCTTCGCGGTTCAACCTTCGCCGGCCGCCCTGCGCTTGCGGCCCGGCCCCCGGCAGGCGGGGATGGCGCTTCAGGTCTTGAAATGCCGGGGGGCCTGGTCTGCCGGTCCGACGACCCTGGGACTCGATAGGGACCCGCCATCTTAAACAACCGCTCCGAGCGAGACGCCGCAAGAAGCACGGCGCCCCTCAAGCGGAGTGGAAAGAGGACATAATGGCAGAATACGGCGAGTGGAATCGAAAGGGAGCGACGCTGAGCGACGTAACGGCCAAGGCTGAATACGGCGTGAACCGGGACTTTATTGTCAAAGGCATACAGACCAGCAAACTTGAGTACCGCGAAGGTTCGATATGGGGAAATCCGTATCTCAGGGTCTTGAGAAGTCAGCTTGAGAAATACATAGCTGAGGAACTCGGAGAGGACTACCTGCTCAGACTAAAGAACCAAACAGAGTTGCGCAGGGTCAAGAAGGAGATATCCGATCTCAAGAAGAGACTCGAGAGGCTTCAACAGCGAAAGAATGAACTTGAGGCATCATTGGACAAATGACAAATCACCGAACAATCGGCCCCAGCTAGTGGGAACGGGCTTGATTGCTACGCTGGTCATCGCCGTCATGATCGTACTCATCAACCGTCGGGCGTATAAACGCATTGGGGAACTGGAGAACGTGTAATGGAGTGGATAGTCGTTATCGCGCTGGCCGCGCTTGTGGGGGCGCTCTGCTTCGTTGTGCGAGAAACATCCCTGCACGATCACGACTAGCGTCCAACAAAGGTTGGACGTTGCGGAAAGCAGGGCCGCGCGCTCATATCTGGGGCCCGGCTATACTGCCCGCAAGGTGACCACACCGGCTGCGCCGGCGCCGTGTACTCGACGCCGAAGCATCCGGAGGATCATGCCGACGATATTTGGCGAGCGGTTGATCACTGTCCGCACTCGTAGAGCGCCCGGTGCTTTTTGAAGGTAATGCGAAATGACCAAGTATGAATTCACCTTGATTTTGTCAGGACCGCTTGGACTGACCGAAGAGATTGCCGATGAACTCTTTGAAGCCGGCTGCAACGACGGCACCCCTGGCACGTGTGAGAGTGTTTTTTCCATTGATTTTCATCGCGAGGCGAGCTCCTTGGAAGAGGCTATTCGATCGGCGATTGCCAATGTCAAATCGGCAGGCTACGAGGTGAAGCGGATCGAGATGGAAGCCGAGGCGGTGGCTCACCATGCCTAACGGAGCCCGCGTAGGTCGGAACCGGCTTTATCGGGTTCCGACGCATGGGTGACGGACCTTCGATGAACCACATGGCTTTGCGCGATCCATCGGCGCCATCGGGTGTTTGGACGCTGTTTTGTCGGGACCCGATGAAGCCGGTTCCGACCTACGGTGCTCTGAAAGACTCGTTTCAATCCCTTGTTCAAGAAGCCCGGTATCGGGCACAGCGCTTTATAAGGGGAATGCTTTAGGAACGGGCGGGTAGCGTGGTAAGCGATGGCGGTGGGTTGAGCATTTCACCATAGGAGGTCGTGACCGTGGCACTACCAGACGAACAACCACACATGCGACTCGCGATCCAAGAAGCAAGACGCTCATGCGGCGAGGAAGGCAGAATCCACCCATATGTTGGTGCTGTGGTCGTTCGTGACGGCCAAGTGCTCGGCACCGCTTGCCGTGGCGACCAGGACCCTCGCGAACATGCGGAGTTCGGCGTCCTTGAGAAGAAGTTGCCTCGTGAGACGCTCGCAGGATGCACCGTATACACCACCCTTGAGCCCTGCACCACTCGCAACCACCCGAAGGTAACCTGCGCAGACCGCCTCATCGAACGCCGTGTCGGCCGCGTCGTCATCGGAATGCTGGATCCGGATCAGCGGATAACCGGGAAAGGAATTCTAAAACTGCGGCGTGCAGGTATCGCTGTAGAGCTATTTCCGCAGGGGTTGATGGCCGAACTGGAGGAATTGAATCGCGACTTCACTCGAGACCGCGAGAAGAGAGCGGCTAGCACGTACGTCAATGGTATTGCCGAGGCTGGCCTCACCGCGTTCTACCCTTCGCGTGACTATTACGCGCGCTATCGTGATGAGGCCGCCACGATCGACCGCTATGTGTCTACTGCGCAAAGTACAGCCGTGCTTATCAGCATCAACTTGATGACAGGAATTCCATTCCATGACCTCTGTGTGGCGCTTGAGCGAAAGCTTACTGCGCGTGGTAGTGCATTTAGTGTCGCGATATCCCTCCTGGATCCGAATCGCGTCGATCTCATGACGGCCTTCGCACCCGTTCTATCGAAGGACCCAGGCGACCTATCGCGCAGCATTCTCCAAAGCCTTCGGGAGTTGGTTCGCTTCAAGGGCGCGTTACGCCCGCGCGCTCGGTCTAGGGTTGACGTAAGAGTTCACGGTGCATTACCGTCCGGAAGTGCCATACTGCTTGACCACCGGCAGCCCAACGGTCGGATCCAAATTGAGAGCAAACCCTACAAAGCCGGCCTTCAGAAGAGCTTCGCGTTCGAAGTTATGCGTAGGCAGCCGGATGGGCTATATGATGTACTGGCGGCGTCCTACGATGCACTCCTTGCCGACGGTCGCCGTGTCGACGGTGAGGAATCTGACGCCCCTAGTTAGTTGTGAGTCGGAGGTGACCATGTCGAAAAAGAGTGCGGGAGTTCTGCTGTACCGCGAGACGACGGAGGGTGTGGAAGTGCTATTGGTTCACCCGGGTGGCCCGTTTTGGGCAAAGAAGGACGATGGCTCGTGGTCGATACCCAAGGGGGAGTTCGCGGACGACGAGGAGCCGCTGTCCGCAGCCAAACGAGAGTTCGAAGAAGAGATGGGCATTCCGCCTGCCGGTGACTTTCTACCGTTGGAGCCACTTAGGCAGCCAAGCGGCAAGCTAGTGTTTGCGTGGGCTCTATGCTCTGACTTCGATCCTGCCAGGCTAAAGAGCAACATGTTTTCTATGGAATGGCCTCCGAAGTCAGGGCAGCAACAGCAATTTCCGGAGGTCGACAAAGCAGCGTGGTTCGGAGTCGAGTCCGCGAGGCGGAAGATCCTGAAGGGCCAGGCGCCGTTCCTCGATCAGCTTCTAGAGAAAGTGCAGAGCGCCAAGGGAGACGTGCGGTCCCCTTGGACGCCTGCGTCTACGCCTACGACAAGGTCCGCACAGACTCAGCAGCGATCCCTCTTTGGGGATGAGTCGTAGTGGATGCTTGGCTCGAGCCCGCGTAGGTCGGAACTGTCTTTCGGGTTCCGACGCATGGGTGACGGGTGAATACAACCACATGGCTTTGCGCGATCCATCGGCGCCATCGCTGTTTTGTCGGAACCCGACGAAGCCGGTTCCGACCTACGGTACTTGTCCCGGACGGACAGGAACCTTGTAGAGGTACCCGAAACTTCAAATATGTTTGGCTAGTTTTTCATCTCAGCGTAGCCGTCCAACGACGAATACCATGCGACCGCTGAAGGAAATGACGTGATGCCAAAGAGAGACAACGAAGAGCAGAGCAAAGCGACAACCGGACCCGTCAAGGGCGATTTCATCGCGCCCCCCGAGGTGACGGAAGTGGACGAACGCGCGGACGCGCTGCCGCAGCAGGAGGAGTTCTGGCGGCCGCCCACGCGCTTCGGCTCCGTGCCGATCGAGAAGGAGCCGCTGGGCTGGGACCGGCGCAGGGGCTTCCGCAAACTCTTTCCCGCCGTTTATCTGCCATTCCAGGTGGTCGAGCGCGTCGCGTTCGGCCATCCCGCACTCGAACCCAATCGCCTCTTCTGGGGCGACAACCTGCACGTCATGCGCCAACTGCCCAGCGAGAGCATTGACCTCATCTACATCGATCCGCCCTTCTTTTCCGGGCGGCAATACAACGTCATCTTCGGCGACCAGAATGAACTGCGCTCCTTTTCGGACATCTGGGAAGGCGGCATGCCCGGCTACCTCATCTGGCTCAACGCTCGCATCTACGAAATGAAACGCCTGCTCAAGAAGACCGGGAGTATCTATGTTCATTGCGATTGGCACGCAAGCCATTATATCAAGGCTGAAATGGACAGAATCTTTGGGCACGAACAGTTCTAAATGAGATTGTTTGGCATTACCGACGCTGGACATCTCCATCGAAACGCTTCCAGCGGTTACACGATATTGTTCTCTTATATTCTCGAAGCCCCAGCTATACTTTCAATGTCCTCCTCACGGAGTACACGACGGGCTCCGTAGAACGCAAAAAGCAGGGCGTGCTGCACAGGTTCAAGAGGGGAGAAGAACCGGTTCTTGTAAGCGACCGTGAGATGCGGGCCGAGGGGGTTCCAGAAAACGACGTCTGGCAAATCCCCTTTGTCGCCCCGTCCGCACGAGAGCGGATTGGGTATCCTACCCAGAAACCAGAGGCGCTGCTTGAACGACTGATAACCGCGTCTTCAAATCCCGGGGACACAGTCGCCGACTTCTTCTGCGGCGGGGGAACGACGGCGGCTGTTGCGCAGCGGCTTGGGCGGCACTGGGTCGCGTGCGATCAGTCGCGCGTGGCGGTGGCGATCACGGCGGACCGGCTGACGCGGCAGGTCGAGGAGCAGACGGGTCGGATGTTTCCCGTGCCGGACTTCACGGTCGAGCATTGGGGCGTGTACGAGGCGCGGCGGCTGGCCGAGGCCCCGCCTGAGCAGTTCCGTGGTTTTGTTCTGCGCGCCTTCGGCGCGGTAATCGAAGAACATGAAGAGGGCATCCACGGTTACAAGGGCGCGGTGCCCGTCTGGGTCGGCGAGCCGAATCAGAAGAAGGGCGTGACGGCGGCGGACGTGCAGGCGTTCGCCAACGCGATGCGCAAGACGCTGCGCTACCGGCACGACAACCTGCGTGACGGAATCATGCTGGCCTGGGCATTCCGGCCCGACGCGGTCGAGGCGGCAGACCGGCTGCGGCGGCTGGAGCAGACCGACCTGAACTTCATCCGGCTGGACATGATCCGCATTGATTCACCGCGCTTCCGTGAGAATGTAACGGCCCTTTCGACTGACAATGCGGACTACGAGAACTTCCTGACCTTCGTGCAGCCGCCGAAGGTCGAGGTCGGCTTTAAGCGCATCGCCCCGCGCAGCTACAAGTTTGACGTGAGCGAGACGGCGATCCTGAACGCCGGGGCGAAGATCATCAACGTGCAGTGGGACTTCGACTACGGCAAGCGGTTCAGCAGCACGCAGGGATATTCCTTTGTGCGCGGGAGCAAGAAGGAGCTAGAGTTGCAGGCGCAATACGAGTTCCCGACCGCGGGCAAAAAGCGCATCGCGTGCAAGGTGCAGGACGACGTGGGCGGCGAGGGACTCTGGACCATCGAGATAGAGGTGAGCTGACCCATGTTCAACCGCTTTGCACAATACGAGGATGCCTTCCGCGACTGGCGGCGGGACGGGATGCCGGGCCTGAAAGCGGACTCCTACAAGTACATCGAGTTTCTTACCTCGAAGGACGACGACCAGGCGGCGCGGGCAAGCACGCTCTGGCCGCATCAGTGGGGATCGTTTCTGCGTTTGGTCTATGCGCACGAGATTTTGGGCAAGGCGGAGATCGGGGCGGACGGGTTACTGCTGAACATCGTGACGGGCGGCGGCAAGACGGCGGTCATCGCGGCGGTCATCGCGTGGCTGCGCGTCTCGCACAACGTCCAGAAGTTCGTGATGCTCTGCCCCAACCTCATTGTGCGCGACCGGCTGGAAGACGACTTCGAGAGCGGGAAGGTCTTCAAAGACCGCGACCTGCTGCCGGATTGGGCGGATAGCAGGCCGCAGGATTTCATCCTCACGACGCTGGGCAGCGGCAAGGAAGGTGGATGGGCAAGCCTGTTCAGCGCGAGCGTTATTCTGGGCAACATCCACCAGTTCTACCTGAGCAACAAGAGCGGGCAGAGCAACCTTTCGGCGCTGATGAACGGGCCGGAGTTCGCGCTGTTTAACGACGAGGCGCACAACTCGCCTGCGCCGGAATACGAGGCGACGCTCAAGCGGATGCGGGAAAGGGTCGTGCTGCGGGTGGATACCACGGCGACGCCCGATCGCGCGGACGGCAAGGCCCCCGACAGCGAGATGATCTACGAGTACGGCGTGACGGACGCCTTGGCCGACGGGATCATCACGACGCCGGTGGTCTATCAGCCGGACATCAAAACGGTGCAGTTGACCTATACCGACGCGCGCACCGGCGAGAAGCGCAAGGTCGAGGAGATTGACTGGGACGAGGTGGACCGCCTGGGGCTGAACGCCACGCAATGGGTAACGGACGACGAGCCTATGCGCCAGCAGATGGCCATCGCGTTGCGCCGTTTGGAAGAACAGGAACGGCGCGCCAAAGGGCGCTATCAGCCAATCCTCTTTGTGGTGGCGGTGTGCAAGGCTGACGCGGAAAAGGCCGAGCAGACGTTGAGCAAGTATTTCAAGGTGAAAACGCTGCTGGTCACCGAAGACAGCGACGAAGCGGACCGGCAAAAGGCCCGCGAACTCGGCAAGCAACAGAAGAGCGGCAAGCCTTACAGGGCCGTGGTCAGCGTCCTGATGCTGCGCGAGGGGTGGGACGTGCCGGAGGTGGGTGTCATCCTGCTCCTGCGCAAGTTTGGCAGTAAGGTTTATGGGCAACAGGTGGTCGGGCGTGGTCTGCGCCGCGTCCGGGTGAAGCGCGTAGAGCCGACGGAGCCGCAGATTTGCGCAGTGGTGGACCATCCAAAGTTGGAGCACCAATGGCTGTGGGACATCTTCAACGCGAAGAGGCGGACCGGTGTACTGATTGATGACCAATTCGATGAGACAGAAGACCTGCCGCCGCCTCCGCCCAAGCAGGACCTAGAAAAACCGGACCTAGTGATTGACGTTCCGCCGGTGGATCCTTCGGTGATAGACGACGGCGAGTTTGACGTGGGCGACGTGCCGCCGCCGCCGAAGCCGCTTGAGAACTGGAAAGAGTCGCTGGACGGGATCGAATACGATCCGACGGTGGTCGAGATTACGAAGGTCGGTATCGCCGGGGTCGTCGGACAGGAATTGGGTGGGAAGAGCTGGAAAACCATTCATTCCGCGCCCGACACGAGCGGTTCCAGCGATGCGGTCGCGCAAGTATCGGATGATGCCGTGCGTGAGGCCGTGAAGGCTGGACTGCTCGACCTGGCCGAAGTCCTGACTGTTGAAGCGGGCTACGCCGCGACGTTCAAGGATCAAGTTTACAGTGCGTTGCTACACCACGTCCGCGCCAAATTTCTCAACGGCTCTTCGCTTGGGTTAGCGGAACGCGCGGAGGTGGATTTCGCATGGAAAATGCTCCGGCAGGTGAAGGCGAAGGTCGGTGCCATTCCAGGATTGATAGCTGGGATCATTGAATATGGCGATTAGCATACACGGCCAGTACGCAAACCCGAAGAAGAGCCCCTGGAACTTCGAGAAGTATCAGAGCGATCTCGAACGGCGGATGATGGACCGCTTGGAGCGTGATCCGCACGTTGTGAAGTGGATGAAGCGGCACGGCATCACCATCCCCTGGATTGATGGCCAGAAACATCAACGGCGATATGTTCCTGACTTCCTCGTGGAATACAAAGACGGAAAGAAGACGGTCATCGAGGTGAAAGACCCGAGTCGCATTGATTCAAGCGACGTGCAGCGTAAGCGCAAGGCGGCGGAGATGTGGTGCAAGCAACGCGGGATGGAGTACATCCTTGCTACCGTTGGATGAGCGGACGGCTAACCAAACCAATAAGGATTGAGATGACTAACGTGTTGCAGCCGACGTTGCTCCGTTGCGCTCCGCAACATGGCTGAACCCGAGCGATGGATAGTAGGACCGCACTGTGGCTATGCATCCATCTCCCGGCGCTGCCGCTGGAGGTATTCGAGCGGGGGGGTGAAGACGGCGCTACCCCGGCCATGGCGGTGGGGGGCGCGGGACCCCGGGCGGAGGTCCTGGTTTGTAATCAGGCGGCCCGCGGGCATGGGATCGGGCCGGGGATGGCGGCCGGCGACGCCCGGGCGCGAGTGGCGCCCGAGGGGGGATTGCGGGTCTTCCAGCGCGATGAGCGCGCCGAGGGACAGGCGCTCTTGGGGATCGCAGCCTGGGCCATGCAGTTCACCCCCGAGGTCAGCCTGGCCCCCCCGGATGACGTCCTCCTGGAGGTCCAGGGGAGTCTCGGGCTCTTCGGGGGCCCGGAGGCGCTCGCGCGGCGGGTCCGGGAGGGGATGGGCAAGTTGGGTTTCCGCCCTGTCCTGGGCCTCGGCCCCACACCGCTCCTGGCCACCTTCCTCGCCCGCGGCGGCGGAACAGTACCGGCCACCACCACCGAGGATACCGGGCACCCACGAGGGGTGCCCCTACACGCCCGCGGCGGCGGGACGGCGCCGGTCATCGCCACCGAGACCCCGGCCGCTGCCCTGGGTCCCCTGCCCCTCGAGGTCCTCGGGCTTTCCGGGCGCGAGCGCGGGCTCCTCGAGGGCCTGGGGATCGCGACCGTGGGAGGGCTCTTGCGGCTCCCGCGTGCCGGGCTCGCCCGCCGGCTCGGCCCGGCGCTCGTCTCGCTCCTGGATCGAGCGCTCGGCCGGGCACCGGACCCCCGGCCCCGGTTCGAGCCGCCCGCCCGCTTCGAGACCCGCCTCGATCTTCCCGAGGAGGTCCATACGCTCGACGCCTTGCTGTTCGCGGCGCGGCGGATGCTGTTCGAGCTTCACGGGTTTCTGGCCGCGCGGCGCAGAGGGGTGCGGCGTTTGACGTGGTGGCTTGCGCACGCGCACGACCAAGACACCCCGATCCCCCCTACCGCCATTCCCCCTACCGTAATCGAGATGGGTCTCTTGGCCCCGAGCCGCGACCCGGAGCACCTGCTCGCGCTCGTCCGGGAACGCCTGAATGGCCTGTCGCTGCGCGCCCCGGTGCGGGCGCTGATCATGAGGACGGAGGCCATCGCCCCCCTCGCCGAGACCCCCTTGGGGCTGTGGCCCCTGGATCGAGGATCGCGGGGACCGGAGGAGGGTCCCGTGCGGCTCATCGAGCGCCTGCGCGCCCGCCTTGGGGAAGCCGCCGTGGCGGGTCTGTGCGCGGTTGCCGACCATCGCCCCGAGCGGGCCTGGCATCCTTGCCCGCCGGCAGAGCGCACCGCCGCTCCCCCCGTGGGTGGCTCGGCCAGGGATCCGAACAGGGTTTTGCCGCTGTGGTTGCTGAACAAGCCCCGGCCGCTCTCGCACCGGGACGGACGGCCTTATCTGGGTGGACCGCTCGAGGCGGAATCGGGGCCCGAGCGCATCGAATCCGGCTGGTGGGACGGCCAGGATATCGCGCGGGACTATTTCATCGCCCGTGACCCCCATGGGGCGCGTTTTTGGATCTATCGCGACCTCGGGGATACCTCCGCTTGGTATCTCCACGGGGTCTTCGACTGAGACTTGTGAAAAATACGCCGCGCTCGCGGCGATTCAAGAAAACCCAAAGACAGCGCCGATGTGGAGAAGAGAGCAGGCGTCACGCTCTCAAAGGGACGGGCCGGTCCCACGGCTGGCGTGCCAGACGGCAAGGACTTCGACCGTGTCGATTGTGACGCGGTAATCGATGTAGAAGCGGATGCGCCCAACAAGCAAGCGGCGGACGCCCGAAGTCTTGGTGTTGGGGACCGGAACACCGATCCCCGGCTGGTTTGCGAGCAAGGCCAGTGCCTCGCCGATATCGGCGCGAACTGCCCCGGGAGCAAACGGTCGGTTGATTGACCACCATTCAGCGGCCTTCCGGATCTGCGCCGCAGCGCGACTAGAAACCTTGATCCGGAAAGCCGGGCTCACCCGTACTTGACAAGGCTCGCGAGCAACTCTTCGGCGGAAACGAACTCCCCACGCTCAATCTCAGCAATGGCGGCGAGCAGTTCTTCCTCGTCCTCGGGTGATAGCGCGAGCGGCTCATCTAGCTCACGCGAGAGGACCGCTACCACGGAGCCCTCGACAAGAGACACCCCCTCGACCACGACCTTACCATCAACGACGGTACCAGTAGTGACTTGCATGGGTGGATAGTACTACGGAACGTCCGCGTGGTTCACACGACGATCCTTTCCCGGCCCGTTTACCCCCCGCCGTTTTGCACCAAGGCCGGGATGGCCGAGGCCGGCACCGCCGGGCTCACGAGATTCCCCTGGATGAGCCGGCAGCCGCGCGCGCGCAGGAATTCGAGCTGCGCCGGCTCTTCCACCCCCTCCGCGGTCACGGTAAGCCCCATGCTCTCCGCGATGGCCAGGATCGCCGAGCAGATCGCCGCATCCCCGGCCTCGGTCGTGACACCAGCCACGAAGCTGCGGTCGATCTTGAGCTTGTCGATGGGGAAGCGTCGCAGGTAGCCGAGCGAGGAATACCCGGTCCCGAAGTCATCCATCGCGATCGCGACCCCCAGCGCTTTGATGGCCGGCAGTTGCCTCACGACCGAGTGCTCGACGCGCATGAGGGCCGTCTCCGTCACCTCGATCTCGAGCGCCGTGGGGGCGAGCCGGGCCTCCCTTAGTGCCTCCTCGACCAGCTCGGGCAGCTCCTGGCGCATGAACTGGACGCCGGAGACGTTCACGGCCACGGCCAACCCCGCGAGACCCGCGTCCCGCCAGGCCGCGGCCTGGCGACACGCGGCCGTCAAGACCCATTGGCCGAGGGGCACGATCAGCCCGGTCTCCTCGGCCACCGTGATGAACTGGCCGGGCAGCACCAGGCCGTCTTCCGGATGGCGCCACCGGAGCAGGGCCTCGACCGCCACGATGCGGCCCGCGGCGAGGTCCAGCTCGGGCTGGAAGTACACCTCGAACTCTTCGCGCTCCAAGGCCTTGCGCAGGGCGGTCTCCAGGCTCAGGCGCCGCACCGCGGCCACGTTCATGCGCTCGCGGTAGTACTGGTAGGTGTTCTTGCCCCTGGCCTTGGCGTGGTACATGGCCATGTCGGCGTTCTTGATCAGGGTCTCGGCCTGTACGCCGTCGCTGGGATAAAGGGTGATCCCGATGCTCGCGCCGATGTAGAGCTCCTGGTCGCGATACCAGAAGGGAGGGGCGGTGGCGGCGATGACCCGTTCGGCCACCGTGGCGGCCTGAAAGGCATCCTCGAGATCCGGCAGGAGGATGGTGAACTCGTCCCCGCCGAGCCGGGCGATGGTGTCCCCTTCCTCGGAGGCCGGATCGGCTCTGCCCACGTAATCGTCGGCGCGCAGGCAGTGGAGCAACCGTTGGGAGAATTCGATCAAGACCTGATCGCCGGCGGCATGCCCGAGCGTGTCGTTGATGTGCTTGAAGTCGTCGAGGTCCACGAACAGCAAGGCCAGTGTCCGCCGGCCGCGCTTGGCATGGGCCAGCGCGCGTTTCAGGTATTCTCCGAACATCAGCCGGTTGGGCAGTTTGGTGAGGCTGTCGTGGTAGGCGAAATAGCGGATCTGCTCGCTCGACTGCCTGAGGTTACGGCCCATGGTGCGTAGCGACTGGGCGAGATCGCCGAGCTCGTCGCGGGACTCTACGTCGATCGGCACCAGCACGTTGCCTCGGCCGAGCTCGCCCGCGGCCTGCTGCAAGGCCCGCAGGCGCCGGGTCAGGAGTGCCCGCAACAGCAGGAACGCCACCGCCGCGACGGCCAGTCCGGCCGAAAGTGCCACGGCGAAGAGGGCGAGCGCCGCGTCCCGGTCCAGCGGGGATGCCTGCCGCCAGGCCAGGGTGGCCACCAGGACCGCAGGCACGAGGCTCAACGGGGCCAGTATCAGCGGGAGTTTTGCCTCGAGTTTCACGTCGGTTCGACCTCTTCCATGGTCCTGGATGATCCATGACCGGAATGCATTCCATTGGCCACACCCAACCGCAGCAAGCATCTTGGAGCCCTGTAGGACCAAGGCCGTCCCCCTTGTAACACAAGTCAGCCGGTCGGGCCGTGACCTAGGTCACAGTTCAGCGCGAGCGCCCTTGCGGGGACAGTATCCAGCGCGTGGCTTAGATACTTACGTTCCGAATGCTGAACACAACAACCACTCGAACAAATTCTATTTCATGCGCAAATTCAATAAGCTTTAAGCGCCAGCTTGTTCCCTCCCCCTGGCAGGGGGAGGGCTAGGGTGGAGGTTGAGCGCTGCGGGCTGCGTCATTCCGATCGGACGCGCTCGACCCCCATCCTATCCTTCCCCCTTCCCCAGGGGGAAGGGACGACGAATTTCAAATGTCGTTGGCTAGGATTAACGCGGGATCAGCAGCACGATACCGGGCGCTATCTGTCCCGGCCGCCTCAAGAGGATCTCGTTGGCCTGGAAGATGGCCCGCCAGCGGCTGGGATCACGATAGAAGAACCTCGAGATGCGCTCCAGATTGTCACCCTCCTGCACCGTATACACGCCGCGCGCCCCGGTCAGGAGCGCCAACTCGATCTGGCCTCGTTGCAGGGCGATCTGCGTCGATTCCAAGGCCGCCTTGCGGGTCGAGTCGTGCGGGCGCGTGGCGCGCAGGGTGCGGTAGGCCTTGTGCAACTCGGTGATCCGGGCGCGGGCGGCCGCGATGGCGTCGGGGTCGGGGCGGTTGGAGGCCAGGCGTTCCTCCAACTCCGTGACCCGCGCTTGCAGCCGACTCGCACGGGCCTCGCTATCCCCGAATTTCGCCAGCAGTGCCGCATATTCGCCGCGCCCGGTCTCCGCGGCCCGGGTGAACCGGCGCAGGCGCGTGTCGGCCGCCAGGGACTCACGCGTCAGTCGGCTGTTCTCGGTGGCGAGTATGGCGTTGCGTAGGCGCAACGCCGACAGCCTGCGCGCGAGATTGCCGAGCTCGGCTTCGAGCCGGGAGGCACTCGAGGCGCGCGCCTCGGCCAGGGCCTGAACCCGGGCGATCTCGCGTTCCAGTACGGCGCGTTCCGGGAGGGGGGCGGGCGCCGCCGGCTCGGCCGACACCATGCGGCCGGCAGCCCCACCGTAGAGCATCAAGAGTCCGAAAAAGAGGAGGAGCCACGTCTGCACGCACCCATTGTAGCGGCGGACCGAAGGCTTGGGACCGGCCGTGGCGATTATAATTCTTTTATTTGGGCGGAGACCAGCTTGTAGGGGTGGGCGAGGCCATGCAATCATAACGGGGTATCCGAGGCCCGCCAGCAGGGAGGGGGAGATGTGTGCGCGGTTCGCGGTGGATGAGGGGTAGCACATTAGCGGAGATATCAGGGCTGCATGATCCTTGTCACTGGAGGGGCCGGTTTCATCGGCTCCAATTTCGTTCTCGACTGGCTGGCGGAGATCGGCGAGCCCCTCGTCAACCTCGACCGGCTCGCCTACGCCGGCAACCTGCAAAACCTCGCGAGCGTCCGGGACGATCCGCGTCACGTCTTCGTTCGGGGTGACATCGGCGATTTCGACCTCGTCTCGCGCCTGTGCGCCGAGCACCGGCCGCGGGCCGTGGTCAATTTTGCCGCCGAATCCCATGTCGACCGCTCCATCCACGGGCCGGCGGCGTTCATCGAGACCAACTGCGTCGGCACCTTCCAGTTGCTCGAGGCCGTGCGCGCCCACTGGATCGGGCTGTCGGGCGAGGCGCGCGATCGGTTCCGTTTCCTGCACGTGTCCACGGACGAGGTCTATGGGTCGCTCGGCCCGAACGATCCGCCCTTCACGGAGACCCACCCGTATCGACCCAGTAGCCCCTATTCCGCCTCGAAGGCCGCGTCCGACCATCTGGTGCGGGCCTACCATCATACCTATGGCCTGCCGGTGCTCACCACCAATTGTTCCAATAATTACGGTCCTTATCAGTTCCCGGAAAAGTTGATCCCATTGGTGATCCATCAGGCCCTGGCCGGTAAACCACTGCCCGTGTACGGAGACGGCCGGCAGATCCGCGACTGGCTTTATGTGCAAGACCATTGCAGCGCCATTCGCGTGGTGCTGCACCGGGGCGGGCTGGGGGAGACCTATAACGTCGGCGGCTCCAACGAGAGACCCAACCTCGAGGTGGTCGAACGGCTGTGCGCCATCCTGGATGAGCAGAGGCCGCGTAGCGACGGGCGGCCCTATGCGCGCCAGATCACCTACGTGACCGATCGGCCCGGCCACGACCGGCGTTATGCCATCGATTCCCGCAAGATCCGGCAAGCGCTCGGCTGGGTCCCGGCCGAAACCTTCGACACCGGGTTCCGCAAGACCGTGGGCTGGTACCTGGAACATGGCGATTGGATCCGGGACGTCACCAGTGGGGCGTATCGGGAGTGGACGGCCCGCCACTATGGCAGAGAGGTGGCATGAACCGTAGAGGTATCATCCTGGCCGGCGGCTCCGGGACGCGGCTTTTCCCGGTGACCAAGGCGGTCTCCAAACAACTCCTGCCCGTCTACGACAAACCGATGATCTATTACCCGCTCAGCACGCTGATGCTGGCGGGCATCCGCGACATCCTCATCATCAGCACCCCGCAGGACACCGAGCGCTTCGAACAACTGCTCGGTGACGGATCGGACTGGGGGCTGAACCTCCGGTACGCCGTCCAGCCGAGCCCGGATGGGCTGGCACAGGCCTTCGTCATCGGACGGTCCTTCCTCGGCGGTGCTCATTCGGCGCTGGTCCTGGGCGACAACATCTTCTATGGCCACGATCTCCAGATGCAACTGGAGCGGGCCATGCTGAACGAGGTCGGTGCCACCGTATTCGCTTACCATGTCAACGACCCAGAGCGTTATGGCGTGGTGGCCTTCGACACGCTCGGTCGGGCCACGTCGTTGGAAGAGAAACCTACCCGGCCCAGATCCCACTATGCCGTCACGGGGCTGTATTTCTATGACCCGGACGTGGTCGAGATCGCCGCGGGCCTCGAACCCTCGGCCCGCGGCGAGCTGGAGATCACCGATGTCAACCGCGCCTATCTGGAACGCAAGCGGCTGTCCGTGGCGATCATGGGGCGCGGATTCGCCTGGCTGGACACCGGTACCCACGAATCGCTGATAGAGGCATCGAATTTCATCGAAACCATCGAGCATCGCCAGGGGCTCAAGGTCGCCTGTCCGGAGGAGATCGCCTGGCGCAAAGGCTTTATCGATACCGAGCAACTCCTGAGGCTGGCCGCAGCGCTCGCCAAGAACGGCTATGGACAGTACCTCTTGCGTCTTTCGACCGAGCGGGAGTCCTCATGAACGTCGTGCAGACGGCGATCCCCGATGTGCTTCTGATCGAACCCCGGGTGTTCAGCGATGCGCGGGGGTTTTTCCTGGAGGGCTACAACGCCCGCGGCTTCAGGCAGGCGACCGGGCTCACGGTGGACTTCGTCCAGGACAACCACTCGCGCTCGCGCCGCGGCGTCCTGCGCGGTCTGCACTACCAGGTTCACCAGGCCCAGGGAAAACTGGTGTCGGTCGTGTGCGGGGCGGTGTTCGATGTCGCTGTGGATATTCGCCGGTCCTCTCCCGCCTTCGGCCGATGGCTGGGCGTGGAGCTCTCGGAGGACAACCACCGGCATCTCTGGCTGCCGCCCGGTATTGCGCACGGTTTTCTGGTGCTGAGCGAGCGCGTGGATGTCCTCTACAAGACCACCGATTACTACGCCCCCGACCACGAGCGCGTCATTCTCTGGAACGATCCGGACATCGGAATCGAATGGCCGCTCGCCGGTGAGCCGCTGTTGTCGCCCAAGGACCGGGCCGGCCCGCCTCTCAAGCGAGCGGAGTGCTTTCCATGAGGCTCTTGGTGACCGGCGCGACCGGTCAGGTGGGTTTCGAGCTGGCCCGCGGACTCATGCCGCTCGGTGAGATGGTCGCGGTCGACAGGGGGCGCTGCGATCTATCCCATCCTCACGCAATACCGGCTCTCATCGCCACTATCCACCCCGACGTGATCGTCAACGCCGCAGCCTACACCGCGGTGGACAGGGCCGAGCAGGAAGAATCGCTCGCGACCACCATCAACGGGACCGCTGTCGGCGTCTTGGCCGAAGAGGCCCGCAAGCGTGGGGCCTTGCTCATCCACTACTCGACCGACTACGTGTTCGACGGCGCGAAGCCCGGTGCTTACACGGAACGGGACATCGCCAGCCCGCTGAACGCGTACGGTCGCAGCAAGCTCTGCGGGGAAGTTGCGATCCAGCAGGTGGCTTGCGACCACCTGATCCTGCGTACCAGCTGGGTGTATGCCGCACGCGGCCAGAACTTCGTCAAGACCGTATTGCGGCTCTCGGCGGAGCGGCAGGAGTTACGCATCGTCGCGGATCAGATCGGCGCCCCGACGCCGGCGCGCCTGATCGCCGACGTCACGGCGCTGCTCCTGGGAAGGCTCTCGACGCGCGAGGCGTGGCGCTCGGCGAGCGGTACCTACCATCTGACCACGGGCGGCGAGACCTCGTGGCACGGCTTTGCCACCGCCATCGTTGCCGCCGCCCGCGAGGTGCCGCGCGGACCACCAATGGCGGTCAAGAGGATACTGCCGATCGCCACCAGCGACTATCCGCTGCCGGCCCGCCGCCCCCTGAACTCCCGCCTCGACTGCACGAAGCTGGCCCAGACCTTCGGCCTCTATCTGCCGGATTGGCGTACGGCATTGACCTCGACCCTCGATGGGATCTTCGAGCACGGGTCGTGAGGTGCCTCGAGGCCCGCCCGAAGCACCGCCCGATACGGCGCCGGATCGAGGAACGAAACCGAGTCGGCGCGATGACGTCAATGCCGCGTTTGCCGATCGGGTCATGGTGGACGGCACTTAAGCCTTCAATACCTGTCAAATCGTGGGATAAGCTGGAATGTGCGGGCCCGTCGACATGACCGTCCACGGGTCGATAGAGGCATGAACAAGCTTGTGCGCAATTTGCTCGCGGTGCTGACCCTGCTTGGCGGGGCGGGTATGGTCGATGATGTCGGGGCCGGAGGTAGACACAGGGGAGGACACGGTCATGGCGGAGGGCATGGATTCCACGGAGGCCATGGCTCTCATGGGCATCATGGACGCGGCGGAAGGCATGGATTCCACAAGCACCATGGACTCCATCGACGGCACGGTTTCCACCATGGTTTCCATGGGCATCATGGGTTCCGCGGCCGTTTCGGTCTCGGGGCCACAGTAATCTTCGCGCCTTATCGGCGACACTACCCATACTACACGCCATCTCCCCGATACACCCAGCCCCAATACTGGTACTACTGCACCGACCCCCAAGGCTACTACCCATACGTCACCAACTGCCGGGCCGCTTGGCTGCCAGTCGTCCCGCACCGCCCTCCATAGCCAACAAGGTCTCAAGGACCGGCAGTTCCACCAGGTTGTCGATGCTCTCGAAGAGTCCGTAGCCCGCCTTCCGGAAGGCCGCGCATGAGATCGGCGCCGGACGCTCCTCTTGCCGGCTAGGTGCTAGGCATCGCCACGCCACCCGAGGACGATGATCGCCATCCCGACGAGCGCGACGCCCGCACCGATGACATCGAACGCCGATAGTCTCACGCCGTCGACCAGGCGCAGCCAGAGGAGGGCGGTGGCGACGTACACGCCGCCGTACGCCGCGTAGACCCGGCCGCTCGCGGCCGGGTGCAAGGTCAAGAGCCAGACGAAAAGCGCAAGGCTCGCCATGGCGGGCAGCAAGAGCCAGATCGGGCCATTCCGGCGCAGCCACAGGTAGGGGAGAAAGCAGCCGAGGATCTCCGCGAGCGCGGTGGCGATGAAGAGGAGCGCGGTTTTCAGCAAAGCCCAACTCATCGGTGGCTGTGCCTGTGGTGCGCGCCCGAGAAGAACGGTGCGATCAAGAAGAAGCTACGGATCAATGTCGGCGCCTGTCAGACAGGGATTGCCACTCTTCCGATGCGCCAGCCGGTACAGGACCGGTAAGACGAGTAGCGTCAGCACGGTCGAGGAGAGGATCCCCCCGATCACCACCGTGGCGAGCGGGCGCTGCACCTCGGCCCCGGTGCTCGTGGCCAAGGCCATGGGAAGAAATCCCAAGGAAGCGACCAGGGCGGTCATCAACACGGGCCGCAGTCTGGTCAAGGCTCCTTCTCGGATAGCCTCCTCCAAAGGTCGGCCTTCCTCGCGCAGCTTGCGGATGAAGGTGACCATGACGAGCCCATTCAGTACCGCGACCCCGGAGAGGGCGATGAAGCCGACGCCTGCGGAGATCGACAGCGGAATATCGCGCAGCCAGAGGGCAAGTACCCCACCAGTCAGTGCAAACGGTACGCCGGTGAACACCAAGAGACCCTCCTTGAGGTTGCCAAAGGTGCTGTAGAGAAACAGTAAGATAAGCAGCAACGCCACGGGCACGACGATCTGGAGCGGCTATGCCCATGAGCGGCGGGCTTTTTTTTCGGGGCCGGCTTCGTTGTCGCGACCGGCCTGCTGCACGTGTCCGGTATCGCGAGTTGCCAGCGCGCTTTTCGCAGTCCTTGCCGCGATTATGCAAACACAAGCGGCCTGGTTGCGCGTCGCGGTGCGGGTGATCGGGAGCTGGGCCGCCGCCATCGGGCTCATCATGCTCGGTTTTCAACTCAGATAGGTAGGAGTGCGCCGCACACGAGGTCCATTTATGAAACGCCTCCATCTGTTTTCTCATACCTCTGCACTTCCTCGCGGCCTCGTTTTTGACCTTGATCGCGAGCCTCCTCGGCGCCGTGCTCGGTGGCGTCCGCGCCCTGAGCCGACACCCCCTTCGCCCTGCACTGGCCTGAGAGGCCAAAACGCCCCGGATCCGGGCGCGTCGCACCGATGAATCGCCCGAACAATCCCCGATCCTGGACCGACGGCTCGCGTACTTGACGACCCACAGGTCCGTCTCGTACTCTTCCTCTCGCCGAAAAAGGACCTTTGAAGTTCTTATACGCGGA
>JBOIDT010000016.1:0-36131 GCA_050740755.1 Gammaproteobacteria bacterium
CGCTGGAGCAGAGCTCGCAGCGTTGGCACGAAGGCAAACACGACCCATGGCCGTACATCAATTTCGTGCTGTTCATCCTCAAGACCGCGTACCGGGAATTCGCCGAGCGGGTGGGGGACATTAAGGCGCCCCGCGGTGCCAAGACCGACCAGATCCTTGCGGGCATCGGACGCTTTGTCGGGGAATTTACCGTAAGCCAGTTGGAGCAGACCTGTCCGGGCATCAGCCGGGACATGATCCGGCGCGTGTTGCGCGAACAGCAGGCGGCCGGAGCCATCGAGTGCCGGGGGCGCGGGCCAGCGGCCCGGTGGCGTAAGAAAGGGTAATTACTCGCTCGTAAGGGTAATAAAGAGGGCAATAAGGAGGCCCATGAATACCTCCACGGGATTTTCTCTTGTGATTACCCTCAGTACCCCTCGCTCGGGTGTACGAAGTCGGGATCGGCCCTGGCGCGTTCCTTCAGGATGGCGAGGGCCGGCAGGGTCTTGCCTTCCAGGAACTCCAGGAAGGCGCCACCGCCCGTCGAGAGGTAGGAGAGGCGTTCGGCGACGCCGAACTTGGCGATGGCCGCGAGCGTCTCGCCCCCGCCGGCGATGGAAAAGGCCTGGCTCGCGGCGATGGCCTCGGCGATGGCGCGCGTGCCGGCGGCGAAGGGCTCGAGCTCGAACACACCCAGCGGCCCGTTCCAGACGATGGTGCGGGCTTCGGAAAGGCACCCGGCGAAGCGTGCCGCGGTCTTCGGGCCGATGTCGAGGATGAGATCGTCTTCGGAGACCTCGGCGGCGGGTTTGACGGTCGCGCGCGCCGTGGGCGAGTACTCCTTGGCGCATACGCAATCCTCGGCCAGCGGGATCTCGCCGCCGCGTTCGCGCGCCTTGTCCATGAGGGAACGGGCCACCGAGAGGAGCGGCTCTTCGCAAAGGGACTTCCCGATGGGCAGGCCGGCAGTGCGCATGAGGGTATTCAGGATCCCGCCGCCGACGATAAGCCGGTCGACCTTTTCAATGAGGGACTCCAGAAGCGCCAGCTTGGTGGAGATCTTCGATCCGCCGACCACGGCCACCAGCGGCCGTACGGGGTCCTTGACGATCCGGGCGAGCGCCTGGACTTCGGCTTGAAGCAGCGGCCCGGCGCACACCTTGGGGGCATACTTGGCGATCCCATGGGTCGAGGCCTCGGCGCGGTGGGCGGTGGCGAAGGCGTCGTTCACATAGACATCGCAGAGCGCCGCCATCTTGCGCGCGAGCACATCGTCGTCGGCCTTCTCGCCGTGCTCGAAGCGCACGTTCTCGCACAGGATCGCCTCACCGGGCGCGACCGTGACGCCGGAAAGCCAGTCCTTGCAGAGCCTGATCTCGCGACCGAGCAGCGCGGTGAGCGATGCGGCGACCGGTGCCAGCGACAGCGACGCCTCATGGCTTCCTTCCTGGGGGCGCCCGAGGTGCGAGACCACCAGCACCCGGGCCCCGGCCCGCAGGGCCTTCTGGATGGCGGGGAGCGCGGCCCGGACGCGGGTATCGTCGGAGATGCGGCCGTTCTCGATCGGGACATTCAAGTCCTCGCGGATCAGGACCCGCTTCCCCGCGAGGGCGATATCCGACATGGAGAGCATCGGAGTATTAAACTCTCAGCGCGCCCGCATCCAGGCGACCGTGGTATCGAGCATGCGGTTCGAGAACCCCCATTCGTTGTCGTACCAGGCCAGCACCTTGACCAACGTCCCGTCGATGACCCGTGTCTCGCTGGCCTCATAGATCGAAGACGCCGGATGGTGGTTGAAATCCACCGAGACCAGGGGTTCGCCGTTGTATTCGAGCACGCCCCGCAGATCGCCCGCGGCCGCTTGTTTCATGATCGCGTCGATCTCCTCGACGCTCGTTTCCCGCGCGGCGACGAAGCTCAGATCCACGAGCGAGACATTGACGATCGGGACGCGCATGGCGTAGCCGTCGAGTTTGCCGGCGAGCTCCGGCAGGACCAGGCCGACCGCCGCGGCGGCGCCGGTCTTGGCCGGGATCATCGACTGGGTCGCCGAGCGCGCCCGCCTGAGGTCCTTGTGGTAGACATCGATCAGGACCTGGTCGTTGGTGTAGGCGTGGATGGTGGTCATGACCCCGCGCAGGACCCCGATGTGCTCGTGCAGGGCCTTGACGAGCGGCGCCAGGCAATTGGTCGTGCACGAGGCGTTCGAGATGACGGTATCGGATGCCTTGAGGGTCTTGTGGTTGACGCCGTAGACCACGGTCGCATCGACCGCGGTCGCGGGGGCCGAGACGATGACCTTTTTGGCGCCGGCCTTGAGATGGGCCGCGGCGGTGGCCTTGGTGGTGAAGAGGCCGGTGCATTCGTGTACCACATCGACCCCGAGCTCCGCCCACGGCAGCTTGGCCGGATCGCGCTCGGCCAACACCCGGATGCGGTCGCCGTCGACCAGCATGGCCTCGGCAGTGGCCTCGACCGTACCCGGAAAACGCCCGTGCACGCTGTCGTAACGGGTCAGGTGCACGTTGGTCTTGACGTCGCCCAGATCGTTGATGGCCACGATCTCGATATCCGATCGGCGTTCTCCCTCGTAGAGCGCGCGCAGGATGTTCCTGCCGATGCGACCGTAACCGTTGATTGCGATCTTGATTGTCATGGTCCCCTTTCCTACCTCCTATTTTTCCGCCAACCACGCGCGCAGGGTGCGGACGATGTCCTCCACCGTGAACCCGAAGTGCGCGAAGACCGCTTCCCCGGGCGCCGAGCGACCGAAAGTGGACAGGCCGATCACCTTGCCGTCGAGCCCGACGAACTTGTAGCATGATCTCCGATCCCCGCCTCGATGGCCACGCGCTTGCGCACGGCGGGTGGGAGGACAGAGGACGCCGTCCGCCAGCTCGCGCCGGGTGGGCCGGTAGGCCTCCTGTCTCCGCGGGGTGCTCACGGTGCGGATCGATGTGCCCGGAGCCGCGGCCCTAGTCCGGCTTCGCCCATTTGATCGAGCAGCCCATGCTCGGAAGCTGGGTCCTGGGACCCTGGCCGGTGTGCGCGATGCCCACCATCGCCTCGTAGAGCTCGCGACGGGCCTCCGGCGGTGCCGGGTGACGCCCGCTTTCGTCCAGCCGCCCGCGGTACTGCAAGCGCAGATCGGCGTCGTAGCCGAAGAAGTCGGGCGTGCAGATCGCGCCGTAAGACCGGGCCACCGCCTGGGTGTCGTCGATGAGATACGGGAAGGGATAGCCGAGGCGCGCCGCCACCCGTTGCATGTTGTCGAACGAATCCTCCGGATAGTCGCCGGGGTCGTTGGGCATGATGGCGACGCTCTTGACACCCTGATCGAGCAGCGCGCGGGTGTCGCGCACCAGGCGCTCCTGGATGGCCTGGACATAGGGGCAATGGTTGCAGATGAACATCACCAAGGTCCCCCGTTCCCCGCGGCACTCGGCGAGCGACCAGGTGTCGCCGTCTATCCCGCGCAACGAGAAATCCGGTGCGCGCGCGCCGAAGTCGCACACGGGGGTCTGCATCAACGCCATGGCGGCCCTCCTAGCGGTTCGATAAGCATGTCATGGTTCTTGCTATGCGCACTCGATTCGGGCCCTGCGGGTGGGGAGACACGCGCAACGTAAGGCCGTCCTTCGTCCCCTTGTCCCCCTATTCCTTCGGAAAAAAGTTAAACTAAGTGCTTTTGGAACGGGCGCTACAGAGAAGATACCATGGAACACACGCATTTGTTTACCTCCGAATCGGTGTCCGAAGGGCATCCGGACAAGATGGCCGATCAGATCTCCGATGCGATCCTGGACGCGATCCTGGCAGAGGACCCGCGCGGCCGGGTCGCCTGCGAAGCGCTCCTCACCACCGGGCTCGTGGTCATCGCCGGGGAGATCACGACCTCGGCACAGGTCGATTTTCGCACCATCGCCCGCGAGGTCATCCGCGACATCGGCTACCGGAGCTCGGACATGGGCTTCGATGCGGACACCTGCGGCGTGATCGTCTCCGTCGGGCAGCAGTCGGCGGACATCGCGCAGGGCGTGAATGAGGCCGAGGGGCACGAGCAGGGTGCCGGGGACCAGGGGCTCATGTTCGGTTACGCGTGCAGCGAGACCGACGTGCTCATGCCCGCGCCCATCACTTACGCGCACCGGCTGGTGCGCCGCCAGGCGGAGGTGCGCAAGAGCGGGGCCCTGCCATGGCTCAGGCCCGACGCCAAGAGTCAGATCACCTTCCGTTATCAGGGCCAGAGGCCCTGTGGCATCGATGCCGTGGTGCTGTCGACCCAGCACAGCCCCGAGGTCTCCCAGGCGACGCTGCGGGAAGCCGTCATGGACGAGATCCTGTTGCCGGTCCTGCCGGCCGAGTGGATCGGCAAGGACACGCGCTTCTTCATCAACCCCACCGGTCGCTTCGTGGTCGGCGGGCCGATGGGGGATTGCGGCTTGACCGGACGCAAGATCATCGTGGACAGCTACGGCGGTATGGCCCGTCATGGCGGCGGTGCGTTTTCGGGCAAGGACCCGTCCAAGGTGGATCGCTCGGCGGCCTACGCCGCGCGTTACGTCGCCAAGAACCTGGTGGCCGCCGGGGTCGCCGAGCGCTGCGAGATCCAGTTGTCCTATGCCATAGGCGTGGCCGAGCCGACCTCCATCAACGTCGATACCTTCGGGACCGGTGCGGTGGACGGATCGCGCCTCATCACCGCGGTGCGCGAGGTATTCGATTTACGGCCCAAAGGCATCATCGACATGCTACAACTGCTGCGCCCGGTGTACCGCAAGACCGCGGCCTACGGACACTTCGGGCGCACCGAGAGCGAGCTGACCTGGGAGCGCACCGATCGGGTCGAGGCCTTGCGTGACGCGCTCGGGCTCACCGTCCTGCAGGAACGCGCGCCGCTGGCGCAGGTAGGCTAGCGCTGCACTCTTTTCCCAACGAAACTGAAATCGACTTCATATACCTAGGGCCTAGGAGCAATTTGATGAGCACACAACCCCTCGAGCGGTTCCAAGTGGACTACAAGGTCGCGGACATCCGGCTTGCGGAATGGGGACGCAAGGAGATCCGCATCGCGGAGACCGAGATGCCGGGCCTCATGGCGTTGCGCGAGGAGTACGCGACTCAAAAGCCGCTCGCCGGTGCCCGGATCGCCGGCTGCCTGCACATGACCATCCAGACGGCGGTGCTCATCGAGACCCTGGTCCAACTCGGCGCCGAAGTGCGATGGTCGTCCTGCAACATCTTCTCGACCCAGGACCATGCCGCGGCCGCGATGGCCTTGGTGGGCGTGCCGGTGTTCGCCTGGAAGGGAGAGAGCGAGGAGGAGTTCTGGTGGTGTATCGACAGGACCATCTTCGGTCCGGACGGCTGGCGCCCCAATATGATCCTCGACGACGGGGGCGATCTCACCAAAGTGATGCACGAGCGTTTTCCGGAGCTCTTGGCCGATGTGCGCGGTTTGTCGGAGGAGACCACCACGGGCGTGCATCGTCTCTACGAGATGATGCGCGCCGGCACCTTGAAGGTCCCGGCCTTCAACGTCAACGATTCGGTGACCAAGTCCAAGTTCGACAACCTCTATGGCTGCCGAGAATCCCTGATGGACGGCATCAAGCGCGCCACGGGCGTCATGATCGCCGGCAAGGTCGCGGTGGTCATCGGCTATGGTGACGTCGGTAAGGGCTGCTCCCAGGCTCTCAGGGGACTCGGGGCCACGGTGTGGATCGCCGAGATCGACCCCATCTGCGCGCTCCAGGCCGCCATGGAGGGTTACCGGGTGGTGACCGTGGACGATGTCTGCGGCCAAGGGGACATCTTCGTGACCGCGACCGGCAATGTGCGCGTGATCACCCACGCGCACATGCGCGCCATGAAGGACCAGGCCATCGTTTGCAACATCGGACACTTCGATTCGGAGATCGACATCGCCTCCGTACGGCAGTATCGCTGGGAAAACATCAAGCCCCAGGTCGACCACGTCGTCTTCCCGGACGGCAAGCGCCTCATCGTGCTGGCGGAAGGGCGGCTGGTGAACCTCGGATGCGCGACCGGGCACCCGAGCTTCGTGATGTCCGCCTCCTTCACCAACCAGGTCCTGGCCCAGATCGAGATCTGGAACCATCACCAGGCCTACGAAAGGCGCGTCTATACCCTGCCCAAGGCCCTCGATGAGAAGGTCGCGCGCTTGCATCTGGCCAAGCTCGGCGTCAAGCTCACGCGCATGACGGAGGAGCAGACCGCCTACATCGGTGTCCCGGTGGACGGCCCCTATAAACCGGAATACTACCGGTACTGAGGTGGCCGTGTCATCGAGGAGACCGCACACAAGCGATCGGCTCTTCAGCTTCGAGTTCTTCCCACCACGTACGCCGGAAGCGGTGGGGAAGCTCGAGGTCACCCGCGACCGCCTCGCGGCGTTGCGGCCGGATTACTTCTCCGTGACCTTCGGCGCGGGGGGCAGCACGCGAGAGCGCACCTTCGAGACCGTGGTCGAGATCCGCGACAAGACCGGGATCCCGGCCGCCCCCCACGTCTCTTGCATCGGGTATCCGACGCAGGCGCTACGGGACGTGCTGGCGACCTACCGGTCGGCAGGGATCGAGCGGATCGTGGCCTTGCGCGGCGATCTCCCTTCGGGTACCTCGAGCTATGGGGAGCTGCGCTATGGCAATGAGCTGGTCGAATTCATCCGCCGCGAGACTGGGGATCTTTTTTTCATCGAGGTCGCGGCCTATCCGGAGTTCCATCCCCAGGCGGCGGGTGCCGAGGCCGATCTAGTCAACTTCAAGCGTAAGGTCGATGCCGGGGCCGACAGTGCCATCACCCAGTATTTTTACAACGTGGACGCCTATTCGCGCTTCGTCGAGGCATCGCGTAAGCTCGGCATCGACATCCCCATCGTCCCCGGCGTCATGCCGATTATCAATTGCACGCAGTTGCTGCGTTTCTCGGATGCCTGCGGGGCCGAGATCCCGCGTTGGATTCTGAAGCGGCTGCGGGACTTCGGCGACGACCGCGTGGCGATCCGCGATTTCGGCGTGGACGTGACGACGGAGCTGTGCCGACAGCTCCTCGAGCGGGGCGCGCCGGGGCTGCACTTCTACACCATGAACCAGTCCGAGGCCTCGATCGCGATCTGGCGTAATCTCGGGATCGGCGCGGCAGGCGCGCGCAGCCGGGTCGCGGTTTCCGCCGCATAGCCGCGAACCGTACGCCTTTGGGGCCCGCAAGGGTGTGGTGATACACGCTACCGCTAGGCGCACCGATACGAACCCGACCCCCAAGACGAAGCTCTTGCTGGTCGACGATGACCCTTTGATCGTCGAGTCCCTGGGCCTCGTGCTCGATGACGAGTATGAGACCCACAGCGCCGCGACGCGGGCCGGGGCCAAGTCCTTATTGATCTCCCTCTGCCCGGTGCCGGCGCTGGCGCTCGTCGATCTCGGATTGCCACCCACCCCGCACAGCCCCGAGGAGGGCTTTTCGCTGATCGGTGAGCTGCTCGCCTTCGACCCCGGCATGAAGATCCTGGTCCTCTCCGGGCAGAGCTCGCGCGCCACCATCCAGCACGCCATGACCTTGGGTGCCGTCGATTTCATCCCAAAGCCGACCGATGCCCTGGTGCTCAAGGCCCGGCTTGCCCATCAGTCCGCGATGGTCGCGGCGGAGAGACAGGCCCGCGCCTCCAGCGAAGGGGGCAACCTCCTGGGTACGAGTCCCGCTATCGAGACTCTGCGGGCCTTGATCCGGCAGTTCGCCGATGTGCCGTTTCCGGTGCTGGTCGTGGGCGAGTCGGGGGTGGGAAAGGAGCTGGTGGCCCATCGCCTCCACGCCGAGAGCCAGCGGGCGCGCCATCCGTTTTTGGCCGTCAACTGCGCAGCCTTCACCCCCGAGCTCCTGGAGACCCAGCTCTTCGGCCACAGCCGCGGGGCCTTCACCGGTGCCGCCGGCGCCCGCCCGGGGATCCTGGAGGAGGCCGGCCGGGGCAGCTTGTTCCTCGACGAGGTCGGCGAGCTGCCGGCCCTCTTGCAGTCGAAGCTCTTGCGCGTCCTAGAGAACGGTGAATACTACCGGCTGGGCGAGACGCACAAGCGGCGGGCCGAATGCCGGGTGATCGCGGCGACCAACCGAGACCTCGGCGATGGCGTCCGGCGCGGGGCGTTTCGCCAGGACCTCTATCATCGCTTGAGTGTGCTCTCCATCGAGGTACCGCCGCTCCGCGAACGCGGCGACGACATCCTCCTGTTTCTGCAAACCTTTCGCGCCCTGTACGCCTCGTCAACGGCCACATTCAGGCTGGAACCGGCGGCCGAGGCCCGTCTCTGCGCCTACGAGTTTCCGGGAAACGTGCGCGAGCTTCGCAATATCGTCATTCGCTTGTCTGCCAAGTATCCCGGCCGCTCGGTCGGCATCGTGCAGATCGAGGCCGAGCTCGAGTCCGAGGTCTTTGCCCCGATCGATGCCCTGAGCTCGGACCAGGTCGCCGAGCGCCAGATCAAGACGCCGGGTTTCAGGCTCGATGAGACCCTCGCCGCGTGGGAGCGGCGCTACATCGATGCGGCACTCAGGCTGGGCCATGGAAACCTGAGCCAGGCCGCGCGTCTGCTCGGGGTCAATCGCACCACGCTCTACAGCAAGATCGAGCGGCTCGCCAACTCGCGGGGCTGAGATGTATTTCACCTATTTCGGGCTGGCGCAGGCGCCCTTCAAGATCACGCCCGACACGCGTTTGTTCTTTCCGGGGGGCAACCGCGGCGCGGTGCTGGAATCCCTGGTGTACGCCGTCACGAGCGGCGAAGGCATCGTCAAGGTGGTCGGCGAGGTGGGGAGCGGCAAGACCATGCTGTGCCGGATGCTGGCGCGGGAACTGCCGGAAAACACCGAGATCGTCTATCTCGCCAATCCGAGCCTTTCACCCGAGCACATCCTGCAAGCCATCGCCTTCGAGTTGAAACTGCCGTCCGCGGCATCGGACAGCAGGCTCAAGGTCCTACATACCCTTCAGGATTATCTGATCCAGAGACATGCCCAGAACGTACGGGTCGTGACCTTCATCGAGGAGGCCCAGGGTATGCCCATCGAGACCCTGGAAGAGATCCGGCTCTTGAGCAACCTCGAGACCCAGGATGAGAAGCTCCTCCAGATCGTGATGTTCGGACAGCCCGAGCTGGACCAGACGCTGGCCACTCCCCGCATCCGCCAGCTCAAGGAGCGCATCACCTACAGCTTTTACCTCACGCCCTTCACGGCGCACGAGGTGGCCGAATACCTCACCACCCGCCTGCGCGCCTGCGGTTACCAGGGCATGGGGCTGTTCACCCGGGGGGCGGTACGGAGACTGACCCGCAGCTCGCGCGGCCTGCTACGGCGGATCAATATATTGGCCGACAAGGCCCTGCTCGCCGCCTATGCTGCCAACGCCGTCAAGGTGACCGCCGGACACGTGCGACGCGCCTCACGCGACAGCGAGTTCGGAACGGGGCAGAGGCGCGCGGGGAAATCGATCGCTATTGCGGCGTGCGTCGTCCTGGCCGTCGGCGGCGCGTTGTGGTGGACCGGTGGTGTTCTCCCGGGCGAGGGGCGGGGGGCCTCGTTCGCCACCCAGGCGCGCACCGGCGATGCACCGCTTGGTGCCGTCGCCCGGGCGCCGGAGGGGCCGATCACGTCCACTAGAGACGCGCTGCCCGCGCGCGCGCCGCTGTCGGCGCCGTCGCCGGTCCCGGCCCAGCAGGTTCCGTCCCAGCGGGTCCCGGAGGCTGGGCGCCCCGCTCTCGACGCTGCTGGCGAGGCGGGCGCGGTCGGGAAGGACGGGCGATAAAATAGATCTGGCGCTGAATGGTTGGGCCCGCGGAGCCCGATGATAAGAAAGCTCTTGGTGGCTCGATACTTGCCTTTCGCTCGCCTGTCTTAACGGTGGGAGGATCAACGTGCAAAAGCGCTCGATACTGGTGACCGGTGGGGCTGGATATATCGGCAGTCATGTGGTCCGCCAGCTCGGGGAGTCCGGCCACCGTGTGGTGGTCCTGGACAACCTCTCGACCGGCTTCAAGGAGGCGGCGATCCACGGGTTGCTCGTGGCCGGCGACAGCGGCGACCCGCTCTTGGTGTCGCGCCTCTTGCACGAGCACAACATCGAGACCGTGATGCACTTCGCGGCCCATACCGTGGTGCCGGAATCGGTCACGCTGCCCTTGAAATACTATGGCAACAATACCTGCAAGACGCGTAACCTGCTCGAGTGCTGCGCGGAGCACGGCGTCGAGCATTTCGTGTTCTCCTCGACCGCCGCGGTCTATGGGATCCCCGAAGGCGCCTGTGCCCGCGAAGACACCGCCACGTGCCCCATCAATCCCTACGGCACCTCCAAGCTCATGAGCGAATGGATGTTGCGTGACCTGGCCGCGGCAAGCGCCCTGCGTTTCGTGATCCTGCGTTATTTCAATGTCGCGGGCTCGGATCCGTCGTGCCGGATCGGGCAGTCGACCCGCAATGCCACGCTCCTCATCAAGGTGGCCGCCGAGGTCGCCGTCGGCAGGCGTGCGAGCCTCGCCATCTTCGGCACGGACTTTCCGACCCCGGACGGCACCGGCATCCGGGACTATATCCATGTCGAGGACCTCGCGGATGCCCATGTGAAATCGCTGGAATACCTGGTGTCCGGCGGTGAATCGACGACGCTGAACTGCGGCTATGGCCGGGGTTACAGCGTGCGCGAGGTCATCGCCGCCGTGGAGAAGGCCGCCGGGCAGCGGCTCGAGGTACGCGAAGGTCCTCGCCGCGCCGGCGACCCGCCGGTCCTGGTCGCCGAGGCCGACCGCATCCGCCGGGTCTTGGGCTGGCAACCGCGCTACGACGACCTGCACACGATCGTCGAGACGTCGCTGCGGTGGGAGCGCAACCGTGCCTATTAGGACCGACCCCCTACCGTGAGCCATGCCCATGCCCGGTAATACTCCCGCGGTCCTGATCGACACCCATGTCCACATCCATGGGTGTTTCCCCCTGTCCGGGTTTTTCGACGCGGCTCACGCCAACTTCGAGCGTGCCGCGCGTGCCCAGCCGGGAAGCCGTAAAAGCAGCCAGGATGGTTTCATCGGTGTTCTGATGCTGACCGAGACCGCACGCGCCGACTGCTTCCAGCGCCTTTCGGCATGGGCGGACGGACCGGCCGATGGCGACTCGGGGCTTGGCGAGTGGCGCCTGCGGCACACGGAGGAGACCGGCTCCGTCATGGCTGAGCGCCGTCAACAATGCCTGTATATCATCGCGGGCCGCCAGATCGTCACGGCCGAAAGACTGGAGGTCCTGGCGCTCGGTTTCGAGGGCTTCGTTCCGGACGGGGAACCGATCCGACAGGTGCTAGACCGGGTGCGATCGGCCGCGGCGGTGGCCGTGATCCCGTGGGGTTTCGGGAAATGGTGGGGCGGACGCGGCAAGGTGGTCTCGGCCTTGCTGAAAGACCACGAGCGCTTAGGTTTTTTTCTCGGCGACAACAGCGGCCGCACGGCGTTTCTAGGGCGCCCCGCTCATTTCGAGGACGCCCGCCGGGACGGGATCGCTATCCTGCCGGGCACCGATCCCTTGCCGTTCCCGGCGGAGTACGGCCGCGCCGGCAGCTTCGGGCTCGTGGCGCAGGCGTCGATCGACCCGGCGTGGCCCGCCGCGGAGATCAAACGCCTCCTCACGAGCACGCCTCTCGATATGAAACCCTACGGCCGCCTCGAAACCCCGCTGCGTTTCATCCACAACCAGATCGCCATGCAATTCTACAAGCACGGGGCCTCTTGAATCATGCGCGCCCTGGTCATCGCACCGCAACCGTTCTTTTCCCCGCGCGGGACGCCTTACAGCGTCTATTACCGGACCCTGGTGACCTCCGAGCTCGGTGTCGAGGTCGATCTCCTGACCTATGGGGAAGGCGAGGATGTCAACATCCCGGGGGTCCGGATCTACCGCATCCCGCGTTTCGGGGCCTTCGGGAACGTCAAGACCGGCCCGTCGCTGCTCAAGCTGTTCCTCGACGGCTTTATATTGGCAAGGGCCGTGGCCCTTTTGTGCCGGACGCGCTACGCCTTCGTCCATGCCCATGAAGAGTCGGTGTTCTTCTGCCGGTTTCTCAAGCCGCTGTTCCGTTTCAAGCTCGTCTACGATATGCACTCGAGCCTGCCCGAGCAGTTGCGCAACTTCAGGTTCACCGAGTCGCGCGTGCTCATCCGTGCCTTCGAGTGGCTGGAGAACACGAGCCTGCGCGCCTCGGACGCCATCATCACCATCTGCCCGGCTTTGGCCGACTATGTCCATCGGACCCTGGGCGACACCCCCCGGCACCTCCTCATCGAGAATTCGATCTTCGATCCGGTCAAGGTCGGAGGCCGCAACGCCGGATCGCCTGTGGGTCCCGGCGACTCTTCGGCCGGCACACCTCTGGAGGCGCAGATCCCCAAGGGCCGAGACCCGGTGGTCTATGCGGGGACCCTGGAGAGCTATCAGGGCATCGATCTCCTGATCGCCGCCTTCGCCAAGGTCCTCGGACGCCATCCTTCCGCCTTCCTGCTCGTCGTCGGCGGGACGGGGGAACAGGTCGCCCGCTACTCGGCCCTCGCCAAAGAGCACGGTGTCACCGATCATTGCCGGTTCACGGGGCGCGTGCCCCAGGCGCTCGCGCGCCGTTACACGCGGTTGGCCTCGGTGCTGGTGTCGCCCCGCAGCGCCGGGACCAACACGCCGCTCAAGGTCTACGAGCAACTCGCGAGCGGTGTGCCGCTGGTCGCGACACGCATCTATTCACACACGCAGGTCCTGGACGACGACGTGGCGTTTCTGGTCGAACCGGACGCGAGCGGCATGGCCGAGGGGATCCTCCAGGCGCTCACCTCCGGATCCGAGCGTGAACGGCGGAGTACCAATGCCAAGGGCCGCTACGAACGAGACTATTCGCGTCCGGCCTATGTGGCCAAGATGCGGCGCTTGATGGATCTGCTGCGCTGATGTGCGGGATCGCCGGCATCGCGGCCTTCCGCGACGCGCGTAGTCCGGTTCGAGAACAAATCCACGCGATGTGCGAGACCATCGTGCATCGCGGTCCCAATGACGAAGGGATCCATGTGGAAGGCGGGGTCGGGTTGGGCATGCGGCGCCTGTCCATCATCGATCTCGGCGGTGGCCGGCAACCCATCTGGAACGAGGACCGCACCGTCCTGACGGTATTCAACGGCGAGATCTACAACTACCGCGAGCTGCGGCGGGACCTGGAGGCACGTGGGCACCGTTTCGCGACCCACAGCGATACCGAGGTCATCGTCCATGGGTACGAGGAATACGGCAGCGATTTTCCCGCCCACCTGAACGGGATGTTCGCGATCGCGCTGCACGATACGGTGCGCCGTAAGGTGGTCCTGGTGCGTGATCACATCGGGATCAAACCGCTCTATTACAGCTTCACGGATGCGCGCATCGTGTTCGGCTCGGAGGTGAAGGTGCTGCTCGCGAGCGGGCTCGTGACACGGGACCTCGATATCGACGCGGTCGGGCAGTTCCTGTCCTGGGAATACGTGCCGGGTGCGCAGACCCTGCTGGCGGGGGTCGAGAGGCTGGAACCCGGCCATTTGATCGACATCGACCTTTCCAACCCGATCTGCGCCCCACGCCGCTATTGGGATATCCCGCCGGCCGCGGCCGACGAGGTGAGGACATTCGACCAGTGGGCCGATGCGGTCGATGCCAAGCTCCGGGAAAGCGTGCAACGCCAGCTGGTCGCCGATGTGCCGCTCGGCGCGTTTCTTTCGGGTGGCGTCGATTCGTCGCTCGTGGCGGCCGCGATGGAGCGTGCCAAGACCTTCAGCATCGCCTTCGGCGACCAGAGCTATAATGAGGCCCCGTATGCCCGCGCGGTGGCCGACCATCTCGGTGTCGATCATGTCTGCGAGACCATTTCGGCCGATGTCGTGGGGCTCTTCGAGCGCCTCATGTACCTCCTGGACGACCCCATCGGGGATTTTTCGATCTTCCCGACCTTCCTGGTGTCGCAAGTCGCTCGCAAGCACGTCACCGTGGCCTTGAGCGGCGATGGTGGCGATGAGCTCTTCGGGGGCTACGAGACCTATCTCGCCGAGGAGCGGGCGCGCCAATACGCGCGGGTGCCCGCGTTCTTGCGCGAGAAGCTCATCGAGCCCTGCATCCACGGGCTCCGGCCCCGTGCCGCCAAGAAGGGGCTCATCAACAAGGCCAAACGCTTCGTCGAAGGGTTCCATCACCCGGAGGTCCTCGGCCATGCGCGCTGGCGGCTGTTCGTCACCGAAGAGATGCGCGCCGAGATCTTCACCCCCGAGGCCGGACAGGCGATGGCGACGCCCGTCACGCATCACATCACCGAGCTCATGCGCGCGGCGGGTTCGCGACAGCCGCTCAACCGCGGCCTGTACGTGGACGTCAAGAGTTATCTCTGTGACAACATCCTGACCAAGGTGGACCGCATGTCGATGGGGGTGTCTCTGGAGGCGCGCGTCCCGTATCTGGACAGGGAGCTCGTGGAGCTGGCGTTTCAGGTGCCCGACCATCTCAAGGTGTCGAAGGGCCGCACCAAGGTCCTGCTCAAGGCGATCGCGGCGCGCCATGTGCCCGCCCATTGCGTGTATCGGCCCAAGGAGGGCTTCAGCGTTCCCATCAAGACCTGGCTCTGCACGCAGTTCCGCGATCTTCTGGAGTCGCTGGTCTGTCGCCAACGGATGGAGCGCGGTGGGCTATTCGCATGGCCGGCGATCGAACGGCTCAAGGCGGCGCATCTCGATGGCCGCGCCAATCACAGCCACATCCTGTGGTCGCTCATGGTCTTTGAAGCGTGGCGCGAACGCTGGCTCGAAGGGGGTTTGCCCGCGATGGAAAACCCCGCCGAGATGGCGGCGGTCGGTTGAGGCCCGGTGTCGGTGATTGCACGAGATCCCGAAGGGGCGTCGCGGGAGCGTTACGACCTCATCATCATCGGGGGCGGGATCTATGGGGCGATGCTGCTCCTGGAGGCCGGCCGGCGGGGTCTCAGGACCCTGCTCGTCGAACGCGGGGACTTCGGGGGAGAGACCAGCTTCCAGAGCCTCAGGATCGTCCACGGGGGCTTGCGCTATCTCCAGGCCCTGGACCTGCCGCGCTTCTTCGAATCGGTGCGGGAGCGCCGCTGGTTCCTGCGCACGTTTCCGGAACTGGTCACGCCGCTTCCCTGCCTCATGCCCCTCTACGGGGAAGGGCTGCGCCGCCGGGGCGTGTTGGGCGCGGCCCTTTGCGCCAACGACCTCTTGTCCCTGCACCGCAATCGCGGGGTGGGTCTCGATCGCAGGCTCCCTGCGGGTCGATTGATCTCGGCCGCGGACACCCGGTCGCGCTTCCCGGAGGTCGATGGCTCGGGCCTGCAGGGGGCGGCCCTCTGGTACGACGCACGCATGCCCGACTCGCAACGCCTGCTCATAGAAACGCTGCGTTGGGCCTCTCTGCTCGGTGGGCGGGCACTGAACTATGTAGAGGCGCAGGCGCTGTGCGCCGCGGGCCGCGGCGTGTCCGGGATCTCCGCCATCGACACGGAAACGGGGCTCGAGCATCGCTATCACGCGAGCGTGGTCGTGAATGCCACGGGTCCCTGGGGCCGTGGGCTCGCCGCGCGCTTCGATCGCGATGCCCCGGAGCTGTTCCGGCCGTCGCTCGCCTGGAACGTGTGGTTCGCGCGCCCGGCCCCGTCCGATTGTGCGCTGGCCTTGACCGCGCGTCACCAACCAATGGAGAAGGCCGCGCGGACCTATTTCCTGCACCCTTGGAAGGGCCGGCTGCTGGCCGGCACCGGTCACGGACCGTGGCGTGGCGATGTCGAGCAGCCCCGGCCCTCGGAGGCAGAGCTCGATGAGTTTATCGCCGACCTCAACGCCGCCGTGCCCGGCTGGTCGCTCCGGCGCGCCGAGGTCGTGCGCGTGTTCGCGGGCCTCCTCCCGGTCCGCGGCGAGGGGGATGCGACCCTGGCCGTTCGTCCCGTGATCCGCGACCATGGTGCGCAGGGTGGGCCGGAGGGTCTGTTCAGCGTCTCGGGGGTCAAGTTCACGACCTCTCGTCTGTGCGCGGAGAAGACGATCGAGTGCATTGCCCGTCGCTTTCCGCCCAAGGACATAGAGAAAACAAGGCCGCGTTCCCATGCACAGGCGCGACCGGCCCTGCAGGAAGGCTGGCAGATGGAGGCCGGCGAGTTGCGGGCCGGCCCGAACGCAGAGTCCGATGCGGGCACCCACGGGGGGGTGCCCCTACGGTGGCGAAACGCCTTGTCGAGGCTCATCGCGGAGGAGTCGGTGCAGCACCTCGATGACCTGGTATTCCGCCGCACGACCTTGTGGGAAGACCCCGAGGGCACCGCGTCGGCGGCCGGCGAGCTCGCTCTGCTGTTCGGTTGGGGACCGAGCCGCGCAGAGCAGGAGCGATCCCGCCTGAGCCTTCGGATCGCCTCGACGTCAACGGGCGCCGGCGCCCACATCGCGCGCCAGCCGGGGCTTGCCGAGGTGGCCGCACCGGCCATCATATGAGAGAAAAAAAAGCATGAGCCGTGTTCTGACCCTCAAGCGCGGCGGCGGGCGGGGCTGGCCGGCCCTGATCGCCATCGCATTGCTCGCGGCGATCGCGCTGTTTCATGAGACCCTGGCGCGCGCACTCGGAGGTCCGGCAGAAAGGCTACGGCTCCTGCTCGGCAAGACCTCGGCCTGGGACCTCGGTGTCTGTCTCTGCGGGGCCTCGCAAGAGGTCACCGTGGTGCGCGATGACGGGCTCAAGCTCGCCGCCAGCGTCTATGCCGAGGACGCCGGAGAGAGGCGCCCGGCGATCGTGCTCCTGCACGGCAATACACACAGAGGCAGGCGGCTGCCCCTATACAAGGTCTTGGCGAGCCGCCTGGCGGAACGCGGCTATGTGGTGTTGACCCTGGACCGCGCGGGTTTCGGCGAGTCGGAGGACCCGTTCAAGACCACCGCCCCCGGAGAGCGCCCCGACACGAGTGCCGATGTCTCGGCCGCCCTCTCGTATCTCGAAGGCCTCGAATTCGTGGCCCCGGACCGGATCCACCTGGTGGGCCACTCGGGCGGGGTTCCGCCCATCCTGAGCGCCGGCCCGCGCGACCCGCGGGTACGGAAGCTCGTCGCCATCGGTCCCCCGCGGCGCATGGCGGAGCGCCTCGCGGACCCCGCGGATCGCAAGATGTTTCGGGATCGCGCGCGCGCCTATCGCGAGATCCTCGGATACGGGCCGTTCCCGGCCTGGTATACCGAGGACGTCTGGCGGCGGCACAAAGAAAGCTCCAGTGACCTTGGAAACTACGCACCGTATTTCGCGAGCCGGGGACACAAGCCCCTCCTGCTCATGGACGGAGAGCGCGAATCGCCGGCGGACCGCCGTTATCTGGAGGATTATTACCGGGAGATGGCCGATCCGAAGCGCTACGTGACGGTCCCGAACGCCGATCACTATGCCAATACCACCGAGATCCGCGCCGTCACCGTCTACGACCGGCGAGTGCTACGCGATACGCTGGACGCCATCGACGGCTTCTTGCGCGAATGAGCGCCCGCGATTGCTTTCTTTGGACAACGGGCGCGCCCTTTCGCATCGGTCCGAAATCGACACAACCCATCACCTTGGAGAACACCGTGGAACAGAATGAAACACCCTGGCAGCTTCGAATGTTTCAGAAGACCTTGAAGAAGCAGATGCGCTATGAGGTCCTGAAGGATCACCTCGGACCCGTCGGCAAGGACGAGAAATGTCTGCTCCTCACCTGCGGGGACAACAACGGGGCCATGAACTACTACCTGCGCGAGCTGGGTGGGGAATGGTCATGGGCCGATCTGGAAGAGTTCTGCATCGCCGAGATGTCAGAGCTGCTCGGCGATGAGGTCAAGCACGCGGACAAAGACCATCTCCCCTTTCCCGACACGAGCTTCGATCGCGTGATCTCGATCGATGTACACGAGCATCTCGAGGATCCGGGGTCCATCACGGCCGAGCTTCACCGCGTGACCAGGCCCGGAGGGCAGGTCATCATCACCGTGCCGAACGGCGATGAGACCAAGCTTGCGGTCAAGATGAAACACGCGGTCGGGATGACCAAGGAGAAATACGGGCACGTGCGGGTGGGACTGCAATTGCCGGAGCTTCGACGGCTCATGAGCGAGAACCGCATCGAGCCATGCAAGGAGAGCACGTTCTCGCGTTTCTTCACCGAGCTCCTGGAGCTCACCATCAACTATGCCTACGTGATGGTCCTGGCGAAAAAGAGCAAGGCCAAGGTCGAGGAGGGCCAGATCGCGCCGGCGACCAAGGACCAGGTCAAATCCGTGGAGAAGACTTTCAAGATCTATTCGCTGATCTATCCCGTCTACGCGCTGCTCTCGAAGCTCGACCGGCTCCTGTTCTTCACCGAGGGCTATGTCGTGGTCGTCGAGGGGAGGAGGGTCGCTTGATGGGGGCGCAGGAAACCGCGCTCGTCACGGGTGCCGGCGGTTTTATCGGCAGCAACCTGGTCGATGACCAGTTGGCCCATGGCCGGCGGGTCATCGCCATCGACGTTCATCTCGACCGACTCGATCACCTGAGGCAGAACCCCGCCTGCCGGTTGCACGCCGGCGATGTCCGGGACGCGGGGTTCCTGTCTCGCGTCATCGCCGGGGTCGATATCCCCAAGATTGATATCCCCAGGGTTGATATAATATTCCACCTCGCGAGCGCGCACCTCGAGGTCGCCAAATCAGACGCGTATTTCTGGGAAACCAACGTCGAGGCGGTGAAGTCGCTCCTGGAGATCGCTCGAAACCACGGGGTCCGCCGCTTCGTCCACACCAGCAGTGTCGGGGTGTACGGGCCGCTCACGACCCTGCCGGCCGACGAGTCCTCTGCGTGTCATCCCGACATCCTCTATGAGCGCACCAAGCTAGAGGGGGAAGAGACCGTGACGCGCTTCGTAAAGGACACCGATTTCCCCGCTGTCATCCTGCGGCCGGCCTGGGTGTATGGACCACGCTGCCCGCGCACCCTCAAGCTGTTTCGCACCATAAGAAAACGCCGCTTCGTCATGGTGGGCGAGGGCGAGAACTTCCGCCACCCGATCCATATCCGGGACATGCTCACCGCCTTCGAGTTGGCCGCCACCCGGCCCGGGATCGAGGGCGAGACCTTCGTGGTCGCATCGGATCACGCCGTCCGGCTCAAGGACCTGATCACGGAGATCATCGCGGTGCAGGGACTGCGCTTTTCGCCCATCCGGGTGCCGATGGGCGTCATGACGGCGTTCTGTCTCGGGGTGGAGGGCGTATTCAAGGTGCTCGGCAAGGAACCGCCCTTTTCGACGCGCAGCCTGAAGTTCTTCACCGAGAGCTCGGCTTTCGACATCGCAAAGGCGCGGCGTCTCCTGGGGTTCGCGCCTGTGGTGACCTTGCACGAGGGGCTCGCCCACACCTACCGGCATTACCTGGCCGAGGGGCTGGTGTAGCGTGATGATGCGGCCTGCTGCGATACCCTAGTCGGATGTGGTGAACGTCTCGTGGCGCGTGAAAAGATGCACAGCCAGATCACCGACGAGTCGCAGTCGGCGCTCAGGCGCTATCAACGGTTGATCGTCGGATCGACCCGTCTCGGCTATACGCTCAAGTATGAGCTCTTCGTGGCCATCGGCAGCCTGGCGCCCGGTGCCTTGGGCCTGTGGCTCAGGCAGAAGCTCTATCGGCGTCTCTTGATGAAGGCCGGGCGCGGGGTGTTCTTCGGCGCCGGTGTCACCCTGCGCCACCCCTGCAAGGTGGCGGTCGGCGATCACGTGGTCATCGCCGATGGCTGTTTGCTGGATGCGCGCGGCGACTCCAATCGTGGCATACGCCTGGGCGACAACGTGATACTCGGCGATCGCGCGACCCTGCGCTGCAAGGACGGCGACATCGTCATCGGTAACAACGTCGGCATCGGACTCAATTCGAGCCTCAGCGCCGTCGGCGGTAATGTCCTGGAGCTTGCCGACGAGGTCATGATCGGACCCTACGCCTATCTGGGCGGTGCCAGTTATCACCACGATCGGCTGGATATCCCGATCTCGCGTCAGGGTCAGGACCTGAAGGGCGGCATCAAGGTGGGCTACGGGGCCTGGATAGGGGCGCGCGCCGTCATCATGGATGGGGTCACCATCGGCCGGGACGCCATCGTCGCGACCAATGCCGTCGTGAACAAGGACGTCCCGGACTATGCCATCGTCGCCGGGGTCCCGGCGCGATTGGTTCGGACCCGACGGGCAGAGCCTGTGCAGGCCGATGTAGGGTCCCCCGATCCGATCGCGGCGGGCCGGCTGTGACCAGATGCCGGTGCCCGTCCAGGAGTAAATCGTGTCAGGAGTAAATCGTGTCAGGAGTACATGGTGAATAAATCGACCAGACAACGGCTGTTTTTCCTGGGCAGGCTCGCGCTGGGCGTCATGCTCCTCGCCGCCCTGCTCGTCGTCAACGATAATGGCCGCAAGGTGCTCGATGCCTTCGTACAGGTACAGCCCCTGTACCTGATCCCGTTCTTCGCCATCACCTATCCGCTGCTCGGGGCGAGTTGCATGAAATGGGGGCTGTTCCTGCGCGAGCGCGGGGTGGTGATCGGCTTCCACCGGCTGTTTCGTCTGTATCTCGTTGGGTCCTTCTTCAATAACTTCTTACCCAGCATGGTCGGCGGTGATCTGGTCCGCGCCTATGTGCTCGGCAAGCAGATCGAGTCCCACACCCATTCGCTCGCGTCGGTCTTTCTGGAGCGTTTCACCGGCATGATCGCCCTGGTATCGCTCGCCACCGCCTCGTTCCTGTTCAATTCAGGGCTCCGCCAGGAACCGGTGGTGGTAGTCTCGATCGGGGTCATGGGAAGCGCCTGCCTCTTGCTGGTGGCGGCCGTGTGGAACCCGGAGTGGGCACTGTGGTTTCTGCGGCCCATGGAAAAGAACCGCCACGTAGCGCGGCTCCTTCCGAAGCTCATGCAGTTCCACGACCACGTGAGCTATTTCAAGGATAAGCCGGTCCTGGTCGGTAAGGCGATGCTCTACTCGTTCACCTTCCATTTCCTGGCGGCGGTCAATGTCTATGTGGCGTGCCTGGTGCTCGCGGTTCCCCTGGATCTCTATGATGCCGTGGTACTGACCCCCATCGTCCTCCTGGTCTCGTCCGTGCCATTGAGCGTGAACGGCCTCGGGGTCTGGGAGTGGGCGTTCAGCGTGTATCTGGTGCAGGCGGGTGTGCCGATGGACCAGGGGCTCGCGGTCGCGCTGCTCCTGCGCGCCAAGAGCCTCCTGCTTTCGCTCGTCGGTGGGGTTTTGTTCCTGTTCGAGCGCACCGCCCAGCCGGCTCCCGTCAAGGCCGAGGGGCATGCGGGCTAACGAAAACTAACCTATGGCCCGTTCCGGCTGCCGGTGAGGTCCGGCGTCAGGGACAGCCGCCGGATCAACTGCCGCAGGAAGACCTTGATGAAACACAGCTGGCAGTCCTTGGAGGTCTGCTCCAGGACCGTGGCGCTGATCTTGAGCAGGGACACAGGCGCGCCGGCGATGATCGAGGCCGTGCGTTTGGCCCTGCTGAAATAGCCCATCTCCCCGAAGCAATCGCCGGGGCCGAGCGCGCCCACCACGCGCCCGCCGCGCTCCACGCGCACCATACCGGTGATGACCACGTAGAACGAATTATCCATCTCGCCCTCGACGAAGATACCCTGCCCGGCAGCGTATTCCTGCCACAGGCTGGCGCGGATGATCTCCCAGATCTGGTCATCGGTGAACTCGTCGAAGAAGCGCAGGGATCGGGCCTCGTTGAACCGCTCGTGCAGGGCGACCTGGTCCTGCGGGCTGCCCAGGTGGCCGAACGCCCCGGCCAGATCGGAGGCGAGGTCCAGTCCGGTCTTGTAGCGCCGGCGGGTGTCCTTCTCCATGGCGCGGCGGACTACCCGTTCGAGGACCTCCGGGACCTCCGAACGATGCTGTGCCATGGGCGGTGCGTCTCCGTTGACGATGCGGTACACGAGGTCCGAGAAGCGCCCGTCGTAAAACGGGTGGCGCCCCGTCAGGCATTCGTACATGACGACGCCGAGGGAGAAGAGATCGGTCTGATGGGTGATCGGATCGTCCTGCACCTGCTCGGGCGACATGTAACCGGGGGAGCCCGCGAACTGCATAGCCGCGGTGCCCGATCCGGCGCCGCGCTCCAGGTGGGCGATGCCGAAATCGCCGATCTTGGCCTCACCGTCCTCCGCGAGCAGGATGTTCGAGGGCTTGATGTCGCGGTGGATCACCCCTTGGCGGTGGGCATACGCCAGCGCCCGCGCCGACTGGAAGGCGGCCTCGACGACCCGCTCGATGGGCAGGAGATGGTCCGCTCGCGCGTAGGGCTGGAGGGTGGCGCCGTGGCTCACGTATTCCATGACGATGTAACAGCGATCACCGTGCACGCCCGCATCGAAGACCTGCACGATGTTCGGGTGCCGCAAGCCTCCTGCGGTCTGCGCCTCACGGAAAAACCGGCGGCGAAACCGCTCGGCCAGATCGCGGCTGTTGGGGAGGCGCTTCTGGGCCATCTTGAGGGCGACCGGCCGATCGATGTAGGGATCGTGGCCCTCATAGACGATGGCCGTCGTGCTGCGGCCGACCTCACGCAGGACCTCGTATTTGCCGAGTCTCGGATGCTCGCTCGCTGCGCTCCGTGTGGTCTTGCTCATCGGGGTAGTCACTCCCGGTTACCGGGCTCGATCACGATGGGTAGACGCCCGTGCGCGGCCCGACCATAATTGGGTGATGATTCTTGCGGGTGATGATTCTTGGGGGGTGATGATACCTGGGGGATGATAATACGCGGAAGGGGCGGTGGCCACGCACGGCTGCTATGCTGACGGGTGTAAAACCGATGCTCGTGTCTCTGGGCGTGCTGCTCGGGGGTTTCCTGTTTCTGCTCCCCGAGCGCTGCGCGGTGAACGTGGCGTTCCTGCGCCAAGATACGCCGGCGCCGGCCGAGTTGCGCGAGCGGGTCGAGATGGCGCCGGGCTTTTCCATCGCGGTCTATGCGTCGGACCTGCCGGGGGTCCGCGTGCTGCGTTTTGCCGAGACGGGGGACCTGCTCGCGAGCCTGCCCGAAGCGGGCAGCATCGTGCTCTTGGAGCGTGACCGGAACGGGGATGGATGGCCCGACGGACGTCGCGAACTGGTCGGCGGGCTCGAACGCCCGCACGGCATCGATGTCTTCGAGGGCTTCGTTTACGTCGCCGAGACCGACGCCGTCGGCCGCATCCGCTTGGACGCTCAAAGCGGCCAGACCGTCGGCGAGTACCGGCGCGTCGTTCAGGACCTGCCGGCGGGGGGCAATCACTGGAGCCGCAGCGTGCGCTTCGGTCCCGATGGGCTCATGTATGTGACGGTGGGCTCGAGCTGCAATGTCTGCATCGAGGACCACCCGTGGCGCGCGGCGATGCTGCGTTTCCGGGCGGATGGTAGCGGTGCCGAGGTCTACGCCACCGGCCTGCGCAATACCGTGGCCTTCGACTGGGGGCCGGGCCCCGGCGGGCCGGGGGGTGGCGTTCTCTACGGCGCCGACATCGGTCGCGATTTCCTGGGCGACGATGTCCCGCCCGACGAGCTGAACCGCCTCGAGCGCGGGGGTTTCTATGGCTGGCCCTACGCCTATGGCGACCGGGTCCCGGACCCCGATTTCGGCGCGCGAATGGTCGATCGCATCGCCGGCAGTCTGGCCCCGGTACATGTCTTCGCGGCCCATAGCTCCCCGACCGGGATGGCCTTTCTACGCGGACGGGGACTGCCGGCCGACTATCGGGGCGCGGCGCTCGTGGCCCTGCACGGCTCGTGGAACCGGACGGAGAAACAGGGCTATGAGGTCGTGTCCCTGCACTTTGCCGACGATGGTGGGATCACCGAGCGTAAGTTCGCGACCGGCTTTGAGGTGGACGAGGACGTCATTGGCCGCCCCTGTGACGTGACCGAGGGACCGGACGGGGCGATCTATCTCTCCGACGACTTCACCGGTAGCGTCTACCGCGTCACCTTCGGCGATCCGTGAGCCGTCCGGCGGCGTGCGCGCACCCCCGCTGGACGGGCGAGGGAGAAAAGGCGGTCGTCATCATGCATCCCGGTCTTCCCCGTCGTCGGGACGGGGGGCCGGGCTTCACTCGCGCCTGTCCGATAACGTCTCGACGCGCTTGGCGAGCCGCTTCAAGAGCTTGCTGAGGTTTTTCTTCACCGCCCCTTCGAGCGCCGCCCGCGCCCGGGTGAGTCCGTAAAGCCCCTCGCCGAGGTCCGCGTCGTACACCGTCAGGATGCGGTCCTCCCAGAGCTTCTTCTTGGACCAGGCCTCGATCAGGCGATAGCGGGCGTGGAGCACCGCGGTCATCTTGAGCCCCGGGATCAGCTCCTGGGTGATCACCTCGGGGTACAGGAGGTAATCGGCGTTCTGGTCGATGACCGCCCTTTGAAACAGACCCGAGCGTTCGAGGGCGAGGTGGAGGGCCTTACGAAAACCGGCATCGCCGAGGCTCGGGGCGATGAAGAGATTGGTATCCTCACCCCCTTGGGCGCGGTCGATGGCGACGGTCTTCTCGCTACGTGCGGGCAATGATTCCGGGGCCTCCGGGACCATGGCGGTGACCTCCGGATCCCAGGCGCAGGCGGGCAGGTGGAGACATGCCAGGATCAGCAGCCAGACCGCGGGGCTCGGCATCGAGGGAGGCACGCCATTCGCCATGCGCCATTCCCCATTCGGGGGCCGGGCCGCGGGTCTCGACATGGAGCGACCCCCGCTAGGGCCGCGCGCCGTACACGACCGGTGAGGGACCCGGGTCGGTACCGTCGTACGCGAAGCGCAGGAGCGCGTCGTGGGCCACGGTTCCGGCCGCGGCATTGGGGTGGTTGATGATGCACACGACCACGGTCATGCGCCCGAATCGGTTGAGAACATAGCCGGCAATGGCCTTGACGCCCCGCAGGCTGCCGGTCTTGATGTGCGCCCTGCCCTTCAAAGGGGTATGGCGCAGGCGCTTGCGCATCGTGCCGTCCACCCCGACCAGCGGCAGCGAGGCGATGAACTCCGGCATCATGGGGCTGGCGTAGGCGTACAGCAGCATGCGGCCGAGCGCGCTGGTCGCGATCTGCTCGATGCGCGACAAGCCCGAGCCGTTTTCCATCACCAGGCCCTCGGTATCGACGCCGCGTTTGTAGAACCACCCCTGGATGCCGTCGAAGGCCTTGGCCGGGCTTGCCGGCGGCCCCTGGATCTCGGCCCCTAAGGTCAGGAACAACTGGCGCGCCATCACGTTGTTGCTGTCCTTGTTGATGTCCCGGACCACCTCGACCACGGTGGGCGATTCGGACAGCGCCAGGCGCGCGGCCCCGCGTGGCACCGGGCCTTCGCGAAGTCCGCCCTGGAGCTGGCCGCCCAGCTCGCCCCATAACTGCCGGAACACGCCGTAGACGTATTGGGCGTGGCTCAGGAGCGAGGCCTCGTATACCGCCTTCCCGCAGGCCAGCGGATAGGCACCGCTGGCGGTGATGCGGGCGCTCGCGGCATCGCTGTGAAAACGCACCCCGAACTTGGAGTTGCGCATCCGGCAGGGTCCGCGGGTGGGTGTCAGCCGGTTCAGGACCTCGATCTGGGCGGGCCTGGGATCGGTCACGACCTGCACCAATCCCTCGCCCTTGGGTAGGACCTGCACCTGGATGGATTTCAAGTTGAGCAGGAGCGCCGTGGGGATGGTGTTGTAGGGGCGGAAAGGCGCGCCGTCGAAGCTGACCGGGAAGCGGTCCTCGACGGCGAAATAGCCGTGGTCCAGGACCAGATCGCCTCGGATCTCCCGGATCCCCCGTTGCCGGAGACCCCGTAACAGCAGCCAGAAGCGCTCCAGGCTCAGCTTGGGATCGCCATAGCCCTTGATGATGAGATCGCCCTGCAACACGTCCCCGCGCTGGACCCCGGTGCGGTAGACCTCGGTCTTCCAGGTATAGGTAGGGCCGAGGGCATCGAGGGCGGCGAAGGTGGTCACGAGCTTCATGGTGGAGGCGGGGTTCATGGGCCGGTCGGCCTGCCAGGCGATCCGCGGTTCGCTCTTTCCCGCCTCCTGCACCAGGATGCCGACATGGGTCAGGGGGATGCGCGCCCGCTTGAAGGCCTGAAGGACCGGAGCCGGCAGGTTCGCGCTGGGACGGGCGAAGGCGGGCAGGGTGCTCGCGCAGAACAGAACGGTTAGGAGGGTGACGACCCCGAGCGGCAGGGGCTCTGCAGAGCGGAAGGACGATGGGCGCATGGATCGCTCCGAGCCCACCGGCCAGGCGCTGGGCGTGCGTTGTTGAACCCCGAAGATTCTCGTTGCGGTCGACGCCCCTCCGGGCAGTCAGCGACCGCGCGCCATCATAGCCGGGGTCGATGCCGAGGGGAACCGCTGTGCGCGCCGTTCCCATCCGATGTGGACGGGATCGAGTGGCGAGCGGGATCGAGCCTTCCGGACGCCGCTAGCCCCCGGGCCGGGGCCGGGGTCGCCATCGGGTGGAGCCGGAGGCTCAGGCGGGGGACGGGTGCCAGCCGGCGTCGGCCCATAGCTCCCCGCTCACCGCCGAGTTCTGCACCATGAAGCAGATGGCGTCGGCGATCTCCTCGGGCCGGATGAGGCGGCCGAGCTGGGTCTCGGGGAGGATGTACTTCTGGATATAGTCTTCGCCGAGTGCCCGCACCATGGGCGTATCGGTGAACCCCGGGTGGATCACCCCGCAGCGCACGCCGTGGAAGATGGCCTCTTTCATGAGCGTGGCCGCGGCGCCTTCCAGGCCCGCCTTGGAGCAGGCGTAGGCGATCTGCCCCTTGTTGCCCTGGGAGGAGATCGAGCCGATGAAGATGATCACGCCCTGCATGCCTTCGGCGGCGTTCCAGCGCTTGAGCCCGAGCCGGTGACGGGATTCCGCATGCCGCGCCACCATCTCGAGCGACCAGTACACCGGGGCGATCAGATCGACCTCGGTCACGAGCCGGAAGGTGTCGAGCGGATAGATGTCGGCGCGGCCCGTTTCCTTGTTCATCCTGACGGCGAGTGCGTCGCGGGTGATCCCGGCCGCCGGTACGCAGATGTTGACGAGGCCGAAGGTCTCCGCGATCTGGTCATAGACCCGGCGCCGGAAGCCTTCGTCGATGGCGTTCCCGAGGAACGGGTGGGCGGCCTCCCGGCTTGCACCCTTATTGATCTCCTCGGCGACCTCGGCGACTCGATCGCTTTGATCGACCAGCGCCACCGCCTTCGCGCCACGCCTCGCCAAGTCCCGCGCCACAGCGCTGCCGATGCCGCTGGCACCGCCCGTCACCAGCGCTACTTTGCCTTGTATGTCCATGGGTCTCTCCGCAATGAGGTTGTCGTCCGCCGCGCTCGGGGAAGCACGCCCGTCGGGCGCGGCTCTGTGCACCGCAGCAAACATTGTACCGCGTGCTTGATGCGCCGCAATACGGGCGCGGTCCCCAGTGCCGGCCCCGTCCGGGAGCCGGTCGACTAGGCCGGCCGGTGCGGCTCTGCGGGACGGTGGGGATCGGCCTCGCGCGTCACCGGTACGGGGAGCATGGCCGGGCCGGACGCGAGTCCTCGCAGCCACTCGAAGGAACGCATGACATGGGGTGCAAAGAACAGGGCCAGCATATCGAGGAAACAATAACCGGCGGCGATCCCGCTCGGGGGATTGGCCTGCGGCAGGCCGCCCCAGGACGGCCAGTGCAGGGCCCACGCCCAGGTGCCCCAGTAGGTGCCCACCAGCTCCAGATAGCTTGTCACGAAGAAGGCGCCGACGTACACGAGCGGCGAGCGGCCCATGAGCAAGAAAGCGCAGAAGACGCAGAACAGGGCCGCACCGCCGGTGTCCAGGCGCTCGGCGAAGATCACGCCCCATAGCGACCAGGCCGTGCCGATGAGGAGCGCGACTCGCGTGATCGAGGTGCCATAGCGTTCGAACAGCGGCGAGCGCGCCAGCACCACGGCCGTGAGGTAGACCATGCCGTGCCCCGGCGGGACGTAGGCCGGCACGTTGTCGAAGCGGTAGGTGTAGATGTGGTAGGTAGGCGCGAAGGTGTACTCGCAGATCGTGGCCGCCAGCATCGCGATCGCGACCTGCGCCCGGATGGGGGTGGGCTCCCGCGACAAGAGCGCCGCGAGAAACCCCCAGGCGCAAGCGCCGAGGAAGTACTGGCCGAGGAGAATTGATTTATTTTCCAGGCGACCCAAGGGGCTCGCATCGCTATCGAGATACAGGCCGAGGCTGATGCAGAAGACGACGATCCCGGTGCTGGCGAGGTCGCGGCGGCTCCGCCACAACACGTGACGGAGCTCGTCCAGTCGGCTTGAACTCATCGGGAAATGTACCACTTGCGGTGCATTCATCCGAGGTGCTTGCTCGGAAACGCCAGCGTCCGCTGCCAGGCCAGCTCCGCGACCTCCGGATCAAAACTCGGGCGGGTCTCGTTGGCGAAGGCGTGGCGGCACGGGTAGCGGTGGAGCTCGCAGGCGATGACGACGACACCGGCGATCGGGTCGCGGTTGGGGGGAGAAGTGTAATAGCCCTGGCGGGGGCTGCCGTCCGGGCCGGTGTAGAGGATGGTGGCTCCCATATTGCATCCTTGAGTTTCTATCGGTATCGAACAGGGTACCCAAACACGGGGCTTTCCGGCAATGCCGCGGGGCTTTTCCCCCGGCCGCCGTGTAGCCGCTAACCCCTCGATTCGCTAGAATCAAGACGCACGGCCGAGGTTCTCGGGGAGGGAGCCGCCATCGTCACAGAGACGAAAACCGTCGAGTTTCGCAGTTCCTACACGCGCAAGCGCACCAGCGTGAGCGTGTCTTCGGGGCGACTGTACCTGCTCGGTTGCGATACGGGTGACGGCATCGATCTCGAGGGTTCGGATGTGCTGGCCCGCCATGCCCGGCTGTGTACCCACGACACCGGTGTGGTGATCGAGCCGGTCGGTGAGGCCCCCGTGTCGCTGAACGGCCGACCCATCAGCGTCCCCACCCGCCTGCGGGACGGGGACTGGCTCGCGCTCGGCGAGACGCTGTTCCAGGTGCATCTCCCGGATAGCGAGTTCACAAGACCGCCCGCGGCCCGGCCGCCCCCGCCCGGCCCGGGCAAGGCCCAAGCGGCCCATAGTCAGCAGGGCGACATCGTCACCATCGGCCGCGACCCGCGTTGCGACCACACCATCGATTCGCCACTCGTCTCGCGCGAGCACGCCAGGCTCATCGGCGAGGGCGGCGCGATCTATGTCGAGGACTTGAAGAGCACCAACGGCACCTTCGTCAACGGGCAACGTCTGACCGGCCGGGCGCAGGTGCAGCCCGGGGATCGGGTGGCGATCGCGACCTTCGCCTTCGTCTTCACCGGCGAGGCGCTCGAGCCTATCGACGAGACGGGAAGGGTACACGTCGAGGTGCGAAGCCTCTACAAGGCGGTCCCGGACCGCTCCACCGGCGGGGTGAAACACCTGCTCGATCAGGTGAGCCTGGTGTTCGAGCCCGGCGAGTTCGCGGTCATTTTCGGCACCAGCGGATCGGGGAAATCGACCCTGCTCGACGCCCTGAACGGCCGTCGTCCCGCCACCGGCGGTCAGGTCCTGTACAACGGCACCGATCTCTATGCGTCCTTCGATCTGTTCCGTGCCGCCATCGGCTACGTGCCCCAGCAGGACATCGTGCATCGCAAGATCCGGGTTTCGCGCGCCCTCTACTACACCGCCCGCCTGCGCCTGCCGCCCGACACCACCGACGAGGAGATCGAGGCCCATATCCACCGCGTGCTCGATAAAGTGGGTCTAGCCGAGAAGGCCGATCTGCCCATCGACACGCCGGCACCCCTGAGCGGCGGCCAGCTCAAACGCGTGAGCCTGGCCGTGGAGCTCGTGGCCAACCCCAACATCCTGTTCCTCGACGAGGTCACGAGTGGGCTCGATGCCGGGACCGACAAGCGCATGATGCGGCTGTTCGCCGATCTCGCCCGCGATCAGAAGACCGTCATCTGCGTGACCCACACCCTGGAGAACATCGAAGTCTGCAACCTCGTCGTCCTCTTGCATCGCGGCCGACTCGTGTACTTCGGCCCGCCCGCCGAGGCAACCGGATATTTCGGCGTCGCGCGGCTCGCCGAGGTCTACGAGCTACTGGAGTCCGAGCCCGCCGAACACTGGGCGGAGAGGTTCCTCGCCTCACCCCAGCATGAAACCTACGTCGCGGCGCGCCTGTCTCCCGACAGCGGTGTGCGAGGCGCGGCGACTCCCGCGCACGCCCCCGCCCCGCCCCGCCGCCGCTGGTTCGACTGGTCTCAGACGGCGATCCTGATGCGTCGCTATGTGGACCTGATCCTGGCGGACAAGCGCAACCTCGCGATCCTCTTGCTGCAGGCCCCCCTCATCGCCGCCGTCATGGGCATGGTCTTCGACACGAGCGGCGCGCTTATTGCCCGTGCCCGAGCGGAGGGGCAGATCGCATTCATGCTGGTCCTGTCCGCGATCTGGTTCGGTTGCCTCAATTCTGCGCGTGAGGTCGTGAAAGAACTTCCGGTGTACTTGAGAGAACGCTCGGTGAGCCTCGGTATCGGGCCGTATCTCACGAGCAAGCTCGTGCCGCTCGCAATGCTGGCGGCCTTCCAGTGCGTGGTCCTGCTCGCCGTGGTCTCGGCAATGGTGTCTCTGCCGGGGAGTTTTCTCGACCGTGCCATCGCCTTGTTCCTCGCCGCGATGGGAGCGACGGCCATGGGGCTGGCCGTGAGCGCCTTCGTGGACACCAACGACAAGGCCGTGGCCATCGTCCCCATCCTGCTCATCCCGCAGGTCATCCTCTCGGACGCGGTGGTGCACCTGGGCGACGCGGGCCGAGCCTTCGCCAAGGCCACCATGGTGTCGTTCTGGTCCCTCGACGCGATGAAGGCCACATTGAGCCGGGAGGTTCTGGACGCCAAGGACCCCATGGGGGAATTGCTGGTGCCGCGCTCCGGCGAATTCTCGTTCGACCTCGGGATGGTGGCGGTGCTGGGTTCGGTGTTCCTGTTCGTCGCCTGGCTCGGGCTAAGACTCAAGGATCGGCGAGGCTGAGTGCGAAGATGAGCGCAGTCGAACCGGCGTCCGTGCGTGCCTGCCCGAAGTGCGAGGTCGTCAACGCGGAGCACGCGGTCATCCAGGGGGAGTATCGGTGCACGAGCTGCGGCTTCGAGCTCGCGCATCTCGACATCGCCGCCAACGGCGCGATCCGGGGCGTGTTCGGTTGGCTGCGGGCCGCCGGCGATACCATCCAGGACCGCTACCGGGTCAGATCGGTCCTCGGCAAGGGCGGCTTCGGCGCCACCTACCTCGTGGACGATCTGCGCTTGAACGGGAAACGGCGGGCGCTCAAGGAGGTCCCGGAGCTGCTCTTCGACGAGTACGAAACCGCGCTCCTGAGTCGTCTCCAGCATCCCTCGATCCCGGACATCATCGACCGTTTCACGGCCGGCGGGATGGTGTATCTGACGCTGGAATTCGGCGGCAGCCGCACGCTCGCGAGCGAACGCAACCGCCAGGGAGGGCGCATACCGTTCGCCACGCTCCTGCCGTGGGTGCGCCAGCTCTGCATGGTCTTGACCTACCTGCATACCCAGGATCCGCCCATCATCCACCGCGACTTGAAGCCCGAGAACATCCTGCTGGATGAGGATGGTCGCATCATGCTCATCGACTTCGGAATCGCCAAGGAGGCGACGCCCTCCGCCATGACCCGGACCCTGGGCCGCGCCGCGACGCACGGATTCAGCCCGCCGGAGCAGGTCATGGGCACCGGCACCGACCAGCGATCCGACGTCTATGCCCTGGGCGCGACCTGTTACGCGCTGCTGACAGGCGAGAGCCCGCCGGCCGCGCATGAACGGGTCGCCGGCAAGGAGCTGAGACCTCCGGGGGAGTTGAGCCCCGAGATCCCCGAGGGGTTCGGCGCGGCCTTGCTCCAAGCGCTCACCCTCAATGTCAACCACCGGCAGCAGTCCGTGGCGGAATTCAGTCGGATGCTCGACGGCTCGGACCCGACCGCCGCCGCTGCGCGAACCCCTTCCGCGTCGGCGCGGACGACGATGGTCGGCAAGATCCCGAGTCGCCCTACGGCCAAGCCCAAGAGCATCCGCATCCCGACCGCCGGTACCGCGGGCCCACAGTCACCGCCTGCGACCGTGCCGTCACCGGGTGCCGCGCCGAGTCGCATGCGAATGGCCGTCGGGATAGGGGCCGCGACGGTCATCGCTATGGCCGGCGGAGGCTATTATTTCTGGAGCGGGTCCGAGCCCTCGGAGACGCCACCACCGGCGCCGACCGCCATTGCGTCACCCGTACCGGCGCCGAGTAGTCCGCCGGCTGCCCTCCCATCTGTCCCTGTTCCCGCACCGGCGCCGCCGAACTCCGGGGCCCAAGCGGTGCAGCCTCCAGCAGCCGCGCCGCCGCTCGCGGGGCAGGCACCGGTCGGGGGCGAGTCCGCTCAATCGATCCTGAACAACTACACGGGCGGTTTGCCGGAGACCTCCCCTCCGGCCGCCGTCACACCAGACCCACCGGTGTCCGCGGCGCTTCAAGCGCCGCCTGTGCGCCGCAGCCCGCCGCCGGTGCCCACGCCCAGCGCAAGCGGTCCGTCGGCCGGGGGGATCCTGGACGATAACCGTGGGGGGGCGACCCAACAGCCTCGGAAAACACCGCGCCGGATCACCGGCGCCGGCACCGGGACACGGTCCAGGACGCCAAAGCCCCGGTCGAGCCAGCCGGCGGCGGCTCCGAAACCCCGGTCGAGCCAACCCGCCGCGGCTCCGAAGCCCGCGCCCGTGTGGAAGTTCGACGAATGAGTCCGCCTACCGACCCATCTCTCCACCGCCGGCAGCGACAACACCCACGATAGGAGTCACCGATGAACAAGAACGCGATGAGCAGCCCGAACAAGATGTCCTCGCCCAAACCGTTTGCTGCCCGGCTTTCCGCCTGGTTTTGTATCCTCGGCCTATGCGTCAGTTCAGCGGCGGCGGGGGGAGGCGGCGTGGGCTACGCCGTGCCCGGCGGATACGGTCTCAAGATCTACCGGGTCCGCTCGGACCTGTATCCGTTTGTCCAGGTGTATTTTCGGACCTTCAACGAGCGCATGCAGCCGCTCGTCAATCTGAACTTCATGAATGTCGGCGTCATGGTCAAGGGCAAGTCCTACGATCCCCGCAAACAGCAGTACGCGATCCAGTCGATACGCCAGAGGCAGGAGGCTACCCGCACCGTCTTCGTCCTCGATGCCAGCAAGTCGATGCAGGGCGCGCCCTTCAGTGCCGCGGTCCGCGCCGCCGGGCGCTACTTCGATGCCAAGCGCCCGCAGGATGAGGTGGCCATCCTCGCTATCCGGGATACCAAGGACGGCTATGAGCTCGTGTCGCAGTTCGAACGCGACCCCGTTGCGCTCGCCCACCGACTGCTGGACGTGAAAGCCGACGGGATGAAGACGCGCCTTTACGACAGCATCGGCGCGGCGATTCAGATGTGCGGCATGACGGCCCAGGGCACGGCGGTCGCCCCTGGGGCTTCCAACATCGTCGTATCCTGTTCCATCTTGGTCTTCTCCGATGGTTTCGACGAGGGCAGTGCCATCTCGCGTGAAGAATTGAATGCCCGCATCACGAGCCTGTCCATCCCCATCCCGGTGTACTCGCTGGCCTATTCGAAGACCTACAAGGATTACTTCAAGAACCTCGAGGCGATCTCCAAGAATTCCTTCGGGGTCTACTACCTGCTCGGCGATACCGTGGACCGCATGCAGCAGATCCTCGAGGAGGTCTTGAACATCATCTTGAGCGATTATGTGGTCACGTTCCGTTCGTATCTCCCGGTGGACGGCGAGGAGCATGGCTTCAAGCTCGGCGTGGAGTACCCTTCCGGCAGCGGCAAGTACAGCTACGAGAGCTCGCGTTTCGAGGCCATCGAAGTACCGCCGGCCGAGTCCCTGGCCGCGATCTCAGCCCAGCTCAATCAGGCGATACCGGCCGTTCCCACCGGTCCTTATTTCGACAAGCCGGGAGAACCGGGCGATGCCGCCCCTACCGGCTTTCCTCAAGCCCCGGCAGAATTGGCGTCGCCTAAAGCCAACTGATGCCGGTCACGATAGGGTGCACACCCAACTATATGGAGATGAATATGTCACCAACTGTTACATCGAAAATCACTGCCCTGGCATTGTGCTGCGGGGCGCTGTCCGGCTGCGCCACGGGCGAGGGCAACCAGCAGCTCCTCGGCGCCGGGCTCGGCACGGCGCTTGGCTGCGGGATCGGATATGCGATCGGCGGGGACGCGGGCTGCGCGGTCGGAGGCGCGCTGGGTGCCGCGGCCGGCTGGGGAGTCGTAGCACAGTACCAGGCGACGCAGGTACGCTCAGCCACCCAAGATCAGGCGATCTACGGCGTGACGGAGCCCGTTATCGCTAACAAGGTCCAGATCCGAAAGGGAACCGCAACGCCCAGTACCGTGACACCGGGAAGCAAGGTACAGATCGATACGGACTATTCGTTGCTGATGCCGCCGGGAACCGCGGCGCAGGGGGCCGATGTGCAGGAGAGCTTCACCCTGAAGAAGGACGGGAAGGTGCTCACCAACTCGGCGCCAAAGACGTTTCGCCGTGCCTCCGGAGGCTGGGTCGCCACCAACAAGCTCCCCATCCCGCGGAATGCCGAGCCCGGTACCTATGTCGTCGAAACCAAGGTTCAAGTCGGTACGAGTTACGATACCGATGAGGCCGTCTTCATCGTCGGCTCGTAGGCCGTCGCGGTAAGTAGCCGCGGGTGCGTCCTGCGCTGACCGCGTTTTCGCTTGGCCTTGCGGTCTGGGTAGCGTCTGCCGAGGCCGCGGGCCTGTGCGAGGGCGAGTCGGAGCGGGCCCGGGCCAATGCCGAGCGCATCGCCGAGGAATGGCCGTTACGGTCGAGCGGCGATGCGCTTTCACGTTACACCCAGTCGCTCGTGGAGCGGTTGGCGCGTTCGTCTCATCGCGATCGCGTCCCGTGGCGGGTGGCCATGGTCCACGATCGCGCCCCGAATGCCTTTGCCGCGGGCGCGGGCTCCCTCTACCTCACCGACGGCGCGTTGGAGTTCTCCAAGACGGAGTCGGAGCTGGCCGCCATCCTGGCCCATGAGATGGGACATCAGCTCTCCGGCCATTTCTGCCCGCGAGAGGCGCCGGGGTTTTTCAGTTGGCTGTTCGGGCGCTCGGACGATAGGGCGGAGACGTCCGGGAAGGACGTGCGTAAGAAAGACCTCGGCTCGATCTCGCTGGTCATCGATCCGGTGAAGGAACAGGAGGCAGACCGGCAGGCCGTGGCGATCTTGCGGGAGGCCGGCTATGACCCGCACGCGATGCTGGAGGTAGCGCGGCGCCTCCCGTCCGGTGACCGCCCTTCTCACCTCCAGGACCCCCGCCGCATTCGATCCCTGGAGGCGTCGCTGGCCGCCGTACCGCCGATCGAGATCGCCGAGTCGCAGGCGTTCCAGGCGGCCAAACGGGATCTCGCAGCCGAGCTAAGCGGATGGTGAAACGGTACGGCATCGTGGGCAACCCATCATGAAATCGCCATCATGAGATCGATAGTCATAGGCCTCTTCGTGATCGCCGCCGGCGCGCTTCTGGCCTATACCAACCCGACGCTCGACAGCTATCAGCAATACCTGCGGCAATCCATCCTGAAAGGATCTAAGCGGCAGGAGAACCCGGTCGAACAGGCCCTCGGAACCCTCCTAGGCGGCGTCGCGAGCGGCGTCATCGCCAGCCAGACCGTACGCACCGACTTCGTGTTCTGGAGCACCTACGAGACCCCGGTCACCGACAGCGAGCGCTTGCGCGCGGTCGGGTTGCTCAAGAACTTTTTCGTCCTCGAGAACCCCGCCCGTAGCGAGTAGCCGGCCGCCCCCGGAGATTTTCGTGCCTGGTGCGCCGAAAGGTGCCCGGCCCCCTCTGGTGGTCGCGATCAACCCGGCTAGCCTCAACCCCCGCGCCTATCGTGACGGAGTTTCTTGCCAAAGTCGCCGGCCACCCAGAAACGGCTATCACAAAGGCAATCGCCACTTGGATTCCGAGCTGCTGGCTCTCCGA
>JBOIDT010000017.1:0-36065 GCA_050740755.1 Gammaproteobacteria bacterium
GGCCGTGAGCATGTTCGGAGAGGGTGCGAAATCGATCCTCGATTTCCGGATCGGCGGGCAATGGGTCCGCGTCCGTGCCGAACAGGAGCCAGGCGAGCGGCGACGCTCCGGCCTGGTTGATGCGGCCGAAACACAGGTAAGAGCGATTGCGCGCACGCGTCAGGGCCACATAGGCGAGGCGCAGCCGCTCGGCAAGCTCCTCCTCGCGCGCCAGGGTCGCGGCCTCTCTGCGCCGCGCGGAACCGAGGTCGAGCACCGGCCGGTCGTCGTCCTCGGGATCGTGATAGAGACAGGTGTCGCCCCTGGCCGCACGCGACTTGCCGTCCCACAGGAAGGGGACGAAGGTCACCGGGTATTCGAGACCCTTGCTCAGGTGGATGGTGACGATCTGCACCAGCCCCTCGTCGCCCTCGGTGCGTAACTCCGCGTCTTCGCTCGGACCGGCGTCCCGGCGTCGCGCGGCGAGCCACGCGATCTCGGCCTCCATGCCATGCAGCCGCCCAGAGTGCATGAGCTCGGCGAGGTGGAAGAGGTTGGTCAGGCGCCGATCCCCATCGGAGTAGCCCCCGAGCCGGGCCGCGATCCCGCACGCGGCGACGAGGCGTCGGAACATGTGGATGAAGCCGCGTTCGCGCCACAGCGTGTGGTAGTGCTCGAAGTCCGCAAGACGTGTCTCCAAAGGGTCCCCGTCGGCCTCCAGGGCCGCGAGCTCGTGGGCGGTGAGACCGAAGAGATCCGTTGCCAGCGCCGCCCGCACCCACCCGATCCGCCTGGGCTCGCAGAGCGCGAGTAAGAGGCGCTCGAGTTGCTCCGCCTCGGGGCTGTGAAAGACGCTGTCCTTGGAGCGCTCTGCACAGGCGATCCCGAGCGCCTGGAGCGCGTTCCGGACCTCCATGCCCTGGGTGTGCTCGTTGACCAGTACCGCGATGTCCCGTGCACAGAGCGGCCGATCACCGAGGCGCACCCCACCGGCTTCCGCAGCGGCGAGCAGGCGGGCGATCTCCGCGGCCACCGTGGTCGCGGCCCAGGACCGGCCCTCGGTCTTGGACAGCGGCTTGTCCTTCGAGCGGCACAGGAACACCCGCAACGGTGCGGGGTCGCTCCGCCCCTGCTCCACGAGGGCGGCGCGTGGCGTATCCGGGGCACGCACCGGCGTAAAGGCGATGCGCGGGAGCCGGAAGGGGTGCGCGTGGGCGCCGAAGAGCGTGTTGAGCGCGGTCACGAGTCCGGCGACCGAGCGCTGGTTCTGGTCCAGGGTGTGGACGTGCCGGCAGCGGTCGCGGGCCCGGAGGTAGGTGTGGAGATCGGCGCCGCGGAAGCTGTAGATCGCCTGCTTGGGGTCGCCGACCAGGACGAGCGCGTGGCCACCGTCCCCGTAGATGCGCCGGAAGATGGCGTATTGGAGCGCGTCGGTGTCCTGGAACTCGTCGATGAGCGCCGCCGGATAGCGCTGCCTCAAGAGGGCGGCGAGCGTCGCGCCCCGCGGGCCGGTGAGTGCGTCGTATACGTTTTGGAGGAGCGCATCGTAGGTCTGCAGGCGGGCCTCGCGCAGTCTCTCTTTGAGGGCCCCAGGGGCTTCCTCGAGCAACGCCTGGCGCAGCGCCCCGAGGCGCGCCTCGAAAGAGCGCACCAGCGTCTCATGCGTGCTCAAGAGATCCTCGGCGAGCGTGAAGAACTCATGGCTCGGAGCGGCGCCCGTGCTGGCTGCGGCGAGGCGGGTGGTCGTGAAGCGATCGAGGCGCGGGGGGAGGGCCAGGGGATCGCCGTCCTCTCTGAAATACGCATCGATCTGCGCGGCCCAGTTGCGGACCCGGTCGGCGCGATAGACGTTCCTCTGCAGGCCGGTGCCGAGGCGCGCCAGGATGTCGGTGCGCTCGGCGCGCCATCGCTCGGACATGCGATCCCGGAGCAGCCCGAACCGTTCGATCGACGCAACGCCGCCTGGCGGTTCCAGCGGGCGCTCGACCCGCAGCTCGTGCTGGTCGAGGAGCGGGCCGAGCCAGGCGCGCAGGGACTCGGGCGTGATATTCCGGGTCAGCAGCCAGGCGACGAAAGAGTCATGGAGCAGGACCTCCGGGCCGCCGCCCCGTGCGATGGGCGGCGAGGCGACCTGTTGGCGCCAGAAGTCGGCGACCACCGCGCCGAGCAGCTCGCTGGCATCGGCCAGGACCTCGGTCTCGAAGGGCATGGCGCTCGTGAACGCCCGGTCGCGCAGCACCCGCTGGCAGAAGCCGTGGATCGTGTAGAGGGCCGCATCGTCGAAACCGTACAGGGCGGCGCGCAGCTTGAGGCGCGCGCGTCCGGTGTCGGTGAGCCGCGCGGCGAGGTGGGCGCACAGCCCGTCGTCGGTCCCGCGGTCCTCCAGGAGGTCGAGCATCGCGCCGAGCCGGCCCCGGATGCGCTCGCGCAACTCGGCGGTCGCGGCGCGCGTGAAGGTGACGGCGAGGATCCCGCCGATCGGTAGGTCCGTCTCCACGACGAGGCGCAGGAAGATCGCCGACAGGGTCCAGGTTTTGCCCGTCCCGGCGCTGGCCTCGATGAGCCGCACCCCGGTGAGCGGGACGCCGAGGGCCACCGGCTGCTCGATGCTCATGGGTCCCCTGCGGCATCGAAGGCCGGCGTCTCCCGCACATGGGCGAAGAGGGGATCGAGCAATGCGTGGGCGGTGGTCTCGAACCCCTCCGGCAGGTCGTCCCGGGCGCTGCCGTAGAGCAGGCGGAACCAGGGGTCATGGTTCTCGCCGGGGTGCCGGGGGGGGCTGCCGGCCCAGATCGAGCGGACCTTGGCGGCGCTGCCCTCGAGGAGCGCGAGGGCACTGCGCGGCGCATAGGGGAGGGGCGTGGACAGGCCGCGCCGGTATTGTCCGAGGAGCGTTCCTAGCTCCGCCCCCGCGTCCTCCACCGGCGTGAATTCGAGGAGGACGTCCTTCAGCAACCAGCGGCTCCGGGCCGCGACCCCGGCCGGACTCATAGCGCACAGGCAGAGATGCCGCAACCAGGCGTTCCACAGGGTGAAAACCCCGCGCGTGCCGAGCCGATGGGCGAACAGGCCATCCGGGTGCAGCCCGGAGAGCGACCCGGTGAGCGAGACCTCGCCTATCACGAGCGTGAAGGGGAGGGCATCCAGGGGATGCGTGGGTCCGAGGCGGATGAGGTCGGCGCGGAATCGGGCCAGTCCCCGCCACTCGTTTCGCAGCTCGATGCGGCCCGGCGCCCCATGCGGCAACTCGCTGCCGGCCAGGGCGATCTCCTCTATCCCGGTGTTGCCGGCACCCGCGAGGCACAGCGGCAGGAGCCGCTCCGCCAGCCGAAATCCGTCCTGCCGGCCGAGCCGGAACGGCTCCTCGTCCGGTAGCTCGGCCTCACCGGCGCCGAGGTGGATGCCCAGGCGCTCCCGGAGCAGGAAGCGGACGGGATGGGAAAAGAATTCGATGAGCCGATCGATCTCGACCTGCCGCCACTCGGCTCCCGGCTCGGGAAGTGGATGAAGGAATAGCGGCCGGCCCGCGGACCTGGAATCGGTCGCCGCCCTCCGGGCGACCTCCGCGTAGTCCGTGGCATAAGAGAACAGCGCGCCCGTTTCGCCCGATAGTCCTCCCCCCGATAGTCCTCTAAAGTAATGGGGACTCCAAGACTGCAGGCGGTGCTCCGTGATGAGGCGGCGTCGGACGGCATCGGCACCCCCCGCGACCGAGCGCCCCAGATAATCGAGTAGCTCCGACACCGGTATCGCGGGCGGGAGAGAGCTGTCGTCACGAACGTTGCGACCGGGGTAGCTCAGGTAAAGCACCTCGCGGGCACAGAGCAGGGCATCGAGGAAGGCGGCGCGGTCGTCGTGATGGCGGGCCCGATCCCCCAGGCGCGGCCGTTCGGGCATGAGGTCGAATTCCTGAACGGCTGCCTGGCGGGGGAAGGCGGTGTCGGCCAAGCCGATGAGACACACGACCCGGAACGGGATGCCCCGCAGGCTGCCGATCCCGCAGAAGGTGACCGCGCCCGTCGGCGACGCCCCGGGGGCCGTGCCCATGAGCCGCTCCGTGAAAAGCGCGGCGATGACCTCCACCCCGACGGGCGAGTACGCCGCCGCCAGAGTAGCGTCCTCGCCAAGAGCGGTGAGGACGTACCGGATACGCTTCGCATCTCCCTGCTCGTCCTCGGTGGGCAGGAGGAAGCGGTCGGTATAGGCGATGAGCAGCGCCACCCACTCGGCCGGGGGGCGGGGGATGGCGAGGTCCCGGGCCGCGCCCTCGAGCGCCTCGAACACGGTGCAGAGCTTGCCCAGCGCCAGCGCCGGGCTCCCCTCGATGTCATCGTAGGGCAAGACCCCGGCGAACGTGCGCCGGCCGCTACCGGGCAGCGCGTAGCCGAGGAGAAGGCGCGCCAGGCCGTCGGCCCAGGTGTGTCGGGTCTCGGCGGGGAGCCCCAGAAGAGCACGGTGTGTCGCGTCGCGAGCCCAGCGCACGCCGGACTCGCGCAACCACGCGCGTATGCAGGCCAGATCGGACTCGCCGAGGTCGAAGCGGCGTGCCACGGCCGGGGTCTCGATGAGCTCCATCACGATCGAGGCCTCGAAGCGCGAGCGCGGCAGCCCGAGGAGCGTCGCGTAGGCCCGCAGGAGCGGCGTGGCCGAGGGGCTCGCCCGGCCGGTGATCCCAAAGGGAATATATCCCTCACGCGGTGCCGAGCCGAACACAGAGTCGATGTGCGGGGCCGCGCCCTCCAGATCGGGGGTCATCACCACGATGTCCGCCGGACCGAGCTCGGGATCGGCGTCGAAGAGCGACAGCAACTGGTCGTGCAACACCTGAAGCTCACGGATCAGGCTGTGGCAAACATGGACCTGTACGGAGTGCTCATGAGGCGACAGCACGAGTCCCTTGCGATCCGTGTCGTCGAGGTCGAGGACGGAGCGCTGCAGGCGCGCCAGCAAGGACAGACCGGCGGGGTCCTCGAAGTGCTCCTCCTGCTCGACGCCCTCTTCACCGCACATCGCGGCGACGAGGTTCAGGTGTTCCTGCGGCTGTCTTCCCCAGGCGGCCAGGAGGGGATGGCCGATCTCGTGGTGTGCCACGCCGGCCTCGCCGGCGAGCGACAGGCGCGCGAGGTCGCGTTCCGCAACGATGTCGGCCCAGTACTCCCGGCAAGGATTCAACAGGTAGTAGTGGACATCGATGTGCGCCGAGAGTGCCAAGAGGATCTCGAAATAGAGGGGTGGCAGGCGCGGGATCGCGAATAGCGCGATGCGGGGTGGGAGCCAGGCGCGGAGGTCTTTGTGCAGAAGCCCGGCGAGCGCCGCGAGATAGCGGTCCTTGGGGTGATCTAGCAAGGCACTCGGGGATAGCCCTGCCAACTCCCGCCACAGGCGCGCCTGCCAGCGCTCCGTGTCGCCGCTGCCGAGCCCGAGCAGCCGGCCCGTTTCCCAGGCACGCAGCCAATCGGGCCGGTATACGAGGTACTGGTCCAAGAGCCGCGCGATGCGGCTCGCGAGCCCCATGCGGCTCTGTGGATCGCCGTGGGTGACATAGGCCGCGAGCGGGCCGTATTCGGGCACCTCGGGCAGCGCCCCGAGGCGCTCGAACACGTACCAGGCGATGACCTCGGGATCGAAGGGCGAGCGCGCCGGCACGTCGGGCAGGAGCGCCGAGAAGCTCCTCCAGAGGAACTCGGCCAGATAGGAACAGTGGACGTTTGCGCAAACCCCGTCGTGCAGGGCAATCCGATCCTTGAGCCAGCGTGCCATGCCGAGGCTCGGGACGATGATCGTCTCCGGCTCTAGGACATCCGTGTCGTAGCGCGCCGGATCGGCGAGCAAGCGCTCGGCGAGACCCTCGAGCCGGTTGCCATGGATGATGCGGAACATTGCGTATCGATCCTACCGCTCACGTCTCGGGTTTTCCGGGAGTGCCGACTATGCCTGTCCGACAGTCGTGCTGCAATGCGGCCGGGATGTTCGGCCGCCTACCGATATGGCGGCGAGAGAGGTGAAGTCTTATCAACCAAAGGCTTGCATCCTCTCACGCTCGGTGAGCACATCAGACCGGGGCGTGGCATGGTGCGCTAGCGGTACGGCGGGACTGGACGCTACGTAGCATCGAGGGCGAAGCCAATCGAGGCACACTCTGATGGTATGGGGGCCGCTTATGCACAAATTCTGTGGATAACCCTGTTGAAAACTCGTCAGCAAGTTGCTGCGAGGCAGCAGAATTACGGGCGCCCGATTACTTCGGTTACCTTTTAATCACCCGCTACCTAATTTTGGTAAATCAAATACTTAGAAACCGTCGAATGTACCGGGCGAGGTCGTGAGACCGATAGGCAATATTCCCGCTAGACTTGCAGGTCAACCTTCACCTGGAGACGAAACTTTGGCTCGTAAGTGTGCGGTAGTACGGGAGGGCCCTCGTCCAGTTTTTCGGGCAAGATCCGTCTGCGGTGCAGACGGGCGGATCCGCTCCGTCAACCCGGCTTTCACCGCGTCCAGCGGTTTTGCGTTCGAGGAGATCGTGGCGGCAACCCTGGGGCATGCTGCAGGCGCGCCGTCGCGGCCATGCCCGGTGGGAGCAGATAGAGTAAGGAGTTTGCAGGTGCCGGGCGCTGGCAAGGGGAAATCGCGCTCCGCATGGGCTCGCGCTACCTCCGCCATGCGGTCGATCTGACCTTCAACATGACCGCGAAACAGCGCACAGCGATGGAGGAGAACCTCCATGCCGCGGTGACCTACGCGTCCAAGTTGGTCCAGACCCGCATCGCCATGCGGGCCCGACGCTGAAGGAGTCGCTCAGCGCGGCATGTCGCCGCTGCCGAGCCCGAGCAGCCGGCCGGTCCACGGTCGGGGGCAGTATACTCTCCGGTTAGTGCCCGGCCGGTGAACGTGAGCGGGAGGGCCGGGGAACGAAGGGCCTTGAGATCGGCGGGCGGCGGACTCGATCCGGGCGCCGCAAAGGGTCCCGGTGGCGCGGGCTCGGGATACGGCCTGGAGGATTGGTGACGCGCATTCGCAGGGTGCGTCTCCCTTCGATCGACACACGTGGCCGGGGGCGGCGGGCTCTGCTAAGCTCCGCACCGCCGGCATGTACCCGAGACGTTCGGCCGTGGGGAGGGGAGTATGCAGAGAGCCGATGTGCTTCGCACCTATCGGGCTGTTCGGCAGGCGACTTGTGCTCTTTGCGAGCCGCTGGAGACCGAGGACTACGTCGTCCAGACCATGCCGGATGTGAGCCCGCCCAAGTGGCACCTGGGTCACACGACCTGGTTCTTCGAGGCGTTCGTCCTGGCGCCGCATCTCTCCGGATCCACGCCTCATCGGGCCACCTATGGCTACCTGTTCAACTCGTACTACGAGGCCTTCGCGGAGCGGCTGGAACGGCCTCGCCGCGGGTGCCTGTCGCGACCCACGGTGTCTGAGGTCTATGCCTACCGCGCGGAGATCGATCGGCGGATCGCCCGCCTCGTCGAAACCGTGACGGTGGGGCGGTGGCCGGAGGTCGAGCGCTTGATCATCCTCGGCCTCCACCACGAGCAGCAGCACCAGGAGCTGATCCTCATGGACGTGAAGCACATCCTCGCCACCAACCCCGAGCGCCCGCCGTACCGGCCCGGTGCCGCCATGGGCCAGGCCGCCGTTGCCGAGGCGCGCCCCATCGGTTTCAAGGGCGGGATGGGGCGTATGGGGTTCGAGGGCGAGGGGTTCTCATTCGACAACGAGCGCCCGGCGCATCCGCTCCATGTCCCGCCGTTCGAGCTAGAGGACCGACTGGTGTCGAACCGCGAGTACCTCTCTTTCATCGAGGCCGGGGGATATCGGGACTACCGGCACTGGCTCTCGGACGGCTGGGATCGGGTGCGCCACGAGGGCTGGTTCGCGCCGCTGTACTGGGAGCGCATCGGAGAGCGCTGGATGATGTATACGCTGAACGGGATCGAGGCACTGCCGCTCGATGAGCCCGTCTGCCATGTCAGCTATTTCGAGGCAGATGCCTACGCGCGCTGGCTCGGAAAGCGGCTGCCGACGGAGGCCGAGTGGGAGCGGGCGGCGCGCGTGGGTCACGCCGATCCCGGCACCGCCCATCTCCTCGAAGACGGCCGGTTACGACCCGTCTATCCCGCGCGCGATGGCGGTGACGATGCGCCCGCCCAGATGCTGGGCGATCTCTGGGAGTGGACGGCGAGCGCCTATCTTCCCTATCCCGGCTACCGGGCGCCCGAGGGGGCACTCGGTGAATACAACGGCAAGTTCATGAGCAGCCAGATGGTGTTGCGCGGGGGGTCCTTCGCGACGCCGCGCAGCCACATCCGGGCCACCTACCGGAACTTTTACTACCCCGGCCAGCGCTGGCAGTTCGCGGGGATCCGCCTGGCGGAGTGCTCTCCGCGATGCTCCACGATCTCCTGAGGTCCGAGGACCCGACCGAGACAATGCGCCTCACCGAGGCCTTTGCGCTCGACGTCCTCATGGGACTGTCCTCGGCCCCCAAGCACATCCCCTCGAAGTATTTCTATGACGATATCGGATCACGGCTATTCGAACGGATCATGGCGCTCCCCGAATACTATCTCACCGGCTGCGAACGGGAGATCTTCGAGCGCCAGCAACGGCGCCTGGTCGAGGAGTTATCGGGGGAGCCCTTGCTTCTGGTGGAGCTCGGACCCGGGAACGGTGTCAAGACGCGGCTCTTGCTGCGCGCGCTCTGCGAGCGCTCGCAGCCGTTCCGCTATGCGCCCATCGACATCTCAAAATCCGCGCTCTCGGCGCTCCTCGACAGCCTGGAAACGGCGTTTCCGGGTATCGAGGCCGCGGGCATTGCGGCGGACTATTTCTCGGGGCTCAGATGGCTCATGCGCGGCGCGCATACCCGGACTGTGGTGCTGTTCCTGGGCTCGAACCTCGGGAATTTTACCGGAGCCGAGTCCCTGGTGTTCCTGAAGAGCCTATGGAACATGCTCAAGGACGGCGATCTGGTCTTGATCGGATTCGATCTCCGCAAGGACCTCGATGTCATGCGGCGCGCCTATGACGATTCCGAGGGCGTGACCCGCGATTTCAACCTGAACCTCTTGCATCGCATCAACCGGGATCTCGGCGGCGATTTCGACGTCGATGGTTTCCGCTTCTATTCCACCTTCGATGTGCACGGCGGATCGATCACGAGCTATCTCGTGAGCCGGGCCGAGCAGTCCGCGTACATCGAGGCGATCGGACGGCGTTTCCACTTCGGTCCCTGGGAACCGATCCGGACGGAGCTATCCTACAAGTACCTGGAATCCGATATCGAGCGTCTGGCGGAGGAGACCGGCTACGCGATCGTCGCGCGGCTCTATGACGCGCGGCGCTACTTCACGGACTCGCTATGGCGGGTCTGCAAGGGGGAATAGCGGGAGACCGCGATCATCATGCCGGAGCCACCAGCGTGGAACGCGAGCGCGACCGATTGCAGGCACAAACTCCGAACGCGCCTCCTCCGCTACGCGTTCTTGGGATGGGGGAAGGACGCCTCCCCGGCGCCGACCGGTGTGCGGTCCGTCCCGTCGGTGGAAACGCCCAGCGCCCGGTGCGATACTACACAATGATGTCTTCCCCCCTGCATCGCACCCGCTATACCTGGGTAGAGTATTTGGCGCTAGAGGCATCGAGCAACGTCAAGCACGAGTATCTGGACGGCCAGATCTATGCGATGGCGGGCGGCACGCCCGAGCACGCGGCGCTCGCGGCGGCGTTCATCGGTCTCTTGTTCCCGCAACTGCGCGGGTCACCTTGCCGGGCCCACGACGCCGATCTGCGGGTCCGCGTGCCCAAGACCGGCCTCGCCACCTACCCCGATGTGACTATCGTCTGCGGTCCCAGCCAGCGCGACCCCGAGGACGATAACGCAGTGACGAACCCGACGCTCATCGTCGAGGTGCTGAGCGCAAGCACCGAGGACTACGATCGAGGCGACAAGTTCGAACACTATAAAGGCCTGTCCTCACTCTCCGAGTACGTACTCGTATCGAATCGCGAGCGCAAGGTCGAGGTCTGGGTGAGGGATCCAGAAGGGACCTGGACCTGCAACACCGCACGCGGCGGAGAAGTGGCCCGCCTCGCGTCGATCGGCGCGCGGTTGGATGTAGACGAGTTGTACGACGCTGCGACCGAACCGGCAGGTTGAATGGGGGCTGGAACGGATGGATGGAACATGATTGCGACAGCGAAACCCCCCAACTTCATCCGTACCATCGTCGCCGAGGATATGGCGACGAATCAATGGGGCGGGCGCGTCGTCACGCGCTTTCCCCCGGAGCCGAACGGCTATCTGCACATCGGCCACGCCAAGGCGATCAGCCTGGACTTCGGGATCGCCGCCGAGCACGGTGGCCGCTGCCACTTGCGTTTTGATGACACCAACCCGACCAAAGAGGAAGCCGAGTATGTCGAGTCCATCGTGAACGACGTGCGCTGGCTTGGCTTCGACTGGGGCATGCACCTGTACTTCACCTCCGATTACTTCGAGCAACTCTACGCGTGGGCCGTGCGGCTCATCCAGGATGGCAAAGCCTACGTGGACGACCTGACGGCCGACCAGATCCGCGAACGTCGCGGCACGCTTACCGAGCCGGGGCACGAAAGCCCGTACCGCAACCGCTCGGTCGAGGAGAACCTCGATCTGTTTGCCCGCATGCGCGCTGGCGAGTTCGCGGACGGCACACGCACACTGCGCGCGAAGATCGACATGGCCTCGCCCAACCTCAACCTGCGCGACCCCGTCATGTACCGCATCCGCAAGGCGTCGCACCACCGCACGGGCGACCGCTGGTGTATTTATCCGCTGTATGATTGGGCCCACGGCCAGTCCGACTCGATTGAGGATATCACGCACTCGCTGTGCACGCTCGAATACGAAGACCACCGCCCGCTGTATGACTGGTATCTCGACGCGCTCGGCATCTACCATCCGCAGCAGATCGAGTTCGCCCGGCTCAACCTGAGCCATACGGTCATGAGCAAGCGCAAGCTCTTGCAACTCGTCGACGAAGGCCACGTCGCCGGCTGGGACGACCCGCGCATGCCGACGCTCGCCGGGCTGCGGCGGCGCGGCTACACGCCGGAGGCGATCCGCGACTTCTGCGAGCGCATCGGCGTCGCCAAGAGCGACAACTTGATAGACCTCGCTTTCCTCGAACACGCCATCCGCGAAGATCTCAACCGTCGGGTGCAACGCGTCATGGCCGTGCTGCGCCCGTTGAAGGTGGTCATCGAGAACTACCCGGAAGGCAAGGTAGAGGAGCTCGAGGCGGTCAATCATCCGGAGGACGCCGGCATGGGCACGCGGGGGGTGCCGTTCTCGCGCGAGCTTTGGATCGAGCAGGACGATTTCCGCGAGACGCCGCCGCCCAAGTACTATCGCCTGTCGCCCGGCACGGAGGTGCGGCTGCGCTACGCTTACTTCGTCACCTGTGTCGGCGTCGTCAGGGACGAGCGCACGGGCGAGGTCGTCGAGGTGCGCTGCACCTACGATCCCGCGACGCGCGGCGGCGAGGCGCCGGACGGACGCAAGGTCAAGAGCACGATCCACTGGGTATCTGCGCCGCACGCGCTCGAGGCCGAGGTGCGCCTGTTCGATCACTTATTCCTGACGTCCAGGCCCGACCAGGACGAGGATTGGAAAGCGAACCTGAACCCGTCTTCCCTCGAACGCCTGATCGGATGTCGCATCGAGCCGTCGGTGCAAGACGCAGCGCCCGGCGATCGCTACCAATTCGAGCGCAACGGCTACTTCTGCGTAGACCCCGACGCCTCACCCTCGGGGTTGGTCTTCAACCGCACCGTTTCCATGCGCGACACCTGGGCGAAAATCGAGAAGGCGACCGTCCCACACTCGAGCGCATCGTCCGCGTGAACCAGCCGTTCGCAGCTAGCGAGCATCGGGAACAGGCTGTGGATGATTCGGTACCGGCACCGTAATCGTTGTGCTCGGCAGCTTCTTCGGCATCACGATATGACTACCCCGCTGACGCACTTCTACGAATCCATGCCGTTTGAGAATAACGCAGACCTCGTGCCCCGAAAGAACATGCAGCTTATCCAATGGCAACTTCCACTCGTGTTACGAATACTTCCTCGTGAAGTCGTTGGGTGACCTCGTCAGGTGAGGCGGACTCGAAGAACAGCTCAAGAGCTTCGCGAAGATTGTCGCGTGCCTGTTCAATAGTGCCTCCCTGGCTCGCGATATCCAGTTCAGGGCAGAGCGAAACATAGCCATCGCCCTCACGCTCGATAATTGCGGTAAGTTGCTTTTGCATGAATACCTATTCCACTCTACAAATATGACGCGCACGCGTAGGATGCGGTGAACGAAGGGAACCGCATCGCTCGCGTGACTCACTGCCGCAAGACTTGGAGCATTTTCGCAATCCTCCGGATAGGTTCCTCGCCGCCTGAACGCATGGAAACTGGAACGAGGCCAATCGGCTACCCGTCGAACCCATCCGTGCTTTATGGGGTTCCAGGCACGACGGTGTTCGGTCGTGGATCACCTTCTCTAGCCCAGCTCTTTTCGCGAGGGATGCGGTTTGGGCTTCATCGGCCGTCGCCTTGAACACAGAGTTGGGCTTACGCACGGGAAGCATTGACGAACTCTTCTGGAGACACGCCAGCCTGTTTGAGAAGCCCGGCCAGGGTCCCCAGCTTCACTTCACGGTGATTCGGAACCACGCAACCGGCGGCTCCGCGTCGCAGCATGATATGGCTGCCACGTTGCCGAGCAACGACGAAGCCCAAGCGCTCGAGTATGCGAACTACTTCCGCACCAGACAGGTGCGGCAGACTAGGCATGCTCCTGAACCTCGAAGATTGTGACTACCGGGCTGCCGGAAACACGCTGCGGAAACTCTTCAAGAAAAAGTTCAGTGGCCTCGCGGAGATTGGCGATAGCCTCCTCGACGTTCTCCCCCTGAGAAGTGGTGCCCGTCTCAGGATTGAGTGCGGTAAAGCCGCCTTCAGGGGCGGGCCGAAGGACTGCCGTGAGCAACATAGATGATTCCTCCAATTCTCAATCGCGAACATTGTCGTGCAGAACAAGCTGGAAGCCCAACATGAAATGGAAGGCCGATCCGTCGTCTCGCTAGACGGCGGGGACGCTGCTAGTGTAGTGTACCACACGACTCTTAGCAGCACGCGTATGATGCGGTGAACGAAGGGAACCGCATCGCTCGCGTTACTCCCCTGCCGCAAGACTTGGGATGTTCTCGCCATCCCAATCCTCCGGATAGAATCGCGACTGGCCTCTCCCACCCATGAGCGGGACCATCGTGAAGCCTACCTAACCGCCCGACAGTAATTTATCGGGAGGGCGGTGTCTCACATACATCGGCACAGAGGATCAGCTTTTTGGCGCATCCGTCTCGACCGAAATGTTAGGCCGTTTACGTCGCCAAAAGGCTCTCAACTTCAATATCTTCGTCAACGAGGGGCCAGTGAATGCCAATACCATCGCCGATCAATTCCCACTGTGCACGCTCTTCCGAGGTTGCTCGTAAAAGTCGCGGAAACCACTGTAACGGCGCAGAGATTTCTCGGCCATCGGCAAGAACAACATGTAACGCCTCCTCGGTGAAGGAGATATCTATCGCAAGCGGTTCAGTTTTCTCTGCCAAAATGTTCATTCCATCTCCTTTCCATTTCCTCTCTATTTGCTTCGATCAGCTTGGCAATCTCGTTTAATTCATGACTTCGGAAATTGCGGGATCGTGCTAATTCAAGCGGTCGCATCCAAAACTTCGCATACCCGCGTCCTTTAGCAACGTGAATGTGCATCGGTTCGCCACGATCGAGGCTGAAAAAGAAGATACGATGTCCTCGAAGGTTGCGAAAAACGGTCGGCATCTTTGTAATATACGCCATAACACGTTTTACTATGCCTACGGTCTCTGCGTTTCCGACTGAAAGCAGCTTGCTATTTCTTTACCGTGGCCTTGGCGGAGCGCCGGAGGCGGCTGTTGACCGAAAATATTCAAGGATTACGAGCTGCTTTCCGCGAGGTCAAGGCCGCTCACCCGTTTACAATGGCTGTTGGGTTGTTGTCGAGATGAAACACACCGGTCCTGGGGAAGTCATTATCTCGAAACCAAGTGACTAATCCGATCGGTGTTGTGGTGACAAAGTTATCGGCACCCGCCTCCAAGCGATCAACGAACAGATCCGTTTGTGCTCCATGATTAAATGTTAGTTCGGGGTTATAGGAATTTCAAAGGCCCTTTTTCGACGAGAGGAATAGTACGGATGCAACCTGCGGGTTGTCAATGACGCGAGCCGTCGGTCCAGGATGGGGGGACTTTTCGGGCCGTTCATCGACCCGAGACGCCCGGATCCAGGGGGCGTTTTGGCCTCTCGGGCGAGTGCCGGCCAAAGGAGGCTGTCGGCTCAGGGAGTGGAAGCGGGTGGGAGGGGGTCAGGGCCTGGGATCAGGCCATTTGGAATCGATCGAATGACCGCGCCGGCGATCTTTGGCGTGGTACTGGGACTTGATGTGCGCCAACTCCACGTGCTGTCCGTCGATCGGGGCCACGGGCGCCGGGGTGCAGGGCTGTAGGAGCGTCTTGCCCTGCAAACGGGCGCAGACCCCGAGGAGGTGCTCGGCTGGAAGATGCGGAATAAATGGGTCAGAGCTGCTCTGACCACGCTGTGACCCCTTTGACCCTCGACCGCGTCATGCCGCGAAAGACTCCACCGTATAGCGCCAGACCCTGAGGTCCGGCCATCCGTCGGCGGGTGGGATGCCTGCCTTGTGCCGCAGCTCGCGCAGGAACGCGGCCGGGTCCGGGAGGGTGTCCCAGACCGCCGGTAGAAAGGTCGCGCGCCGCTCTCCGTGTTCGATGACGATGCCATCGACGCCTGGGCGGAGCTTTGCGCAGAGGTCCTGTTCCGACGCGAAGGCGATGGCCGTGGTGGCGGACAGGACGGCGATGTGGACGGTGAGGTCGGGAAGCTCTTCGGCGCGCACGGCCTCGAAGCGCGGGTCCTCGAAGGCGGCGGCATAGGCGTTGGCCGCCACGTCCTCGACCAGCGGGCGGTACGTCTCGATGCTCCCGACGCAACCCCGGAGCGTGTCGCCGCGGCGCAGGGTGACGAAGGCGCTCTGGTGCGCCAGGAGGCGGGGCGGAAATGCCCGGCCCGTGAGATCCATGGAGCGATGGTGCGCGAGCCCGTGACGGATCGATGCCCAGGCGATCTCGGCCAGCCGGCGCCGCAACGGCGCGGAGAGGCGGTGAAATCCGGTGGCGTGATCTCTCCGGGCCAATAGTAGAGGTTCAGCTTGCGCTAGTGGATCGCATAGGCCCCATAGCCGACGACCTGGTGCCGGGGGCCGGCGGTATCGCCGGAGTTGCGTAGGTCCAGGGTCGTCACCGTGAGCCGCATGCGCCGCGCGTAGTGCAGGAGGCCGTTGATGGGCGCCGAGCCGCAGGCCTGCTCGGGCGCAAGATCGGTGCGCCGGGCCTCGATGGCGAGCGTCGTCTCCCGGTCACGCCGGGTCGCGCTCTCGTAGTCCAGGTAATGGCTCAGATCGGAGCTGACCACCACCACGGTCTCGGGACCGCCGTAGAGGCTGTGTATGACCTCGCCGACCTCGTCGGCGCTGGCCTCTCCCACCACCAGCGGGACGATCGTGAAGCGCTCCAGGACCACCTGCAGGAACGGCAGATGGACCTCGATGCTGTGTTCGGCGAAATGCGCCCGGTCGTTGGGCCTGACATCGGGGAGCGCCAGCAACCGGGCCGCCTCATCGAGCGGTACGTCCCCGAGCGGCGTCCGGAAGAACTCGGCGGTGGACCGCCCCAGGCCCTTGAGGTAGACGCGATGCGAGGGACCCAGGAGCACCACCCGGCGCACGTTCTGCCGGGCGGGGACAAGAGACGAGTAAGCGCTGGCCGCCACCGGGCCGGAGTAGAGGTAGCCGGCGTGGGGCGCGATGATGGCCCTGGGCGGTCTAGCGGGCAGCGCTACATCGGGCCGGGGCGCGGCCGCGGCCAGATAGTCGCACACCCGCTTACGCAGTTCCTCGGGGTCATCCGGGTAGAAATGCCCGGCCACCGCCGCCAAGCGTACCTTCGACATGACAGAACCCTCCGATTCCAGTATAGCCCGGCGCGCGCGGCACGGCCCGCGCCCGTCTGCCCGTCCCGGTAGCCGCGCCACCCGCGGAGGCGCGGCGGGTGCGAGTGACTTGAAACGCGGCACCGCTCTTCCCTATAATTGATATCCGACCATTGCGGGGTGGAGCAGTCTGGCAGCTCGTCGGGCTCATAACCCGAAGGTCGCAGGTTCAAATCCTGCCCCCGCTACCAGGAAGTTGAAAGCCCCGTCGTCGGGGCTTTTTGCTTTCGTTTGGGTCGGAAGGCCATGGACTTGGTCGGGCCAAACATTGCCCCGCTTCGCGCTGGCGGGGGGCGTGGCGGGACGGATAGCGGCGGTACCCAGGCCGGCGACCGGACGGGATTGCTCGGACCGGGGTACGACAGAGGCCATAAGCGATGGGTCAACGAGGGGCACTGGAACGATTGGTCGAGCCCGCGGTGCGGGCGCTGGGTTACGAGCTCGTCGGCGTGGAGCACATCGCCGGCAAGACGCGGTCGCTGGTGCGGGTCTATATCGATAGCGAGGCGGGTATCACATTGCACGATTGCGAGCGGGTGAGCCGGCAGCTCGGCGGGATCCTGGATGTCGAGGATCCGCTGCGGGGCGCCTATACCCTGGAGGTATCGTCGCCGGGGCTCGACCGACCCTTATACCACTTGGAGCACTACGCTCGGTTCATGGGCCAGAGGGTACGGATGGAACTGAAGCAGCCGATGGCCGGCCGCCGGCGCTTCGTGGGGCTACTCGCGGCCGTGGAGGGGGATGACGTGCGTATCACGGAGGAGGGTCGCGACTATTCGATCCCGTTTGTCATGATCCAGAAGGCCCGCCTGGTGCCCGAGGTGCCGGCTTTTACCAGATCAATCGGCAGGCAGCGCGGACGGATGGTATGAACAAAGAGATCCTGACGGTGGTCGAGGTGGTATCGAACGAGAAGGGTGTCGCGAAAGACATCATCTTCGACGCCCTGGAGGCCGCGCTCGCTAGCGCCACCAAGCGGCGTTTTCGCGAGGACGTGGACGTGCGCGTCGCGATCGACCGGACGACCGGTGACTACGAGGCCTTCCGTCGCTGGCAGGTCGTGGATGACGCGGCCGAGGATCGAGTGGCCCCGCCCTCACCCCCGCGGGTTCACGCCGGCGACCTCGAGGACGAAGTCGCGGACACGAGCGGCGTCTTCGTTCCCGATCGCCAGATCCTCTTGCGTCAGGCGCGCGAGACCCGAGGGGATATCGAGATCGGTCACTTCATCGAGGAACCGATAGAGGCCTCGGAGTTCGGCCGCATCGCGGCGCAGACGGCCAAGCAGGTGATCGTACAGAAGGTCCGCGATGCCGAGCGCGCCCAGGTGCTCGAGGCCTATCAGGACCGCAAGGGCCAGCTCGTGACCGGCACGGTCAAGCGCGTGGAGCGCGGCAACGTGATCCTCGACCTCGGCGGCAACGCCGAGGCCTTGATCGCCAAGGAAGAGATGCTGCCGCGGGAGATCGTGCGGCCCGGCGATCGGCTGCGCGGCTATCTGCGCGATGTGCGGCCGGAGAAGCGCGGCCCGCAGTTGTTCGTGAGTCGGACCGCGACCGATCTACTGATCGAGCTGTTCCGCCTCGAGGTCCCCGAGATCGGCGAAGGGCTCATCGACGTCCTCGGTGCGGCGCGCGACCCCGGGGTGCGGGCCAAGATCGCCGTGCGCAGCCGCGACCCGCGCATCGATCCCGTCGGCGCGTGCGTCGGGATGCGCGGTTCCAGGGTGCAGGCCGTCTCTAACGAGTTGGGCGGCGAGCGGGTGGACATCATCCAGTGGAACGAGAACCCCGCGCAGTTCGTGATCAACGCCATGGCGCCGGCCGAGGTCGTGTCGATCCTGGTGGATGAAGATTCCCACAGCATGGACGTGGCCGTGGTCGAGGATCAGCTGTCCCAAGCCATCGGGCGCAGCGGCCAGAACGTGCGCCTGGCGAGCCAGCTCACCGGCTGGGAGCTGAACGTCATGACCGAGGCCGAGGCCGCCGAGAAGACCGAGACCGAGATCCAGCGCATCCAGAAGATGTTCATGGAGAGCCTCCAGGTCGACGAGGAGATCGCCAACATCCTGGCTCAGGAGGGGTTCTCCAGCATCGAGGAGGTGGCCTTTGTGCCCGAGAAGGAGATGCACGACATCGAGGAATTCGACCCCGATCTGATCGTGGAGCTGCGCAATCGGGCCAAAGACTGGCTGTTGACCCGTGCCATCGCCAACGAAGAGCGCATGGGCGACATCAAGCCTGCCGAGGATCTGCTGGCGATGGCGGGCATGGACCCCGATCTGGCGTTCACCCTGGCCGGCCACGGCATATTGACCCTGGAGGACCTGGCGGAACTATCGGTAGACGAGCTCTGCGAGGTCGGGGGCATCGCCCCGGAGCGCGCCGCCGAGCTCATCATGGTGGCGCGCGCCCCATGGTTCGCATCGGCCGCAGAGGGGCAACCGGTCGGAGAAAGGCTCGATGGCTGACGTGACGGTCGAACAGTTCGCCCAGGTCGTCGGGATCACGGTGGATCGCTTGATCGCGCAACTCGACGAGGCCGGACTGGCCAACCGTCAGGCCGGCGACACCATCACCGAAAACGAGAAGGGCGCGTTGCTGTCGCACCTCCGACAGCGCCATGGGCGGGGTGCCGAAGGCAGCGAGCCGACGCGCATCGTCTTGCAGCGCAAGACCATGAGCGAGATCAAGCTCTCGATCGAGCGCCGCGGGGCGCGCACTACCACCAAGACCGTGAGCGTCGAGTTCCGAAAGCGCCGCACCTATGTCAAGCGCAGCGTGATGACGGAGGAAGAGACCCAGAAACGCGCCGAAGAGACGGCCGAGCGCGAACGCCTGCTGGCCCTCGAGCAGGCCGCCCAGGCAGAGACCCGCCTTGCGGAGGAACGCCGTCACGAAGAGGAACGCCAGAGACACGTGGCGGCCGAGCTCGAGGCCCAGGAGGCCGAGGCGCGCGAGCGCGCCCGCGCCGCGGAGCAAGAGGCACGCGAGGCACCCGTGATCGTCCCCGCGCCACCGCCGCAGCCGGCGGCGCCCGAAGCCAAGCGTCCGGAGCGACCGCCGGCGCGGCGCCAGAAGGGGGACGCCGCACCCGCGCCGGGCCGCCAGGAGCTGCACGTCGCGACCAGCAAGTCGGGGCGTCGCAAGAGAAAGCCGGTGGCGCGGCGGGTGGTGGTGCCGATCACGACCCGACACGGGTTTGCGATGCCGACCGCGCCCATCGTGCGCGAGGTCGCGATACCGGATCGCGTGACGGTCGCGGAGCTGGCGCAGAGGATGTCGGTCAAGGCCGCCGAGGTAATCAAGTGCCTGATGAACGTCGGGACGATGGCGAGCATCAACCAGGTCATCGACCAGGACACCGCCGCCATCGTCGTGGAAGAGATGGGGCACAAGGTCAGGCTCTTGAACGACGATGCGCTCGAGGCCGACCTTGTGCGCACCACCTCCGCGGGCGAGGCACAGGCCGATCCGCGATCGCCTGTGGTGACCATCATGGGGCATGTCGATCACGGTAAGACCTCGTTGCTCGATTATATCCGGCGCACCCGGGTCGCGGCGGGGGAGGCCGGCGGGATCACCCAGCACATCGGTGCCTATCACGTCGCGATCGACAAGGGCAGCATCACCTTCCTCGATACCCCCGGGCATGCAGCCTTCACCGCGATGCGGGCGCGGGGCGCCAAGGTGACGGACATCGTCATCCTGGTGGTGGCCGCCGACGACGGGGTCAAGACCCAGACGGTCGAGGCCATCCAGCACGCCAAGGCCGCCGGGGTCCCGATGCTGGTCGCCATCACCAAGATCGACAAACCGGGGGCCGATCCGGATCGTGTCAAGCAAGAGTTGTCCGCGCACGGCATCCTCCCCGAGGAGTGGGGCGGAGAGGTCCTATTCGCCCCGGTCTCGGCCAAGTCCGGCGAGGGGATCGATGCCTTGTTGGAGGCCATCCTGTTGCAGGCCGAGGTGATGGAGCTGAGGGCGGTCCGGGACGGCCCGGCCTCCGGCACCGTGATCGAAGCCCGCCTCGACAAGGGGCGTGGACCGGTGGCCACGATCCTGGTTCAAATCGGCACGCTCCGGAAGGGCGACGTGCTCCTGTGCGGGCAGGAGTTCGGCCGCATCCGCGCGATGCTGGACGAGAACGGGCGGTTCATCGACGAGGCCGGGCCGTCGCTGCCAGTCGAGGTATTGGGTCTGTCCAATGTCCCCAATGCCGGTGATGAGGCCCAGGTCGCCCCCGATGAGCGGCGGGCGCGCGAGATCGCGCAGTTGCGCCACAGCAAGCAGCGCGAGGGCAAGCTGGCCCGGCAGCAGGCCCAGAAGCTCGGCAATGTCCTGTCCCAGATGGAGGAGGGCAAGGCCAGCGCCGTGAACCTGCTCATCAAGGCCGACGTGCAGGGCTCCGCGGAGGCGCTCTGCGATGCCTTGACCGGCCTGTCCACCGACGAGGTGCGCGTCGATATCATCGCGAGCGGCATGGGTGGGATCACCGAATCCGATGTCAATCTGGCCGTGACCTCGCGCGCCGCCATCATCGGCTTTAATGTCCGCGCCGATGCCTCGGCGCGCCGGCGGGTCGAGGACACCGGCATCGATCTGCGCTATTACAGCATCATCTACGATGTCATCGACGATGTGAAGGCGGTGATGAGCGGTATGCTGGCCCCGGAGGTCAAAGAGACGATCATCGGTAACGCGGAGGTCCGCGACGTGTTCCGGTCGTCGCGCTTCGGCGCCATCGCCGGCTGCATCGTGACGAGCGGCGTGGTGCGCCGAAACAGCCCCATCCGGGTGCTGCGCGACAATATCGTGATCTTCGAAGGCGGCCTGGAGTCTTTACGCCGCTTCCGCGACGACGTCGGCGAGGTCAAGTCCGGCACCGAATGCGGGATCGGGGTCAAGGACTACAATGACGTCAAACCCGGCGATCAGATCGAGGTCTTCGAACGGGTCGAGCTGGCCCGCAGCCTGTGATCTGATGATAGACAGTGGGGATGACAGACAGCGGGGGCTCGGTCGAGGTCAAGATGGCGGGGAAGATCGAACGGTCTAGGGGTGGCGAAGACCGTACCCTGCGCGTCGCGGCCCTCATCCAGCGCACGCTCGCCCCGCTCTTGCAGGCGGAAGCGAGGGAACGTGGTCTGGGTCTTGTGAGCATCACGAGCGTCGCGGTCAGCCCCGATCTGCGGCATGCCAAGGTCTATGTCTCGGCGCTCTCGGGAGGCGTTCCCGATCCCATCGCCCTCGTACGGCGCGGCGCCGGGCGCTATCGGGCCCATGTCGCCAAGGCGCTGCGGCTGCGGGTGGTGCCGCGGCTCGTGATCGTCGCCGATGACACACAGGCGCGCGCGGCCCGGATCAACGCGCTGCTTGCGGGTTCGAACGGCGCTCCCGGCGCTCCGCAGGCCGATCCCGCCCGCACCCCCTTTTGTAATTAATGATGGAGCGCGTCCTGATCTCCGGCGCCGCCTGCTCGAAAGCCCCCTGATCTCGAACCTATGGTCTCGCAACGGTGGCCACGCCGTGATGTGAGTGGCATCCTGCTATTCATCAAATCGCCGGGGTTCAGCTCGAACGAGGCCCTACAGTGCGTCAAACGCCTCTATCAGGCCCGCAAGGCCGGCCATACGGGCAGTCTGGACCGGCTCGCCACGGGGCTACTGCCAATCTGTTTCGGCGAGGCCACCAAGCTCTCCGGCTTCCTGCTCAACGCCGACAAGTGCTATCGGGCGATCGTGAAGCTCGGGGTGGTGACGACCACCGGAGACGCCGAAGGGGAGGTGATCCGCGAGCGGCCGGTGGCGGACCTGGATTCGGGGCGCGTCGCCGGGGTCTTCCGCGCCATGCTGGGCGAGCAGACCCAGGTGCCGCCCATGCACTCGGCGCTCAAGCACCAGGGCCAGCGGCTCTACGAGCTGGCCCATCGCGGGATCGCGATCGAGCGCCAGCCACGTCCGATCGTGATCCATGCGCTCGATCTGGTCCGCTTTCTGGGAGACGCGCTCGAGATCACCGTGCGCTGTTCCAAGGGGACCTATATCCGCACCCTGGCCGAGGACATCGGGGAGAGGCTCGGCTCGGGGGCGCATGTCGCGTCCCTGGAACGAACGGCGGTCGGGGGCTTCGAGGTGCGCGACGCCATGCACCTGGACGGGCTCACCGAGCTCGCATCCACGGGTCTCCCGGCGCTCGATGCCAGGCTCCTGCCGCTCGATTGCGTCTTGCCGGGGGAACCCGCGGTCGTGCTGTCCCGGGATGCGGCCTATTACCTCTGGCGGGGTCAGGCGGTCCTGGTGGCGCATGCGCCCAGGGCGGGCCTCGTCAAGCTCTACGACGATCGGCGTCGGTTCCTGGGGGTCGGCCAGGTGCAGGACGACGGCCGGATCGCGCCATGGCGTCTGCTCAGGACGGCATGAGCGGAGCGTGCCTCGCTTGTCGTTCTCTCCTGGGAATATTAGAATTACCTGTTTGCGCCATCACGGACTTCGAGGCATCGAACCAAGGCATCTATACCATTAGGGGGGATGAGAATAGTGCTGACCGCCGAGGCAAAGAAAGACATCGTCGATAAACACCGGCTCGCGCCCGGTGACACGGGATCGCCCGAGGTGCAGGTGGCCCTGCTGACCCGTCGCATCGAGGACCTCGGCGAGCACTTCAAGGCCCACCGCACAGACCACCATTCCCGGCAGGGGCTTTTGCGCATCGTCAACAAACGCCGCAAGCTCTTGGAGTATCTGAAGACTTACCACCTGCAGCGCTACCGGGATCTGATCGCGGCCTTGGGTCTGCGGAAATAGGCCCGGGGGATCGCTCGATCATCGTGGCGGTTCGAGATTGCCCATTGAGATTACCCATTGATGAGATTGGCCATTGAAATTGCCCTGGGAGCCCTGTCATGGCAGCAATAAGAAGAAGCTTCGAGTATGGTCCCCGGACCGTGGTGCTGGAGACCGGGGAGATAGCGCGGCAGGCCACGGCCGCGGTGATGGCCAGCATGGGCGACACCGTCGTCCTGGTGAGCGTGGTCGGGAACAAGGCGGCGATCCCGGGCCGCGACTTCTTCCCCTTGACCGTCGACTACCAGGAACGGACCTATGCCGCGGGCAAGATCCCGGGCGGGTTCTTCAAGCGCGAAGGGCGTCCCAGCGAGAAGGAGACGCTCACCTCGCGCCTGATCGACCGCCCCTTGCGGCCGCTGTTCCCCAAGGGCTTCCATCATGAGGTCCAGATCATCGCGACGGTCCTGTCGCTGGATCCCGAGATCGACCCCGACATCCCGGCCTTGATCGGTGCATCGGCCGCGGTCGGCCTGTCGGGGCTCCCGTTCGACGGACCGATCGGCGCCGCGCGGGTGGGCTACATCGACGGTCAATACGTACTGAACCCGACCTTCGGCCAGCTCGCCACCTCGGCGCTGAACCTGGTGGTTGCGGGGACGACAAGCTCGGTGCTCATGGTGGAATCGGAGGCCGATCAGTTGTCAGAGGAGGTGATGCTCGGGGCGGTCATGTTCGGGCACGCAGAGATGCAGGTTGCGATCGACCACATCCGTGCCCTGCGCGAAGAGGCAGGGGCCGGCGCCTGGGCGTGGAGTCCGCCCCCCCCAAAGGATCAGGCGCTCGAGGCGCGTTTGCAGTCCTTCCTGGGCGGGCGGCTGCGCGAGGTCTATGCCACGACCGACAAGCTTGCGCGGCGCGAGTCCCTGGGTGCCCTGCGCAAAGAGGCCGTCGCCGCCTTGAGCGGCGGGACTTCCACGGATGCGCGGCCCGAGTGGACCGACGCGCAGGTGGCCCACGCCTTCGAACGGAACGAGCATGATCTGGTGCGGCACATGATCCTGGAGGAGACCAAGCGCATCGATGGGCGGCCGATGGACGCGGTGCGGCCCATCCAGATCCGGGTCGGGCTGTTGCCGCGGACCCATGGCTCGGCGCTCTTCACGCGCGGCGAGACCCAGGCACTCGTGATCACGGCGCTCGGCACCGAGCGGGATGCGCAGATCATCGATGCCATCGAGGGCGAACGCCGGGATCCGTTCCTCCTGCATTACAACTTCCCCCCCTACTGCGTCGGTGAAACCGGCCGGGTGGGGTCGCCCAAGCGGCGCGAGATCGGTCACGGACGTCTGGCCAAGCGCGGGGTGCTGGCGGTCATGCCGGACCCGGAGGAGTTTCCCTATGTGATCCGCGTGGTGTCCGAGATCACCGAATCGAACGGATCGAGCTCCATGGCCACGGTGTGCGGGACCAGCCTCTCGCTCATGGATGCCGGTGTCCCGGTCAAGGCGCCGGTCGCGGGCATCGCCATGGGCCTCGTCAAGGAGGGTGACAAGTTCGCCGTCTTGTCCGACATCATGGGCGATGAGGACCACCTGGGCGACATGGACTTCAAGGTGGCCGGCACCCAGTTGGGCGTCACGGCCCTGCAGATGGACATCAAGATCAGCGGGATCACCCGCGAGATCATGGGGGTCGCGCTCGCCCAGGCGCGCGCGGGACGCTTGCACATCTTGCAAGAGATGAATGCCGTCTTGGACAGACCGCGCACCGAGATGTCCGAGTATGCGCCGCGCATCATCACCATCAAGATCGATCCCGAGAAGATCAGAGACGTGATCGGCAAGGGCGGCACCACCATCCGCGCCATCACCGAGCAGACCGGCGCCGTCATCGATATCTCCGACGACGGCACCGTGAAGATCGCCTCCGTCGACAACGCCGCCGGGCAGGAGGCGCGCCGGCGCGTCGAGCAGATCACGGCCGATGTGCAGGTGGGGATGATCTATGAAGGCCGGGTCGCTAAGCTCATGGACTTCGGGGCCTTCGTCACCATCCTGCCCGGCAAGGACGGGCTCGTGCACATCTCCCAGATCTCCGAAGAGCGCGTGGAGAACGTCGGGGACAAGCTCCGGGAAGGGGATATGGTCAAGGTGAAGGTCTTGGAGGTGGACAAGCAGGGACGCATCCGGCTCAGCATGAAGGCCGTGAATGCCGGGGGGCGGGCGAGCGCCTGAGGGATCGGTTCCCGACTCCCGGAGTTTCGTATATCAAGTTCGTGAGGACACATGGTTAGCATTCGTCTCAGCCGCCACGGCACCAAGAAGAGGCCCTTCTACCACATCGTGGTGACGGACAGCCGGAACCGCCGCGATGGACGCCATCTCGAGCGCATCGGCTACCTGGACCCCTTGGCCGGTGAAGCGGCCGGGGGTTGCAAGATCGATGTGGCGCGCGCCGGCCATTGGGTGGCCCGTGGCGCCAAGGCCTCCGCGCGCGTTGCCGGCCTGCTCAAGAAGCACGCCCCGCCGGCCTAGCCGGCTCTCGGCCGCGCTGTCCGCGGCGCGATTTCGCTTATCGCCACAGCCCGAAAGGTAATAAAGACGGCTTCCCCAGGCGCCACGGGGTTCGTAGTCCTGGGCCGGATCGCCGGCTTACATGGCCTCCACGGGGGACTCAAGGTGTATTCCTACACCCGCCCCGCCCAGGGGATCCTCGAGTACGCGCCCTGGTATCTGGACTTGGGCGGGGCCTGGCAGGCCGTCGTCAGGACCGATGCCTATGCCCGCCGGAAGCGGCTCATCGCGTATCTGGAGGGCTTCGGGGAACGCGATGGTGCAGCCGGGCTCGTGGGCGCGGGCATCGCCGTGCGGCGCGCGCAGCTCAGGCCCTTGCCAGACGGGGAGCATTACTGGGGAGACCTCATCGGCCTCGAGGCCTACACTCCCTCCGGCCAGGGTCTCGGGAGGGTCGTCGGCATGCTCGACACGCGGGCGAACGACGTCCTGATCGTGCGCGGCGAGCGCGATCGCCTGGTCCCCTACGTGGAGGGGGTGTACGTCCGCAACGTCGATCTGGTGAACCGCCGGCTGGAGCTCGATTGGGACCTGGACGATTGAGCGGTGTTGCGCATCGCGGTGGTTACTCTATTCCCCGAGATGTTTCGGGCGGTCATGGACTATGGCGTTACCGGGCGCGCGGTGGCCCGGGGTGACGTCCGCATCGAGACACGCAATCTTCGGGACTTCGCCATGGGCCAATACCGGGCCGTGGATGATCGCCCGTATGGCGGCGGCCCCGGGATGGTGATGAAGTACCGGCCGCTGGTGGACGCCATCGCCGCTGCGCGCGGCGCTCTAGGGCCCGGGGCCCGCGTGATCGCGATGACGCCGCAGGGCCGGCGCCTCGATCAGGCGGCGGTCGTGGGGCTGGTCGAACAGGGGCCGCTGGTGATCGTGGCCGGCCGCTACGAGGGCCTGGACGAGCGGGTGCTCGAGTCGCAGGTGGACGAGGAATGGTCGATCGGCGATTATGTCCTGAGCGGGGGTGAGATCGCGGCCATGGTGCTGATCGATGCGATGGTGCGTCTGCTCCCGGGCGTCCTCGGGCACGCCGACTCGGCACGCGAGGAGTCGTTCCAGACGGGGCTCCTGGATCACCCGCACTACACGCGGCCCGAGGTGATCGATGGGCGGACGGTGCCGCCGGTGCTGTTGACGGGCGACCACGGGGTGATCCGGCGTTGGCGGCTGAAGGCGGCCCTGGGGCGGACCTGGATCAGACGGCCGGACCTCCTAGCCGGGCGGTCGTTTGGTCCGGACGAGGCCACGCTCCTGGAAGAGTACCTTCGGGAGCACCAGCTTATTCCCTCCCCCTGGCAGGGGGAGGGCGAGGGTGGGGGTTGAGCGTCGCATAGTTCTGAGAAACAACCCCCATCCTACTCTTCCCCCCAATCAAGGGGGAAGGAATCGAAAAGAGCATACAATTTCAAATATCTTCGGCTAGTCACTGAGAACGAGCATGAGCCAGATCATTCAACAGATCGAGTCGGAGATGATGACCCGCGAGGTCCCGGCATTTCGGCCCGGGGACACGGTGGTCGTCCAGGTCAAGGTGAAGGAAGGGGAGCGCGAACGCCTGCAGGCGTTCGAGGGCGTGGTGATCGCCAGACGCAACCGGGGGCTCAACTCCTCGTTCACCGTTCGGAAGCTGTCGCACGGCGAGGGCGTCGAGCGTGTGTTTCAACTCTACAGCCCGCTCATTCACGATATCACCGTGAAGCGGCGCGGCGCTGTGCGCCGGGCCAAGCTCTACTACACCCGCCACTTGAGCGGCAAGGCGGCGCGCATCAAGGAAAAGATCACCGCCCGCCAATAGGTCGCGCGCGGCCTATCCCTGGATGCGGGGTGGCGCTTCGATCTTGCATGAGCGAGCCATTCCCTAGCCCAGAACCGGCGCCAGCCGGGGACCTCTGGCTCATCGAGGGGTTTCTGGACGCCGTGTGGTTGGAGCGCGGGCTGTCCGACAATACGCTCGCCGCCTATCGCGGCGATCTCACGCGGTACGCCGACTGGTTGCGCGGGCAAGGGTTGGGGGTGATCGAGGCACAACGCAGCGATGTGCTGAGTTTCCTGGGGGCCGGATCGCACCCGGGCCGCGCGGTGCGGACCATGGCCCGACGCCTGTCCAGCCTGCGTGGCTTCTACCGGCATCTGGTGCAGCGAGGCCGGCTCGGCGAGGACCCGAGTGCGCAGGTGCAAGGGGTGCGTCTGGGACGGGCCTTGCCCGCGGCCTTGAGCGAGGCGGAGGTCGATGCGCTCCTCGTTGCCCCCGACCGCGAGGCGGTCCTGGGCCTGCGCGATGCCGCGATGTTGGAAACGCTCTACGCCACGGGGCTTCGGGTTTCTGAATTGGTGGGGCTGCGGGCGAGCCGCTACAACCCCAGGCAGGCGACGGTGCGCGTCACCGGAAAGGGTGGCAAGGACCGCCTGGTCCCGCTCGGCGCTAGCGCGCTGGATCTACTCGATCGCTATCTGCGGCAGTCCCGACCCGAGCTTCTGGGCAGCGCGCCGTCCGACTTCCTGTTCGTCACGCGTCGCGGGAGACCCCTGACCCGCCAGGCGTTCTGGTATCTCATCAAGCGCTACGCCGTCTGTGCCGGGATCTCTAAGCCCCTGTCGCCACACACCCTGCGACACGCCTTCGCCACCCATCTCCTCGATCACGGCGCGGATCTGCGTGTCGTGCAACTGTTGTTGGGGCACCGCGATATCTCGACGACCCAGATCTATACGCATGTGGCACGGGCGCGGCTCAAGGCGCTGCACGCAAAGCACCATCCTCGCGGTTGAGGCCGGTCGGATCAGTGCGGCTTGGGGGTCAGGTAGTCGAACACCAGGCTCAGATCGGCGGCGAGGTCGAGGCCGCTGCGGTAGCGGCGCCGGCGGTCCTTGGCCATGGCCTTGCGGGCGATGCGTTCCAGGATCTCGGGGATCTCCGGCCGCACCTCGCGCATCGGAGGAGGTTCATCGTGCAAGACCATGTCGTTGATGGTGGCGATCCGAGCCGCTGCGAAGGGATGCTTCCCGGTCAGTGCGCGGTACATCACGGAGCCAAGCGAGAACAGGTCGCTCTGGCCGGTCAGGGGTTCACGCCGGATCTGCTCCGGCGACATGTAGAGCGGAGAGCCCGCGTGACCGGGGATATCGTCGTCCTCCAGATCCGGGACCGCGGCGATACCGAAGTCCGAGATCTTGACCGCCTGGTCCGGGCCGAGGAGGATGTTGTTCGGTTTGATGTCGCGGTGTACCACGCCCCTCTCATGGGCATAGTCGAGCGCCGTGGCGCACTTGTGTATGACCTTGATACCCTCCCCGATCGGCAGCAGCTTGCCCGGCGCACAGAAATCGGCGAGGGTCCGTCCGCCCGCCACGTACTCCAGAACGATGTAGGGCAGGCCGTGGTCTATACCGGCATCGAACACCGCGGCGATGTCCTGGTGCATCAACCTCCCGGCCGTGCGGGCTTCGCGGAAGAAGAGTCTCTCGTAGTGCTCTCCGTTCCGCGGGCAGGCGAGGCGCTCGGGGAGGGCGATCTTGACGGCCACGTCGCGCTCGATCAGGGCGTCATGTCCGAGGTAGACCCGGCCCATGCTCCCCTTAGCGATCTCGTGGAGCAGGCGGTATTTCCCGACGGTCGTCGGGTGGGGCATCACGTCCATGTGGTACAGTACCTGGCCGCGCGGGGGTGCGGCGTCGTTTGGTTCGCTGCTGTATCGGCTGCCGGCCGGTGCCGACTTGAGCCCCGGCCCGCAATCGTAAGTCCGTGACGGCTGGGCCATGGGAACGGCGAGTCCGATCTTGAGGAGTTCATGAAATGCGTTTACCCCTACTCTTTGCATCCGCGCTGACCTTGTCCGGTGTGAGCGCCGCGGCACCGTTGACCGAAAAGGACCTGGCGAGCCGGATCGGCAAGGCCCTGCCGGGGATCGAAGTCGGCTCCGTCACCCGCTCGCCGGTGGACGGCCTCTATGAGGTCGTCCTGGAAGGCGATGTGGTCTACATCAGCGCCGACGGCCGCTACCTTTTGAAGGGTGATCTCTTGGAGCTCGACAGCCGGCGCAACCTCAGCGCGGAGCACCGGGGCCAGTCACGCCTCAAGGCACTCAAGGCGCTGCCTCCCGAGAGCATGATCGAGTTCGCGCCAAAGGACACGCGCCACGTCCTCTATGTCTATACCGACGTCGATTGCGGGTACTGCCGTAAATTCCATCAAGAGGTCGTGGAGCTGAACCAGGCCGGGATCGCCGTGCGCTACCTGGCTTTCCCGCGCACCGGCGTAGGCTCGGAGTCGTTCGCGAAATCGATATCGGTGTGGTGTGCCAAGGACCGGCACCAGGCCCTGACCGATGCCAAGTCGGGGAAAACCGTGTCCCCGGCGACCTGTGACAACCCGGTCAAAGGCCACTATGACCTCGGCCAGCGCATGGGGGTCCAGGGGACACCCACCCTGATCACCGACACCGGCGAGGAGCTCGGCGGCTATGTGCCCGCGAAGCAGTTGGTGCAATACTTCAAGGGGCAGGCGGGCTCATAATGGCTCCCGGCACCGGCGGGTGGATTGCGTTTCGAGGAGGGTTCTGTGAGGGCCGGCCGCCATGCATGAGATCCTGAAAGACGTCTTCACCTGGTCCTGGTACTCCGAGCCGCACGGCTATGATTTCAACGGCTACCTGATCCGTTCTCCGGACGGCAACCTGGCCATCGATCCGGTGCCGATGAGCGACGAGCTGCTGGATGCGATCACGGCGCTGGGGGTCGCCCGCATCCTCATCACCAATCGCAACCACACCCGCGCCGCCAACCGGCTGCGAGCCGCGACCTCGGCGCCGACGGCGATTCATGAGGGCGATGCGGGGTATGCGGAGGCCCAGGGCGCGCTCATCAACGGCGCCCTCGAGGCGGGGGCGCGGATCGGACCGCTCAATGTCGTCGCCGTTCCGGGCAAATCGCCGGGGGAGGTGGCGTTCCACTGGCCCGTGCGCCGCATCCTCATCGTCGGGGACGCCGTCATCGGCAATCCGCCGGGACACCTCGGCCTGCTGCGCGAAGCGGTGATGGACGATCCCGCGCGGCTCAGGCAGAGCGTGCGCGGGCTCCTCGATCTCGATTTCGACACGCTGCTCCTGGGCGACGGCGTTTCGCTCCTGCGCGCGGCGAAACTGGAGATGAAAGCGCTCGTGGACGGCCTTCCCGGCTGATGCGAGGCCCGGGCACCCCATGCGCCGAGCGGGCGGCGCATCCGATCTATCTGCTCCTGCGGGCGGCGCTATTTCGCGAGGGGGCGTTGGACCAGTAGCCCCAGTCGTGGCCTCGCCAGCGCGAGGGGATGAGGTCCAGATAGAGGAGCAGGCAACGCAAGAGCGAATGCATCGTCTTGCGCCACACCCCGCGGTGCAGACGGCGGTGGTCGGTGGCGTAGACCCGGAGCTTGGGATCGAAATCGACCCGGTAGCCGGCGCGTTTGATGCGCCAGCCGAGCTCCGAGTCCTCGTTGCAGGACAGCTCGGGGTCGAAGCCCCCGATGGTCTCGAGGACCTGGCGACGCACCAGAAGATTGGATCCGCTCGCCGCCGGCACCCCGAAGCGGTGTGCGACGTGCTGGGCGAGGGCAAACGCGCGGTAGTAGCGACGGAAGGCGTCTCTGGCTAGCTTGGGTCCGTAGAGGGCATGGCAGTCCGAGTGCCGGCTCAGGCGCTCGAAATAATCGCGCGGGATCTCGACATCGGCGTCCGTGAAGAGCAGCCACGGGGTGGCGGCCAGAGCGGCGCCCAGTTGGCGCGCCTCGCTCACGTTGGCCGGACGGCGCACTAGGGTGCACGCGGGGCGCCGGGCGGCCGCCACGATCTCAGGGGTGCGGTCCTCACTCGCATCGACGACGATGATCGGCAAGGCCTGAGGGACGTTCGCGCGGAAGGCGCCGATGTTGCGCTCCTCGTTGCGGGTCGGTACGACGAGCGTGATCTCTTCTAGGCGCATGCGGGCCTCGGGCGCATTCAGGAACTGGGATCCGGGGCCCGCGCTGCGAGAGTTCGCCACGCGGCGGCAGTGATGCCGTCGGGCATCTTGGTTCTCGGGCTTGCGCGCCCGGCCGAAGAATAGGAACTTCGACGCGCTTTTGCAACGTCGAGGCGACAGTCGTCAGCGGGTGTCCTGCCAAGGGCGAGTAGAGTATCGTCGTCTTCCCTCCCGCGGAAGGAAGAAAATGACGGAATATCGCCCTGTGAAACCCATCCTCATCGCCCATCGCGGGGCGAGCGGTTATATGCCAGAGCACACGCTCGCGGCCTATAGGATCGCCATCGAGCAGGGCGCCGATTTCATCGAGCCGGACCTCGTCAGCACGGCCGACGGCGTGCTCATCGCGCGCCACGAGAACGAGATCGGCGGCACCACGGATGTCGCTTCCCGGCCGGAATTCACCGCTCGCCGGACCGTCAGGCACATCGACGGCGAGCCCGTGACCGGCTGGTTTGCCGAAGACTTCACCCTCGCCGAGATCAAGACGCTGCGGGCCAAAGAGCGACTGCCCGGGATCCGGCCCCACAACGCCCGCTTCGACGGCCTGTTCGAGATCCCGAGTTTCGAGGAAGTCCTGAACCTCGTCCTAGCCATGAACGAACGCCGGGCCCGTGACGCCGGGATGCTCGGCCGGTCGCGACCGAGGCCCATCGGTCTGTATCCCGAGACCAAACACCCGAGCTACTTCCGCGACTTCGGCCTCCCGCTCGAGCAACGGCTCATCGATTGTCTGGAACGCCACGGTTACGGTGGGCCGGATGCCCCGGTGTTCATCCAGTCCTTCGAGGTCGGCAATCTTAAGCTACTGTCCCGGATGACGGCGCTGCCGCTCGTGCAGCTCATCGAGGCGGAGGGCAGACCCTATGATTTCGCGCGGAGCGGCGATCGGCGCCGCTACGCCGATCTGTTGGTTCCGACGGGCCTCGCCGAGATCGCGGCGTATGCGCGGGCCATCGGCCCGAGCAAGGACGTGCTCATCCCCCGCGCAGAGGACGGCTCTCTGGGACGGCCGACCACGCTTGTCGCCGACGCCCACGCCGCGGGGCTCCTGGTGCATGCCTGGACCTTTCGTGCCGAGAATGCCTTCCTCCCCGCCGCATCGCGCACCGGGACCGATCCGGCGGCGCTCGGGGATCTCGACGGCGAGCTTTCGGCCTTCCTCGATCTCGGCATCAATGGTGTCTTCACCGATCACCCGGGGATCGCCGTGCGCATGATGCGACGGGCGGCGGGGGCTCCGCCCTAGCGGGCGGTACGGGGCATCAAAGGCCGGCGGAAACTCGGCGCAAGCGGATTCAAACCCCAATCCCGGCCTGTTGCCTTCCGCGCCCTTACCGGCGGTGGTCCCGCGCGTATCAGGCAAGGGCTGCGACCACCTCCTGCGGCAAGGATCCGCGTACCGGGGTCCGTGCTTCTTCGGCTTTGGCCTGGATTTCCACGGACAAGGGTTTGCCTAACGTTTCCCGGGGGTCGCCGGGACGGGCGGACGCTTGTTTGGGCCGATGTACCATGTACGGAGCGTCTGTCGTGGCGGAGGGGCGCCGTTTGACGTTAGCTGATATAGTGCGCTCGTTGGTCAAGACTTCTCCCTCCTCTTAGCGACTGCTCCGTCTTCCCCTCCCTGGCCCGAACCGCTGAGGGCTGCGGAGATCCCGTGTTTCTACTGTTTCCCGAACACAAACCCGCGCTAGTGCTTTCCGGGCGTTGCTGGCTGCTCCGATGTGTGGAACGAACTGTCCGCGACTCAAGCTATGTTTATGGTTTTCGACAAGCCAGGGATTCCGCTCGAGCTCAGGGCAAACAACCAATAGTAACCTGGTAGAACGACGCCTTTATCCGCCGGAATGGCAACCGAATACGCATTGGTACCGACTGGCGAAGGGCGCCTGTGCGGGTCTCCCGAGTCCCGGCCAAGGGCCGGTAAAAAGAGACGAGGAGAAGGGATGGCGTTCGCATTCCGGTTATCTTTGAGCCATGTTGCTGGCACGAATTTATGAAGTCTTGCCGCTGACATGTGCCCATTGTGGCGAGCCGAAAATTCGTTGGTGACACCCCGCGGGGCGTCACCACCTGACTTCGAGAGCCGTCTCCGACCGGAGACGGATTCTATCGCGCCACACGCCGCACGCTGAGCGTGACCCGGTGTCAGGTCCGGGCACGCGATTTCGATAACCTTGAACGCCAAGGAGACATTTCCGAGTAACGGCGGGTGGTCTTTGGACTGCGCGATAGCCCCGTATCGCTGGTCCACCAATTGCGCTACGAACGCGAAGCGGACCGCAGCACCGGCCTCGAAATGACGAGAACCGGCTGCACGTCCCGGTACAAAGACGCCCAACTTAAGGAGGAGCGGCATGGTGCTTAGGATCTCTGATCACGATACTCATCGCCTTCGGACAGCCCTAAGCCCGGACACGTGCGCGACGTCCTGGAACGGCACCACATCGACGCGGTCCTGGCGCTCGACGATAGCGGGGGGCAGGCGCCACTGCCCGCTGCCTTAGGGGCCGATCGATGGCGAGCTCCGCGAGCGCCTAATTTCTTGTTCAAGCATTGGAAGGTCTGCGATAAGGATATAAGTCAGGAGGAAAACCATGGATGGAATTCAGCATCGTGTTTGTTTTCACCAGCTGGGACGGTCTCCGACGATCCTGCCTGTTATTCTCACCACTGTCTGGGCCCTGCTCCTCGCGTCACCTGAAAGCGCACGAGGCGATCAGCTTTCCGGTTCTTGGGGTGCGGTTCAGACGCTACCCCATGCCCCCGTGAACGCCAATATGCTGCCGACCGGTAAGGTGCTGTTCTATTCGACTGACAACGCTCGGATCTGGGATCCTGACACTGGATCGCTGACCACCACGCCGAAGGCGGAATATAACCTCTTCTGCAATGGTCATGCGTTTATCGAGGACGGGAAGCTGTTCCTCGCCGGGGGACACATCGACATGTTTCAAGGGTCGGCTAATGCCAGCTACTACGATCCATTCAGCAATAGCTGGACCATCCTCCCAACTATGAACGCTGGCCGCTGGTACCCTACCAACGTCACACTGGCTGACGGAAACGTCGCGGTAATGAGTGGCCAAATTGAGCCAGGAATAAACAACAGCACGCCACAGGTTTGGCAGGTAGGGAGCGGTTCCTGGCGCACTCTCTCCGGTGCCGAGCAAGCCCTGCCGCTCTATCCGGCCGCTTTCCTCGCGCCGAACGGCAGGGTCTTCGTGGCAACGGCCACATCGCGCTATCTGGACACTTCGGGCACTGGCGCATGGAGCACGGTGGCGGAGCGGTTAGTTCGTGGCCGCGACAACCACGGCTCGGCAGCCATGTACGACAACGGCAAGGTGATCTACGTCGGCGGCGCTATTCCTCCGGTGGCAACCGCCGAAGTGATTGACCTTGACGCGACCACTCCTGCTTGGAGCCTGGTCGCCCCAATGCCGCAGGCTCGCCGCCAGCACAATGTTACCATCCTTCCCGACGGTACGCTCTTGGTTACAGGTGGCAGCAGTGCAGACGACTTCGATACCGACGACGGTCCCAAACCCGCGATCAACTGGGATCCAGCCACCAATGCCTGGACTACCTGGGCCACCGAAGAGGAATATCGTGGGTACCACTCCGAAGCGCTTTTGTTGCCCGATGGCCGTGTGGTAAGTGCGGGCGGGTCATACCAAAGCACAAGCCACCCGCCCCTGCAAGTGTTCTCGCCCCCCTACCTGTTCAAGGGACCGCGACCGGCAATCACGTCTGCCCCGTCGAGCGTCGCCGTGGGACAAACATTCTTCGTCGAAACACAAGATGACGCCAGCATCACCAACGTAAACTGGATTCGCCTCTCCTCCGTGACGCACACCAAGAACATGAACCAACGAATCAACCGCCTGGCTTTCGATCGTGACGCGGGGCTGGGTGGTCTGCACGTCAGCGCACCCGCAAGTGCTAATCTCTCCCCGCCGGGTCACTATATGCTATTCATCCTAAATGACATTGGTGTCCCCTCGATGGCGAAAATCATTAAGCTCGCTACCGTAGCCTCGCCCTCGCCCCCAGCGGCGCCAAACAACCTGGTGGCGACGGCGGTCTCCGAGAATCAAGTCAATCTAGTGTGGACGGATAACGCTAACAGCGAAGATGGCTTCGAGATCGAGCACTCGACGGACAATAGCAACTTTACGCGAATCGCCACAGTAGTTACGAACGCGAGCACCTACTCGAATACAGGGCTTACGGCAAACACCAGGTACTACTACCGTGTCCGCGCCTTCAATGCTGGCGGCCACTCGGCCTATTCGGACACTGCCACCGAAGACACGACAGCGACCGCGCCGCCACCGCCGCTGCCGCCACCGCCGCCACCGCCGCCACCGCCGCCACCTGCGGCCAGGTGCAACGGCTTGCCGGCCACCATCGTGGGTACCGATCGCAGCGAAACCATCAACGGTACGTCCGACGGATCTTCCCCTGGCGAAAATCAATAAGCCACTGGAAGCTAAGGAGAAGTTATAACATAGGGCGATAGGTGTAGTCATGTATATGCGTATTTCGTATTTGACATGTATATGTTGTTCTGC
>JBOIDT010000018.1:0-33396 GCA_050740755.1 Gammaproteobacteria bacterium
GGCCTGCCCTTGTGGCTATTCTAGTGCCGGCGCAGGTTTGCCTCGGGCGTCGACGTTCCTCCCGAAACTAATGGTGTCGGGCGCTGCGGTGCCCACGGTCAAAAGGAATTGCATCGCTTCGTCGAGCGTCCAGTTCGTCGAGATAACCCTTGTCAGCGACATAATTTGTACGAAACCGGAGGCCGGGTTGGGCGAGGTCGGGACATACACCACCGCCAATTCCTCTCCACTCGCCTCATCGATCATAGTCCGAGTCACCAACCCGATGGTCTTCATCTCCGGTGACGGAAAATCGATCAGAACGACCCGCTCGAACCGCTCGGGCTTGGTTTGGAAGGCCGCAAGAAATATCTTCATGCCACCATAGATCGTCTTCACCCAGGGAAGGCGGTCCAGTAGCGCCTCAAACCAGGCCAGCAAGCGCCGGCCCAGTACCTGAGTGGTTGTCCAACCCAAGAAATAAAGCACCACCAGGGTGAGCGCCACGGCACTTAGGTATTCCACCCAGGGGGTAAACAACCATTCCGCAAACCCGGGCGAGACGTGATGCATGACCGTATAAAACGCCGACGCGCCGGGTTGCCCCAAGTGAAACAAAGTATGGAACAGGAATTCAAACACCAGCCAGGTCACCAGAGCCGGTGTCAATATCAGCACGCCGGCGAGGATATATCGCGGCGCGTGGTGCAGGACACTTTTTTGTTTTTCCTTCCTCATCGGATGACCTCAGAAACGATATTGTAAAGGGGACTACGAGTCTGCCGAGCGCTTAGGAAAGCGCAACACTTACCGTTGACGGCGGCCACGCAGAACAAAACATCCCCACCGAAGATGCGATTGGCCAAAACAGCATCCGCTTCAAAGCGGGTGCAGCGAGTTCTCGTGCAGTAGACGGCGACAGCAGAGAGCAACCGCTCCGCCTCTCGCAAGTCGATGAGCGCCTGCTCGCTGTCTCGCTGACCGCTTCTCCCGCAGGGTTCGACCAGGTTAGTAAGACAAACCCGACCACCGCAACCACCGTGAGTAGCGAAAACAACACGACCATATCGCGTAGCCCGATCGTTGGGAATGCCTGTGCGAGGAGGATCGGGGTGTGCGCCCGATGGCCATTGCAGTACGGTCATTGCCTGAGCAAATCCAGCAAATCGATCACCGCGGAGTCGGCCCGCGAAATATACGAAGCCAACACCAGCGAATGATTGGCTACCACTCCGTATCCGGTCCCGTTCAGGATTATGGGACTCCACAAACGTCTTTCGGCCTGGTCGAGTTTGCGTATGATTTGCTTTAAGCTCACCATGGCCTTCCTGTTTTGTAAGACCGGCGCGAAATCGATCTGAATGGCTTGCATGAAATGCAGTAGCGCCCAAGTCGCACCCCGTGCCTCGTAAAACACATCGTCGATATGTAACCACGGGGTTTTATAAGCGACCTGGCTCGCTTGCGGGGCGGCTTTATCCGTCAGGTCCCAGATCGCATAGGTATCGAGGTCCTCTATACCGACGCTCCCGCTCAGCCGATGCGCCAGGTCGCCGAGGCGCTTGGCCACCAACTCCAACAGGGAGCGGAGATTATCGTTACGAACGAAGAACCGGGCATCTCCGTTCTCGAGCCTCACGAGGTAGCGTTTCAAGGCCTCGATCCCCTCCCGGTATTGGCCTTCCGTGGTCGGGAAGATCCACGATTCATTGTGGAAATGAAACCGCGGATCGGCGGTTGCCAAATCGGGGTCTTCCTTCGACTGCGACTGTGAACGGCTGAAATCGTTGCGCAGCACCCGTGCGAAGTCCCGCATTTGCACTAATGCGCCGAACTCCCAATTGGGCACGTTATCGAGCCATAGCGAGACCGGGTTTATATCGTTGGAGAGGAAACCGCCTCTCTTCTCGAGCAGCGTCGTGGCAACTTCGATCAGAGTGGCCGTGGTCACGGCCCCCGGAACGAGCTTTGTCGGATCGTTCGCGGACTGCCGCAAGGCGACTTCCCGGACGTCGAAGATGTCTGGCCGGATGCTCCAATAGATTGCCAGCCCAAAGAATACCGCCGCGGCCACCGCGAGCGGCATAACGAGGCGCCTCAACAGGCGGCGCGGTTGTTGGGCCACGGTCTGTACTGTGTGAGAAACCGTGGGCCATTGTAGTATGAGTTCAATCATCCGGTGCCTCCATGGTATTTAGGCGTTCATTCCGATGTTGTCATCTGAACGGCGCTCGGGCGCGACTACCCGGCTCACCTCGTTTTGCCGACCTTTACATTGTCACGATCGTCGCGAGCGGCTTCATCTTGTGATGCGTTCCTTTTTTCTTTTGCGTAGACGATCGCGAAGGCGATCACTGCCACTGCGGCTAACAAGGCGAATATGTGATGCCAATCCAGCATAATCTACCCTTCGTTTTTCACATGGTAATGTGTACGCCGCCGAGCGGTCGGCCTTTTGGGGTCGTGCCGCCCAAGGCGGAACCATGGCCAGGTCAACCGCGGTAGTCAGCCGGATACCCCTCGATCCGTAGCCGTCGCTGCCGGACGGTCAACGGCGTTCGGCGCGGCTGAGCCCCGCCGATGTGCTCTTCGGTGTCCGGCGCTTGAGGCTCGTGCTTGACCCACCTGTATAACCCGAACCCTACGCCGGCCAAGATCGCGAAAACGGTCACCGCTTGCGCCGGGGAAGCCCACACTGTTGATACTTAACTCCGAAGCTCTCGCGTGACCGTTCGAGCCCCGTTGATGCAAAGTATGGCCGTCTGAGCGCCGTTAAGGTATCCGGCAAAAGATGGACTTGGACACACCGTGAAAGCGGGAGAGCGATCCCCCTCTCGCGGTACGACTTTAGCTGCCCCTTTCGAGAGAGGACGACCCCTGTTCAGGTGAAGTCTGCCGGCAGGGTTTCGAGCGTCAGCGCCGCGCGTTGATAATCGCTGGCGCAAATTGAAAGCGCTCAGCGGATCGCGTTTAGTGCAAACCGTCACTGACAATCGCACGATCTATCCGATGGATTGACGTAAAGCCGCTATGCGCTCATCGAGAGGTGGGTGCGACATGAACAGCCGCTTCAGGCCATGGCCAATTGCGCCAGGGAGCGCAATCATCGCGATGGCGAGCAGCACGACCGTTGCTCCAACGACTCCCACCACGATTCGGCGCGCTAGCTTTGTATGACTGCGAGATCGTTAATCGCATCGAGCAGCTGCTCCTTGTCGTTCCAGGCGGTACAGCGTCAGCGACACCGCCCGAATCTCCTCGGGCCGATCCGGCACCTTGTCCTGTGCGCCCACCCCTTCAATCGGGGCTGGAGCGCTCCAATCGCTCCGCGCATCGCCCAAATTCCAAGTCAGGACCGTAGTCATGGATCCGGTTGCAGCGCTCACCCCGTGGGCCGAGCGATTCGTAATTTTCAGACCTGTGGCCGTTTCTCGTAAACAGTATTTGTATGCGTCAATACTCATGCTACCTCTAGAGAACGTGTCTCGACACGATGTGAACTGTGACGCTCCAACCCGGAGCAGAGCCAATCGAAACATGTAACGATAGGCAGTATCGCCCGCGGAGCGCCTAAGAGCTATCCGGTGAAAGTTAGATCTGCGAACAGCGCTAAAGCGAGAGCGCAATCCCCCCCTTGCTGCAGAGCTATGTCTACCCCTTTAGTAGGGCCTCGTAGGCCGTGTGCAGCGAAAGCCGGGAAGGACGAACGGGGAAACCATCGATTCATGCACCCTCTTCGCGACACAAGCCCGCGATGTCGCGCCCGCCAACCGCAAGCCCCCTCCCCTCCCCTCCCCCCCATCCGGCCAGCGCCTGGCATGCCTCAGGATGCCATGGTCGAATTAAATCCACGAGCACCTCGGGCCTAAGCTCCGCGATGGGATAATGAAACTCGAGCTCATTGATTCGCTGTCTCGGCGCGATCCGGTCGAGGCGCAGGCGCCCTTCTACCTCGGAGGCCGTTGTAAGCGCAAGTGCGGACGCTAACTCGCTGAGGCGAACGGTGGCGAGCGCTTCATTAACTACTACCGTTGTTGTCAGAAAAAGGGAGGTGAAGGCCGTTGGAACGGCATGCTCGGTGTCACGGCGGGGATGTTAATGGTCGTCATGGGCTCTCTCCCCTCGATACTACCGGGCGTCCCCGGATTTCTGTTCTCACTTCCCGGCCTTGGTTTAGTCGCGGGTCGATCGCGGGCCGTCGCCGTTTTCCTGGATCGCGCGGAGCGTCTTATGCCACGGATCTTGAAGCGTTGAACCATGATTATTCAGGAGTGAACGAACCGCGATCCGCTGACACCCCGTGTGTGGGCGTGTTCGCCTGCTGCTACAGACGCACCATGCGCCGTACAAGGCGCTCGGCGGTTCGACTACCTGACTGAACGGCTCAACGGTAAGTCTTACCTGATGGGCGACCAGTTCATGGTGGTCGACGCCTACGTCTTTACTGTGCTCTCGATCGTCAGGGGCCCCGAGCCACGCCCCCTCCGGGAGCGGGCGCGCAGCATGGGCCTTGAGCGCGGCACTCGGTAAAGCTTGTTCCGGTTCGGGTGGATACCTACGGTGAACCACATGGCTTTGCGCGATCCAATCGGCGCCATCGGGTGTTTGGACGCTGTTTTGTCGGAGCCCGATACAGCCGGTTCCGACCTACCATGCGGCCAGCGGAGGTCGCGTTGCCCGGATGCAACGCAAGGTAATCCGGGAAAAGGGTTGCAGCAGATTCTACTCGGTTGCATACGGGCAACGGATCTGGAAACTATTGATGCGCGTCGCGCCTTCCCAAGCCCTCTGCGATAATCGCCGTCACAAAAGCGTTCATGCTCACGCCTTCCTGTTTGGCACGCGCAATGAGCCGGGCGTGGAGCCCCCTGGGCACGCGCGTGACGAAGCGGCCGCTCGCGGATTCACCGGGTTTGGGCACTTGTCGGCCCGCCTCCCGATGCGCCACCATCCAGCAAGCGAATGCGTCTTTGCCGTGCGCGATGGCCTCCTCGGGTGTCTCGCCGTCCGACATGCAGCCGGGCAGGTCGGGGAACGTGATCAGGAAGCCCCCGCCTTCCGCCTCGGTCAGGGGCCGGATCTCGAATGGATAGTCCAAAAAACACGGTGTGCTCATGATTCAACTCCGGACATCATCTATCAGGGCCAGGAACTGTTTGACATACACAGGCTTGATCGGGCGGTGGGCGGGTACCGTCACTGAAATCACCGATGCGTCGTGCTGGAATACCACATGACTCCCCGCCGGTTTTCGCACCGTAATCCCGAAGCGCGCCGCGACGGTCTCGAGAGATTCGATCCGCCAATCACGCGGATTGTTGCGCATTCGTGTCAGGGTCTTATCGGTCTTGGGCATCGCCGTCATGATATTACATATAGTATCATCCTGACAACGGTGCGTGCATTCGTCCTGCAGGCGGTCGAGGACCGGCTCAATGCCCAGAGTCCCGTTGCAGCCGGGAGGCCCGCTTCGGGCGGTGACCTTCGTCCACCGGTGCGGCTCCGCGCTCAATGCCAACTTCCATTCCATTGTGCGCTCGGGTTACAACAACGCCGAATTGAGCGAGAAGTGGGTCCAGATGCCGGCCGCGTATCCGAGGGCGATGGCCCACGTCCATTTGAGGTGGGAAAAGAACGTATAGCACCCGCGGGCCTGCCCCATGAGCGCCACACCGGCGGCCGAGCCGATGGACAGGAGCGATCCGCCGACCCCGGTCGTGAGCGTGATCAACAACCACTGACCGACGCTCATCTCGGGATCGACGCTCAACACCGCGAACATGAGGGGGATGTTATCCAGCACGGCCGACAGGACGCCGATGAGGACGTTGGCGGTCGTGGGGCCGAGGTCCCCATACAGGAAATCGGAAACGACCGCGAGATATCCCAGGGCCCCGAGCCCACCCACGCACAGGATCACGCCGTAGAAGAACATCAGGGTATCCCATTCCACACGCTTCATGCTGATGAAGATATCGAAGGGCTTGACAGCGGGTTTGTAATGATCGCGGAGGTTGAATGCCTCGCTGTCCAGATCCACGGGCGGCGAGAAGCCGCGCAGCTCCGCGCGCCGGATGAAAAAGCCGTAGAGCTCGAGCACGCCCAGGCCCGTCATCATCCCGAGGAACGGGGGCAGGTGCAGAAAATGGTGTAACAGGACGGTCGAGACGATGGTGCCGAGAAACAACGCGATCACCACGAACCCTCCGCGTTTGACGGGGATGGTATCCGTGCCGACGGCCGGCCGGTCGCGTGAAACGGTCAGCGACATCAGGGCCGCGGGGATGATCCAGTTCACCAGGGAGGGGAAGAAAAGGACCAGGAACTGCTCGAACGGCACCACGCCTTTCTGCCACACCATGAGCGTGGTGACGTCGCCGAACGGGCTGAAGGCGCCGCCGGCGTTGGCCGCGACCACGATGTTGACACAGGCCGCGGCGATGAAGCGGCTGTGTCCCGCCCCGGCGGCCATGGCCACTGCGCCCATGACCAGTGCCGTGGTCAGATTGTCGGCGATGGGCGAGAGGAAGAAGGCGAAAAGACCGGTCAACCAGAAGATGGCGCGCAGGGAGAAACCGGTGGCGCAGAGCCAGGCGCGCAACGCCTGGAAGACCCGGCGTTCCTCCAGGGTGTTGACATAGGTCATCGCCGCCAAGAGGAACAGCATGAGCTCGGCGAATTCCAGGAGATTGTGGCGGATCGCCAAGGTGGCGACCTCGCTCCGCCCGTGATCGGCGTAGGCGAGCGAGGCCAGCGCCCAGATGGCGCCCGCCGCGACCATGACGGGCTTGGACTTGCGCAGGTGCAGGCTTTCCTCGGCGATGACCAGGGCATAGGCCACGGCGAAGATCGCGAGCGCCGCATGGCCGGCCCAGTGGCCGGTGAGGTCCAACGCCGCGCCGTCCCCGCAGAGCGCGAGCCCCGGGCACAAGAGGCCGGTCATCACCCAAGCGACCCGCAATCGCCGCTCGACCGGGACAGCCCATCGATCGCTACGCATCGTGCGTATTCTCCCGATAATGCCCGGCGTGCCCGTCTGCACGGCGGGCCCGGACTCTGATGTTGGATCCGCACGTGATCTTATACCGCCCGTGCTCCACCGGCCCGTGCGCGACCCCGGTTCCTGACCTCCCGCCGGGGTCGCGCCGGCGGCAAATTGCGCCCCCCGCACCGATCCCCTAGAATAGCCCGCCCCACGAGCCCCGCTCGTCGGTCGGTGGGGATGCGGGGCCGGTAACACCGGCGGGTCTCCTTGCCTCACCGCGGTCTTCGCCACCGGTCGGGAGGCTTTTGAAATCCAAGGGGAGTGATTCCATGCGGCATTATGAGATCGTGTTTCTGGTCCACCCGGACCAGAGCGAGCAGGTCCCGGCGATGCTCCAGCGTTACCGGACCATGGTCGAATCCAAGGGGGGGACCATCCACCGCCTGGAGGACTGGGGGCGCAGGGTATTGGCCTACCCCATCGAGGACATCCACAAGGCCCATTACGTGCTCATGAACATCGAATGCGATGCGCCCGCGCTCAATGAATTGACCTCTGCGTTTCGGTTCAATGACGCGGTCTTGCGCAACCTGGTGATGCGCCGCAAGGCGCCCGTCACCGGGCCCTCTCCGCTGGCCAGGCGCCCCGAGGACGACAGACCCGGCGAGGGCCGGGACGAGCAGGACGCGCGCTCCGCGCCACCCGTGGATCTCCCTGCCGGGGTCGTTCCCGTGAGCGACATCGCTGCCTCGTCCGGCGATGCCCCTTCCGGCGATATCCCGACGGACGGCGGCGCTGCCGGGTAGGGCGGCAGGCCAGGGGCCGGCGCAACCCAGAAAAGGGCGGCCGGCCCGATTTCGTTCACCCCCAAGATTTCGTTCATCCCCAGATTTCGTTCATTCAGATTGAGGATACAGCCAATGGCGCGTTTTTTCCGCCGCAAGCGGTATTGCCGCTTCACTGCCGAGGGTTTTACGGAGATCGATTACAAGGATCTGATCACCCTCAAGGCGTATATCACCGAGACCGGCAAGATCATGCCGAGCCGGATCTCTGGAACCAAGGCCCGTTACCAGCGCCAGCTAGGCTTGGCCATCAAGCGCGCCCGGTACCTGGCGCTCTTGCCGTACTGCGACGCGCACTGACGGTTTGGCTGGCGATGCCCCGCGGCCACGACGTGTTGAGGGGGCCGGCGTGCGGTCGTTAGCCGAGTTCGTCATGCGCGGTCGCTGGCAGGCCGTCGGGATCGTTTCGGCCCTGGGCATGCTCGGCTGGCTGCTGCCGCCGGTGTCGTATCTGAGCGGTGCCGCGGCCGGTCTCTGCGCGCTGCGCCACGGGGCGCGCGAGGGTCTCCTGGTGGTCAGCTATGCCGCGCTCGGGGCCGGACTCGTGACCCTGGCCGGGATCGGCAACGTGTGGCCTGCGATGTTCCTGGCCGTCGCCTGGTGGCTGCCGATTTGGCTGTGCGCCCAGGTCCTGCGGGTCGGCCGCTCGCAAGGGCTTGCGCTCGCCGCCATCGGCGGGCTCGCGGTCTCGGCCGTGGTCGCGACCCGCGTCCTGGTCGATGATGTCGAGGGCTGGTGGCGCGGGGTCTTGGAGCACATCGTGTCTGCCGCGCCTGGACGCGAGGACATGGGTCCGGAGCGGGCGATGCTCGATGCCCTGGCCGTGATGATGAACGGCCTGGTAGCGGGTGCCTTCGCCATGAGCGTGATGATCGCCTTGCTCATCGCCCGTTACTGGCAGGGGCTCCTGTACAATCCCGGAGGGTTTCGGCCCGAGTTCGAGGGTCTCAGGCTGCCGGGGGCCGTGGTGCCGGCGGTGGTCCTCACGGGGATTTTCGCGACCATCGAGGCGCTCGTCTTCGGGCAGCGTCATGGGCTCGTCACCGATCTCCTGGTGGTCGCGGTGGCAATGTATGGCTTTCAGGGCCTGGCCATCGCCCATCACCATGTGCGGAGCCGGCAGCGCGCCACTGCCTGGCTGGTAGCGCTGTATATGGCCGTCCTCGTGGTGCCGCAGGTCGCGCTGGTGGCGCTGGCCGCGCTCGGGCTCCTGGATCACCGGGTAAATTTTCGCCACTTACCGGTCGGCGATAAGGCGTGAAACGCATTGAGGTCGAAGGGGGAGCAAAGCGATGGAAGTGATACTGCTGGAAAAGGTGCACGGTCTGGGTGAGCTCGGGGAGACCGTGAAGGTCAAACCGGGTTTCGCGCGCAATTTCCTGATCCCGGGCCGCAAGGCCATTACCGCGACGCGCGGCAATCGCGCCCGCATCGAGGCGGCGCGGGCCGAGTTGGAGACCGCGCAGGCCGACGCGCTGTCCGAGGCACAGGCGCGGGCCGCGGCCCTGGCGCAAAAGACCATCACCATCCGGGGTCGCGCCGGCGCCGAAGGCAGGCTGTTCGGTTCCATCGGCACTGCGGATATCGCCAGGGCCGTGACCGAGTCGGGCCTGCCCCTGACCAAGAAAGAGATCCGTCTGCCGCAGGGGCCGTTGCGCGAGATCGGGGAGCACGAGGTGCAGTTGCACCTGCATCCGGAGGTGGATGCACCCTTGAAGATCGTGATTGCCCGGGAGGACGAGCGGCCGGTGAGCGACTGATAGACCTCGCCCTGCGCCTGCCAGGGCGTAGCAGCAATCGCCGAGTCGAGATGAAGGCCGACGGACCCGTCGAGGCCCTGCGCGTCCCGCCCCACTCGCTCGAGGCCGAGCAGTCGGTGCTGGGCGGCCTCATGCTCGACAACGACAGCGTCGCGTCGGTCGAGGATCGGGTCTCGGCCGACGATTTTTATCGCCACGAGCATCGGCTCATCTTCCTCGCCATCACGGCGCTGTCGAGCGCGGCCAAACCCTACGATGTCATCACCGTCTCCGAATGGTTGCGGGATGTGGGTCAGATCGACCGCGCCGGTGGGCCCCCCTATCTCGCGGAGTTGCTGGGAAACACCCCGACCGCGGCCAACATCACCGCCTATGCCGATATCGTGCGGTCGCGCTCGGTGCTCCGCCAGCTCATCCGCGCCGGCACCGACATCGCCGACCGCGCCTACCTCCCGGAGGGACGCCAGAGCGACGAGCTCCTGGACCTGGCCGAAAGCCAGGTCTTCGAGATCGCCAACCGACATGGCCGCGGGCGCCAGGGCTATCGGGACATCAAAGAGCTGGCCGCTCATGCCCTGGAGCGCATCGACACCCTGTTTCACCAGCAAAGCCCGATCACCGGCGTCGCCACCGGCTTCACCGATTTCGACGAGCTGACCGCCGGCCTCCAGACCTCGGACCTCGTGATCGTCGCCGGCCGGCCCTCGATGGGCAAGACGGCGTTCGCCATCAACATCGCCGAGCATGCCGCGCTCCAAGACGGTCACACGGTGGCGATCTTCACCATGGAGATGCCGGGGGAGCAATTGGCCATGCGCATGATGTCCTCGCTCGGCCGTCTGGACCAGCACAAGGTACGCACCGGCAAGCTCTCGGATGATGACTGGCCGCGCCTCATCTCGGCGGTGGGGCTGCTCTCCGAGAAGGCCAGGATGTTCATCGACGACACCCCGGCGCTGACCCCGGGCGAGCTGCGCGCGCGTTGCCGGCGGCTGTCCCGCGACCACGGCCTCGGGATCGTGATCGTCGATTACCTCCAGCTCATGCAGGTGCCCGGCACCAAGGAGAACCGCGCCACCGAGATCTCGGAGATCTCGCGCTCGCTCAAGGCCCTCGCCAAGGAGCTGAGGGTCCCCGTGGTGGCGCTTTCGCAACTCAACCGCAGCCTCGAGCAGCGCCCCAACAAGCGCCCGCTCATGTCCGATCTGCGCGAATCGGGGGCCATCGAGCAGGACGCCGATGTCATCGTGTTTATTTACCGGGACGAGGTCTACGACCCGGAGAGCCCCGACAAGGGCGTGGCCGAGATCATCGTCGCCAAGCAGCGCAACGGGCCGATCGGCACCGTGCGCATGACCTTCCTCGGCCAGTACACGCGCTTCGAGAACTTCGCCGCCGACAGCTACGGGATGCCCGGGATGCCTCACGGGCGGGGGGACCTCGGGTGACGCGCCCGGCGCGCGTCGTCGTCGATCTCGAGGCAGCGCAGGCGAACCTCGAGCGGGTGCGGCAGGCGGCGCCCGGCCGGCGGGTCATGGCCGTCATCAAGGCCGATGCCTATGGCCACGGGTTGGTGCGCATGGCCCGGGCGCTCGCGAGCGCGGAGGCCTTCGGCGTCGCCTGTCTCGAAGAGGCGCTGGTGCTGCGCGACGCCGGGATCCGGCATCCCATCGTCCTGCTCGAGGGCCCGTTTTCATCTCGGGAGTTGCACGAGATCCGGCGCCTGGACCTGGACACCGTAATCCACGACCGGGAGCAGCTACGGATGCTGGATGCCCTGCCGGATGGCCGCCCGATGCGGCTCTGGATCAAGCTCGATACCGGCATGCACCGGCTGGGCTTCCCCGCAGAGGGCTTCCGGGCGCTCTTGCGGCACCTCGTCCTGCACCGCGCGGTGGCGCGCCCGTTACGGATCATGAGCCACCTGGCCTCGGCCCATGAGCCCGACCATGCCTCGGTGGCAGTCCAACTGGGCGTCTTCAACGCGGTCACGCAGGGGATCGCGGGGGAGCGTACCATCGCCAATTCCGCCGCCCTCTTGGCCTGGCCCGAGACCCAGCTCGACTGGGTGCGACCCGGGCTCATGCTCTACGGGGTCTCGCCCTTCGCCGGCCGCACGGCCGGGGACCTCGGCTTGCAACCCGTGATGTCGCTGGTCTCGGGGCTGATCGCGGTGCGGCGCGTGCCGGCCGGCGCGTCGGTCGGTTATGGCGGGAGCTGGCGCTGCCCCGAAGACATGCCGGTCGGGGTCGTGGCCATCGGCTATGGGGATGGGTATCCGCGTCACGCGGCGTCCGGGACGCCGGTGCTAGTCGCGGGCCGCCGCGCCGCGCTCATCGGCAAGGCCTCGATGGACATGCTGACGGTGGACCTGCGCCCCTGCCCCGAGGCGCGGGTGGGCGAACCGGTGGTCTTGTGGGGACCGGGACTGCCGGTCGAGGAGGTGGCGCGCTGCGCCGACACCATCCCCTACGAGCTGTTGTGCGCGGCGCGGGACCGGGTGCGTTTCCATGACCAGGTGGCGGGCTAGTAGTCATTCATGTTCAATCGAAGTGCTTCGTCAACCCGGCAGAGCCTGCCCCGTACTTGATACGGGGGATCGCCGGGCCGGGGTCCAGGATGCAGGACAGCACCTACGTCCATGTGCTCTGGATTCCGGCAATCCATGCCGGAATGACGTGCCTGTTTGAATCATCTTGACTGACTACTGACTGACTACAGGACCGCACCGCAGCAGGCGGGCCTAGCCGCCGGGCAGATCGTCCAAGGTGACATCGACCATGAGCTCGTTGGCCAGCGCCTCCAAGAGACTGCGGAGCTCCGCGGTCGGAACGCTCCGCGGTACGGACAGCTCGGCGACGGCCTTGACCAGCGTCTCCCCCGACCAAGAGGCGCTCAAACACTCGGTCGAGAACTCCTGGATGTTGACCCCGCGCCGGGCGATGGCCTCGGAGATCTCCCGGACGATTCCGGGATGGTCCTGGCCGATCAACTCGAGCTTCACCGTGCGCGCCTCGCCGGGCCCCGGTTCCAGGACGCTGTCCTCGACCGTGATCCGCAGTCCCTCGGTTTCCAAGGCCCCCAAGGCCTCTTTCAGGGCGCGCGCCTCGGTTTCCGGGACGCTCGCCAGCAGGATCCCGGCGAAGCGCCCGCCCAGCACCGTGATGCGGCTCTCCAACCAGTTGCCGTGGTGCGCGGCGACGGCCTTGGACAGGGCCTCGACCAGTCCCGGCCGGTCTGTCCCCATGACGGTAATGACGAGTGAGGTACTCATACTCGGATACCCCTTATTGTTACTGGTCACGGTCGTGAATCGCCGCTCTTATATTCCCTCTCCCTCCGGGAGAGGGCTAGGAATCCCCTAAGCCGCCTCGTAGACACTCGGGGGCGGACAGGTGCACACCAGGTTGCGGTCGCCCCGCAGGTTGTCCACGCGGCCGACCGGCGGCCAGTACTTGTCGACCCGCAGGGGTTGGAGCGGGAAGTAGGCCCGCTCCTTGGCGTAAGGCCGATCCCAGCGTTCCGCCATGAGCAGTTGATGGGTGTGGGGCGCGTTCTTGAGCAGGTTGTCACGGGCATCGGCCTCACCGCGTTCGATCTCGGCGATCTCCGCGCGGATGGCGATCATGGCCTCGCAGAAACGGTCCAGCTCGCGCTTGTTCTCGCTCTCGGTCGGCTCGATCATCAGGGTGTCCGCCACCGGGAAGGACATGGTCGGGGCATGGAAGCCGTAGTCGATGAGGCGCTTGGCGACGTCGTCCACGGTCACCCCGCAACACGTCTTGATGGGCCGGAGATCCAGGATGCACTCGTGCGCCACCCGGCCGTTCTTGCCCGTGTACAGGACCGGATAGTGCGGCGCGAGGCGCGCGGCGATGTAGTTGGCGTTCAGGATCGCGACCGATGTGGCCAGGGTGAGCCCCTCGGCGCCCATCATCGCGATGTAGGCCCAGGGGATGGTGAGGAGGCTGGCCGAGCCCCAGGGCGCGGCCGAGACCGTCCCGATAGTCGGTCCGCCCCCGGCCGCGGGGTTCACCCCCTCGACCACGGGGTGATCCGGCAGGTACGGCGCGAGGTGGCGGCGCACCCCGATCGGACCCATGCCGGGCCCCCCGCCGCCATGCGGGATGCAGAAGGTCTTGTGCAGATTGATGTGGGCGACATCGGCCCCGATGCCGGCCGGGCGGCACACCCCGACCAGGGCGTTCAGGTTGGCGCCGTCCATGTAGACTTGGCCGCCCGCGGCGTGGATCACCTGGGCGATCTCGGCGATCCCCTCCTCGAACACGCCGTGGGTGGAGGGATAGGTGATCATCAAGGCCGCGAGCCGATCGGCGTTTCGCGCGGCCTTGTCTTCGAGATCGGCGACATCGACATTCCCGGCATCGTCACAGCCCACCACCACGACCCTCAAACCCGCCATCGCCGCGCTCGCGGGGTTGGTGCCGTGCGCCGAGGCCGGGATCAGACACACGTCGCGGTGTCCCTGACCCAGGCTCTCGTGGTATTTCCGGATCACGAGGAGCCCGCTGTACTCGCCCTGCGACCCGGCATTGGGCTGCAGCGAAAACGCCTCGAAGCCCGTGATCGCACACAGCATGTCCTCCAGCTCCTCGAACAGCTGCATATAGCCCTGAGCCTGATCGAGCGGCGCAAACGGGTGCATGGCGCTGAACTGGCGGAAGGTGAGAGGCAGCATCTCGGTCGTGGCGTTGAGCTTCATGGTGCAGGAGCCGAGCGGGATCATGGCCCGATCCAGCGCGATGTCGCGCCCCGCCAGGCGCTTCAAGTAGCGCAGCATCTCGGTCTCGGAGTGATAGGACTGGAATACCGGATGGCTCAGGAAGTGGCTGCGCCGCCAGAGCGCTTGCGGGATGCACTCATCGACCTCCCCATCCAGCGCCTCGATGTCGAGGAGCGCCTCGGCGCGGGTGGCGAAGACCCGCCAAAGGGCCCTTAGATCGGTCCGGCGGGTGGTCTCGTCGAAGGCGATCCCGAGGTGGTCGGGGTCCTTGAGCCGCAGGTTGATGCGGGACTCACGGGCACGGGCCGCGATGCGGCGCGCCTGGCCGGGCACGCGCACGGTCACGGTGTCGAAGAAGCAGTTCGTCGAGAGCTCGTAGCCGAGACGCTCTAGGCCGAGCGCCAGGATCAGACTCATGCGGTGCACCCGAGCGGCGATGGTCTTGAGCGCCTCGGGGCCATGATAGACGGCATAGCAGGCCGCCAGGATGGCCGGCAGGACCTCCGCCGTGCAGATGTTGCTGGTGGCCTTCTCGCGACGGATATGCTGCTCGCGGGTCTGGAGCGCCATGCGCAGGGCCGGCTGGCCATGGCTGTCGATCGAGACCCCGATGATGCGGCCCGGTGTGGCGCGCTTGTAGCGATCGCGGGTCGCGAAGTAGGCGGCGTGCGGGCCGCCGTAGCCCATCGGCACACCGAAGCGTTGCGAGCTGCCGACGACCACGTCGGCGCCCATCTCCCCCGGCGATCTCAGCAGCGCCAGGCTCAGGAGATCCGCCGCGACCACCGCGATCGCCTGCTGGGCGTGGGCCTCTGCGATCACGGGTTCGAGGTCGCGCAGCCGGCCGCTGGACCCTGGATATTGCAACAGGACCCCGAAGACCCGCCGCCCCGGGAGCCCACTCTCGGCGTCGCCGACCTCGACCTCGATGCCGAGCGGCCGGGCGCGCGTCTGCAGCACCGCCAATGTCTGGGGATGGCAGTCGCGGTCCGCGAAGAACACCGCCGCGTCGCTGCCGGCGACGCGCCCGGCCATGGCCATGGCCTCGGCCGCCGCCGTGGCCTCATCCAAGAGCGAGGCGTTCGCGATCTCCATGCCGGTCAGATCGATGACCATCTGCTGGAAGTTCAAGAGCGCCTCGAGCCGACCCTGGCTGACCTCGGCCTGGTAGGGGGTGTAGGCCGTGTACCAACCCGGGTTCTCCAGGACATTGCGCCGGATCACCGCCGGGACGACGGTACCGTAATAGCCCATGCCCAGCATCGAGATGAACACCCGGTTGCGGTCGCGCATGCGGCGCAGATAGCTGAGCGTCTCGCGCTCGTTCTTGGCCTCGAACAGCGCGAGCGGCTCGGTGATTCGGATCGCCGCGGGGACCGTCTGGTCGATGAGGGCCTCCAGGGTCGCGAGGCCCAGGGTCCCGAGCATGTTCCCGATCTGGCGCGGATCCGGGCCGATATGGCGCCGGATGAAGTCACCGCGCTGCTCCAGGGTGTGCAGGGACGGACGGGCTTCCGGGGTGTGCTTGACTGAGGTGTGATCGAGCGCCATGGTCGGCCGCATAATATCAACATTCGATCGCCATCCCATCCCCGCCCGCGCTGCAACATCCCGAAGCCATGACCGATGAGGACGATGGCGACCCCGGTAGGGGCACCCCTTGTGGGTGCCCTGGTAAACATCCCGAAACCATGACCGATGAAGCCGGTGGCGACAATCGCTCGCGGGGGCTAGGGTTCGCGGCGATCGAGGTCCAGGAGGTATCCAAGTGCTTCGGCGAGGTACGCGCCGTCCACGGCGTAAGCTTTATCATCGAGCGCGGGTGTATCTGCGCCTTATTGGGCGCCAACGGTGCCGGCAAGACCACGACCCTCGCGATGCTGCTCGGGCTCGTGACCCCGAGCGCGGGGTCGATCCGGGTGCTCGGCCACGATCTCCTCAGGAATCGTTTCGAGGTGCTCGGGCGTATGAACTTTTCCTCCCCCTACGTGGATCTGCCGCAGCGCCTGACCGTCGCCGAGAACCTGACGGTGTATGGCCGGCTGTATGGCGTCCCGAACCTCCAGGAGAGGCTCGCGGAGCTAGCGCAACGGCTCGAGATCGAGTCCCTCATGAAGCGCGAGTACCGCACCCTCTCGGCCGGACAGAAGACCCGCGTGGTGCTCGCCAAGGCCCTGGTCAACCGCCCCGAGGTCCTGCTCCTCGACGAGCCCACGGCCTCGCTCGACCCCGATACGGCCGATCGCATACGGCGGATGCTCCTGAACTATCAGCGCGAGACCGGCGCCACCCTGGTACTCGCCTCCCACAACATGACCGAGGTGGAAAGGGTCTGCGACCGGGTCCTCATGATGCGCGGGGGCGAGATCGTGGACGGCGGGACGCCCTCGGGCCTCATCGCCCGATACGGGCGCGATACGCTCGAAGAGGTGTTCCTGGACATCGCCCGCCGTCGGCCGCACGACGCACTATCGGGTGCTGCGACCTGATCACTCGCCGCGGCACCTCCGCCGCCGGATCGCCGGCGACGGGTCCGACGCAACGGGTAGCCGAGCCGTTGAAGAACAACTTTGAGCATCCTATACTTCATTTTTTTGCGCCGTGCCAACGATGGGTCCGGTACGGTTCAATACAATAAGTGCAGGTCACGATCACAAGCGCAGGAGGGCAACGTCAATCTCGGTCCGATCTCGGTCCAATCTCGGAAAGGAAAAAATCATGAAAGCCGTGGCGTTTCGCATCCTATTGTTAATAGGGCTTCTGGGCTTGTCGTCACTGGCGTTCGCGCAGGACACGGAGCCCAATCACCCCTGCCCGTCGGCCCAGGACTTGGGGGCTGCCACGCTGCCTTTCGTTCAGGAGGGCAGTCTCGACTCCGTATTCGACCCGCCGCCCCAGGTCCTCGATGTCGATTTCTTCAGGTTGACCGGTACGCCCGGTGATCCAATTCTGCTCGACCTCGAAGGGGGTGACACCGGGGCCGGGCCACTCGGAGACCCGTTCCTCGGGGTCTTCGATTCCGGCTGTATCACCATTGCCATGGACGATGATGGAGGGGTGGGGCTCAACTCGAGGTTGGCGTTCACGATCCCGACCGATGGCGTCTTCATCTTAGGTGTCACACTGTGCTGTGATAGCGAGTTCCTCGGGGGTGGCGTCGGCACCTACCGCTTGACGATTCGACGGTTCCTGGCCTTCGCTTCGATCACGGGTCGGGTCGTCGATGCCGCCACGGGCGATCCGGTCACCGGCAGCGCCGGTGGCATAGTGGAGCTATTGCGTTGTAACGCCGCCGATTGCTCCGAGTCTGTCGCCTCGCTCGGCACGGACGATGAAGGACGATTCCGGTTCGACTCGACGACCGTCCCCGCAGTGGACTTGTTGATCGGTTCCTACCAGGTTCGAGCCCGGAGTCCCTTGCATGAACCCGGGCTCGCGGGTCCGTTCAGCGTGGCCGAGGGTGAAGATCGCGACCTCGGGGACATCCCGCTCGTGCTCTTACCCCAAATCGGTTCTATCAGCGGTCGTGCCGTCGACGCCTTGTCGGCCGAGCCGCTCGCGGGAGATCGAGAGCCATTCGCTTTCGTGAACCTGATCCGCTGTGACGACGTTGCATGCACGTCAGGAACTTCCGTAGCCGCCCAATCGACGGGTCCAGACGGCCGTTTCGCGTTCGCAAGCCCGTTCTTCGGCAGTGCGATAGTACCGGGGACCTACCAAGTCGAGATCGCGGCGAATCAATACCAACCCGGCCGCTCCGCGCCGGCCGCGGTGGCCGAGGGCGCCGATGTGGACCTCGGGGATGTCCCGGTGACGCCCGTGCCCATGCAGCTCCTGGATCCGCAGGTCTGCGACAGCATCGTGACACCGTCGGGCGAGATCGCCGCCCGGTGTACTTATCGGGTACGCGTCAGGAACGCCACCGCACAGCGCTTCCGCGGGGCGGCGTGGAGTGTTATCAATGCGTTTGGTATCGGATCACCGGTGAATTTCACCGTGTTCCAGGCGGGCGAACCGAAGAAGCTGACGCTGGATGCGGGTGAGTCCGAAGTCGTGAGGTTCACCGTTCGGATCCCGGAAACCGTCGCGGTCGGAGCCTTGGTTTGTCCGTCGATCCTCGTTGGCACGAACCGGAGGTACCCGTTCTTTAACACTACGGGTAGTAGGGACTTCTTCTGCGTGGTCAAGGGCGAATCTGGCTTATCGGTGATCACGGGTAACGAGGCCCTTATGCGCCGGGACGATATGATGCGCCGCCAGCAACCTGCGTTGCCCCGTCCGCAGACCATCATGCCGACGAAACGGTAACGACTCCACCTTGCTATCCCCTGGAAACCGCCGGGTTTCCAGGGGATTTCCTTTGATCAGGCCTCGCCGTACCCAGCGACGACTATTTCAAAAACGCTTACCGTAGCCCCAAGTTGAGGGTCGAAACCGACGGCCCGGCGTGCTCTCTGGGACGCGATTGCGGGAACCCTTCACCGGAGTCGCCTATGACGCCGGCGGAACGTTCAGGCGGTTAAAGTGTGACGAAAAGTTCCGCGCTAAGGCGGACAATCTGCCGACGCAAGGCAATCTTAGGAAGGAAACGCTATGAGATCCAAACCCGTGCGCAATGGCGTCACTGTCTCGGGCTTCCCGCGCGAGGGGTCCCTGCTGCTGTTGCTGTTGGGACTGCCCCTTCCCGCCCTGACCGACCCCGGGGACCTCGACCCTGGCTTCGCTTCCGGCGGGCGCGTGCTCACCGAGTTGGGCGGGGGCGATGGGGCACAAGCCTTGGTCGTGCAGCCCGACGGAAAGCTGGTGGCGGCGGAGGGTTCCGCCGTGAATTTCGCGTGGCGCGCTACCACCCCGACGGGAGCCTCGATAACAGCTTCGGTAACGGGGGCGTCGTCCTGACCGACTTCGCGGCCCCTAGCCGGGCTCACGCGTTGGTGCTGCAATCCGACGCGAAGCTCGTGGCGGCGGGGTCTAGCGGTCGATTCTTCGCCCTCGCGCGATACTTCGGGACCGTTGCATGTCGCGGCCATTCCGTCACGATCTTTGGGAGCGCCGGCCCCGATACGATCCGCGGTACTCGAAGGCGGGATGTCATACACGGGTTGAGAGGAAACGACATCATTCGAGGGCTCGGCGGCCACGACATCCTATGCGGAGGGGCGGGTCGCGATACCCTGGCAGGGGGTAACGGCAACGACCGACTGTTTGGAGAGGCCGGCAAAGACAGGCTCGATGGCGGACCCGGCCGGGACCGCTGCAACGGTGGCCCGGCGCGCGACACGGTCACCAGGTGTGAACGCGGTCCGCGGAGAAGCTCCCGATAGGGGAGTAGATGTCGGCGTCGTTTGCGCTCGATCATGCCGTCATGGGATCAGCTGGTACGAATACATCGTCGCCCGTCCTGGTCTCGTATTCCTCCAGCCCCCGGCTGACTGTCGGATCTGGAACCTTCGTCGAATAGCAGAGCCGGCCCGGAAGCCACGCGCCACGGCGACCTGATGGGAGTGTCAAAACACCTGTTCTCCGGCCAGCGCATCGGGGCCATGGTCTTGCGCTACCTGTACCTCCTGCGCGGCTCCTGGCCGAGGATCGTCGAGCAGGCCTACTGGCCGACCGTGCAGATGGTGATCTGGGGGCTGGTGACGCGCTTCTTCGTGACCAACAGCTCGTGGGTGGCAGAGGCCGCCGGTGTGCTCATCGCCGCCGTGCTCCTCTGGGATGTCCTGTTCCGCGCCCAGCTCGGGGTATCGGTGATCTTCATGGAGGAGCTGTTCGCCCGCCACCTGGGCCATCTCTTCGCCAGCCCCCTCAGGCCTTACGAGCTGGCGCTGTCTCTGGTCCTCATCAGCCTGGTGCGCACGCTCATCGGCGTCGGCACCGCGGCGTTCCTGGCCATTCCCCTGTATCACTACTCGATCTTCGACATGGGCCTCCCGCTCCTCTGCTTCTTCACCAACCTCCTTATCTTCGGCTGGGCCATCGGATTCGGGATCTGTGCGCTGCTCTTGCGCTATGGCCTCGGGGTGGAATCGCTGGCCTGGGCCTCGATCTTCGCCCTCGCCCCCGTGAGCGGGATCTACTACCCGATCGCGACCCTGCCCGAGTGGCTGCAGCCCGTCGCCTGGATCCTACCGACCAGCCATGTCTTCGAGGGCATGAGGGCCGTTCTCTTCGAGCGGCACTTCGACACGGATATGTTCCTCTGGGCGGTCGCGCTGAACGTGGTCTATCTCATCTGCGGTGCAGCCGTTTTCCTCCGCGCCTTCGAGCACGCACGCGAACGCGGCCTGCTGCTGCAGACCGGCGAATAGCGCAGGTCATTAACAACGGGATGATGTTCTTCAGGCAGCGCACAGCGTCGCCCAGACCGAGAACACCTCGGGTCGAGTCATCTCGGAATCAGCGCGATTGGGGCTACGTCCGCAGCGCCGAGAGGGCGACCGGGCCGGATCCCCGGTGTCCGACGTACCGTCCGTCTCGGCCCATACTAAAAACTAGCCAAAGACACTTGAAATTCGTTGTCCCTTCCCCCTGGAAGGGGGAAGGATAGGATGGGGGTCGAGCGCGTCCGATCGGAATGACGCAGCCCGCAGCGCTCAACCCCCACCCTAGCCCTCCCCCGGGGGTGGGCGTGTTCGCCTTCTGCTACAGACGCACCATGCGCCGTACAAGGCCGTCGTTTCGGAAGGCGTGGTACAGCGCACCGCTGACGTGCAATGCTACGACCGCCAGCAGCGCCCAGCAGGTCCATAAATGGACATCCGAGAAGAGCATGTTCAGTTCCTCATCTTCCCAGCCCCAGCTCGGAAGGTCGATCAGCCACCACAACGTCGTATCCCAGCCACTAAAGGAGGAGGACAGATAACCACTCATGCATACAGCAAATAGCAGGATATAAATAAAAACATGATCGATAACAGCCAGCTTGTGCATCCACGGCCGCATAGTGTGGGATGTTTCAGGGGCAGGGCGATGTTTAAGACGGACGTAAAGCAAGAGCGCCAATAAGACAACCAGCGTGATTCCGAGATTCTTATGCAGCTGGAAGGGGAATTCACGGAAGGTCAGTTCCTCTGACGGTAGCGCCAATGACAGCATCCACCAACTGGAAATGAACAGAAAGAAAGTAGAAACAGCCAGCAACCAATGGATGATGACTGCTGTTGCACTGTAACCCTTTCTTTGCATAGCGGTTTCCGCTTTCGAATCTTTGTCTTCCGGATTGGTTGCTTATTCTTGCAATCCGTCCGCTATAACCATACCTTCATTGTGGCGCCCGGCCGCAGCACCCACCGTCATCATTAGGTGAATGAAGAACCAGAGCAGGATGTTCCAGAGGTACATCTCTCTTAATAGGGGCCCGGTATTCACCACCGCCATGAAGCCGATAACGTCAATCGCTGTGAGTGCACTAAACATCAGTACTGCTGCTACTGGCGCCCAGCTGCGATAATCAACCAGTGCCGCACCGACGACAATTGATAGGCATGCCATGGTAATACCGGCAGAAGCGAGGGCCATCTGAAACCCGGGAAACCACTCCGGTGTGGAAAGGATGACGCCTTGGATCTTGGCAACCATATGCTCGCACTCGGCCAGTGATAATCGTTCTTCCTCGAGCTCATCCTCTGGGCAGTCGGCTGCCGGGAATTGGTCGCCGGCAGGGGTGGACTGTGTTATGACAGCCTGTTTCATCAATTCATTGCCGTGAGCCGCGGTCAGGAAAATACCCAGGACAACCGCGATGATGCCCAGCCAGCTGGCCCAGGCGGGGCCTGCGGAGCGGGAACTGGTGACGTTGTTCGAAATGATGTGGGGATCGTCGATAAGCCGGTTGTCGGTGGGCTGCATCATGCTTATACGCTTGATACGTTTTTCTGCGCAGGATAACCCCGGTTCAAAGGTTAAAACTACTTAAACTACTTTATAACAATACGCAGTATCGCCCCCGGAACAGCGAAGAGCTATCGGGTGAAAGTTGGATCTCAAAGCAAGGCTAAAGCAAGAGAGCAATCCCTCTCTTGCGGCGGGGCAACGACTACCTCTTTAGAGAGAGGACAGGCGCTCTTTCAGGCGGCCACTCGGCAACTAAAGCGCGATCAACCCACGTCGTGCCGCCACAGCCAGGGCCTCCGTCCGGCTCGTGGCATCGAGTTTCTCCAGAAGGTTTTTAACGTGCGTCTTGACCGTGCCCTCGGTGATATCTAAGGCCCGGGCGATGAGCTTGTTGCTCAGGCCCTGGCCCACTAAGGTAAGGATCTCAAGCTCCCTGGGGGTGAGCTGTTCCTCGCTGAGGCGGCTGGCTAATTTTGAAGCGACTCCGGGCGAGACGACGGTCTTGCCTGCGTATACAGCTCGGATGCAGTTTAACAGGTCCTCGCGGTGGGTGTCTTTTAGGAGATAGGCCTTGGCGCCCGCTCGCATTCCGCGGTAAACATCCTCATCGCTATCGTAGGTCGTCAGTATAATAATCAGGGCCTTTTCGTCTTCTCTACGAATCGCTTCGATGGCCTCTACGCCGGACATCTCGGGCATGCGCAGATCCATCAAGGCAATATCCGGGCGGAGTTCCCGCCATTGCTCGAAGGCCTCGCGCCCATCGCCGGCCTCTCCGATCACGGCCATATCACTCTGTCGGTTCAGGATCGCGACCAGACCCTCCCGCACGACAAGGTGATCGTCGGCTATCAGAATCCGAATCTTGCTCAATGCGGATCCCGGCTGGCGCACGCCCGGTAGATCAGAGGATGAACTATTCATAGTGCATCATCGCGCGCCGATCCCAGCGCGACCCTAATCTCGGAGCCTTTGCCGGGCGAGCTCGTTATGCTCAGTTCTCCACCGATGCGGCTGGCCCTTTCTCTCATACCGATCAACCCAAACCCATCGTAAGGGAGTGTGGGATCGAATCCCTTTCCATCATCGAGGATGTATAGCTGTGTCCTGTGCGGTTCGAATAAGAGCTTGACCTCGAATCTGCTCGCGTTGGCATGTTTGATCGTATTGGTAAGGGACTCCTGTACGATGCGGATGATCTCATCTTCGCACTCCTCCGCAAGCGCTCTCGGTTGGCCTGCCGCGCTGACCTTTGGCTCTATGCGAGTATCGCGAGTCATTTTCCGGACCATGGCATCGAGCGCTGCGGGCAGGGCCTGCGCTTCGAGAACCCTGGGCCGCACCGCCCGCACCGAGCGGCGCGCTTCGGCGAGCGCGCTGCGCGCAAGCTCGCTTGCCCGTGAGATATGCGTTTTCACGGGCGCTGCCTCGCCGCTGACCAAGGCATCCTCGGCGGCCTGCAATTGCAAGATCACGCCGGTGAAACCTTGCGCCAGGGTGTCATGGATGTCGCGCGCGATCCGGTTGCGTTCGGCGAGCACGGCCGACTCGCGTGCTTGTCCGCTCAGCCGGGCCATCTCGATGGCGAGCGTGGCCTGTTGACCGAGTGCTTCGGCGAAGCCTAGCGTACTATCCGGGTCCGCCAGCCGCGTCTCGTCGCCGCGAACTGTCATCCAGGCGATCGCCCGCTCTCCGACCACCATGGATACGCTTAACAGGCTTTTTGCGCCGATAGCTCGGAGATACTTCGACATGGCCGGCGGGATTGCAGGGTTGCCTTCACTGTAAAACCGGGCCCTGCTCCCCTCGTCGTGGTCTAATGACATCGGGCTTTCCGCGAAGAGAATGGACTGACGCGCCGCAGGATGCACGGACTCAGCAGCGGTACGGATCCGGCCATCGACACATTCGAGATGCAGGCGCAGGACACGCGCATCGTAGTCCGGAAACCACAAGGCCCCGCCCGTTCCCTCCAGCTCCTCAACAATCGCCTTCAGGGCATGCCCCCAGAACGTTTCTAGATCCGGTTCCGCAGAGAGAAACAGTAAAGACTTCGCCAGCGCCTCGGTTTGGCCGCGCGCCAGTCGTTCCGCCCGCTTGCGCTGAACGATTTCTGAGCTGAGCGCTAGATTCAGTTCCGCCAATTCTGTGGTCCGCCTCCGGAGCGCCATTTCCGCCCCTCGTTGCTCGCTCGTGACCGCGGCCAGCGTCATTCCCGTCACCGACAGCACGGCTAAGAAACTCAGCAGCTCTAGGAGACTTTCAAGGTCGTCTCTTGCCGCCGCCGGCCCAAAACCGTTCCCCCAATCCCAGATCGTAATCGCCGTCGCGGCGAAAACGGTCAGCGCGCTCCCGCGCGGCCCGAGCCGCAGCGCCGCCCAAGCGACGAATGGAAAGAACAGGTATTCGGGCGGGTAGCTGAGCGGGGGCAGCACCCAATCCCTGAAAAAAAGCATGCTGAAAACGATCAGCAGCGTGAGCAGACCGGCGGCCTCCATGACCTGAGCTAAGGCCCAGTCGTCGCGCCACTTACGGCTCCAGGTCAGGAGCAGCGGCGTGACCAACAGCATCCCCAGGGCATCACCCAGCCACCACGTCCACCAGGTCGGGACGGCGGTGGAGCGGTCCACTGCCTGGCCCCACCCTAGACTAGTCACTCCAAACGTAGCTCCGAGGATGGCGGCACAAACGGAGGCCATGGCCACGAATCCTAATACATCCCAGAGACGGTCCAGCGCGCGATGAAACGCCCCGATCCGATGTAACAGATAGGTCGCCAGCATCGCCTCCAGGGTGTTTCCTACGCCGATACCCAGTGCGGTCTTGGCAGGAAAGCCCGAAAAAGCCGTCATCGCTAACGCACCGATCAAGATCCCCGGCCAAAACCGGTAACCAAAAACCAGGATCGCCGCGAGGGCGATACCGGAAGGAAGCCAAACGGGAGCGACACTGTTCTGAACACCCGGAACCAGCCACAAGCTGAACCTTGCTGCGGCAACATATACCAAACTGAAGGCCGTAACGCCAGCTAAATACTTCAGTGTCACCTTGTACATCGGCTTAGGAACCTGGATTCGCGCGCCAAACGCGCCTTCAGGTCGCTCTTCGTGTGGGCCGGAAAAAACCGCAAGGGCGGCGCTAGAAATCGGCGCCGGCCTCCGTAGGAGGGGCCCCGGCGACCCTGCACCCGCCCGAGTCCTGGCGCAGACGCAAGCGCACAAAGCCCGCCGCCGACGCCGCACCCGGCATCGGCGCGCGCGGCCTAACACCCGTCTCCCGCGCCTTATCGGAGCGCGTCACACCCCAAACGGCAAGCCCGGGCGCCGGCCATGGGCGTAGAGCCTCATCGCGAAACGACCGAGAAACGCGAGCGGGCGCTGTCCTCTCCGTTCTCGGTCTCTATCCGGTGCTCCACAGTGTAACGCCCCGGCGCCATGCCCGCAGGGAGGGTAAGCGCGGTCGACAGGGTACCGATCCCGGCCTTCGCGAAGACCGACGTGGCGCCTGGTTGCCCGAGGCTTCGGCCATCACGTTCGAGCACCCAGGTTGCCTCCACATAGGCGCCCCCCCGCCCGAGCGGGGGGGCGAGGTTGAAGCGGGTATAAAACTCGATCGTCTCCCCGGGCCTCGCCAGCGCTTGCGTCGGGGTCGCTGCCAGGATCTCGACCGCCGCGGCCCGGCCCGCCGGCTCGGGCGAAACGCCCACAGGTTGGTCGCGCGCGGGCGTAGGTCCAGGCGCTGGTTTAGGCACGGGTGTAAGGCTCGGCGCTTGCTCCCTGCGCATGCTCTCCAGCTCCCGCGGCAGCTTTTCGATCTCGCGTTCTTGTTCCGTGACGGAGGGTTCAGAGCCTACCGGGGCCACGATCGGCTTTCGCGGCGGCTCCGGAGGGCTTGCAAGGCGCTTCGCGAGATCGCGAACCTCCGTATCCGGCAGCCGGTAGCGCTCCACGATCCTCACGGCGGTCGCCTGATGGCCGCGAGCCTTGTCGATATCGCCGCGGGCCAGCGCCACTTCGCCCAAAGCCACATAGCGCCCTATGATGTGTCGTAGGATTTGAACGGCCTCTTTGCGGCCCGCCGGCATGCGGAGCATCCGATCGGCGTGCTCGACGGCGTTGTCACCGACCGGCGTGGTGAGCCGATTGGCGCTAAGCGCCGCCCTGGTCTCCGCGCGTAGGTCGTCCAGATCGCTCGATGACCCGTCTTTCTCGGCGGCACTCGCGTCGACCGCTTTCGCGGCCGTGATGTCACCGGCCTCCAGGGCGGACTGACCCCGGCCTGCGGTCGCTCTGGCCGCCTTCGCGATCAGCTCCCGGGCCTCCGCATGTTGGGGGCTCACCGCCAGGATTTGCTGGGCGTAGGACACGACGTTGTCCTCGGCCGGTGTGGTCCAGCGCTTTGCGATGGCGGCTTTCCCGGCCTGGTCCAAGAGTCCATTGATGCGGGCCGCAAGCGCGGCGTCCTCGGCCCGCTTCTGCTCGGCCTGCCGCTCTTGCTCCTGCCTTTGCCGCTCAAGCTCGTCATGCCGCTGCTCCTGTTGCGCGATGCGTTTTTTGCTTTGTTCTTCGGCCTGGCGAACGATCGCCGCTCGCCGCGCTTCCTCGGCCACGATGCGCTTCTCGAGCGTCGCGACCTCTTCCTCGCCTGCCGCATACTTCACCGAGAGCCGCCGAGCTTCGCCCCAGTGCAGCTTTGCCTCGGGGAGCTCACCCTGTTTGACCGACGATTCACCGGCTTCCACCAGCCGAGCGACCACGTCCGCCAACAACTTTCTGGCCTCGCCTTGTTCCGGTGCGAGCTGCAACGCCTCTTCCGCATAGGTCTCGGCCGTGTTGCCTCCCGGTCCGCTCATCTTGCCGGCCGCCAGAGCCTCCTCGCCCCGCTGCATTAGCCAGGCGATTCGCAGCGGATCGGGTGGCGGCGAGAATGCCCCGTTCAGGATGGCGAACGTCAAGCCCGCGGCCAACAGGATTGCGAAGCCTACTATGGCAAGCCGCGGATCTCGGAGCCAAGAGACCCACCGCGCCACTCCTGCCCGGGACCTGGCGGCGGTGCGCGGCGGATCCCTACCCAGCGCGAGATGCTCCGTCGGCGTTTCGTCGAGCGATGCGGGCGTCGTTGGCCGGGGATCTTCCCGTTGAGGAGCAATCCTCGCCGAGCGTCTGCCACGCGGGTGTGCCGGGAGCTCCCTTTCCACCGCCAACAGCGATTGGATGATGGGATCCGGCGTTGCTGATTTTATTGGTTGCGCTTTCCTCCGTGGTGCATCGTAGGGCGGTGACCGCACAGGCGGTGGCTCGACAGGCGCCTCGACCAGTCGCCGTCCCAGCGGGGGCGGCGGCTTCCATGCCGGGAGGGGCTCAGGAGCAATATCGATCTTTGCGGGAACCGATTCGTCATCCGTTCCGCGGCGCCCGCGGTCGATCAGCCCCGAAATTTCGGTCGGGGCGCGGACGAGATTTCCCGAGAAGTCTAGCCGTGGGCGGACCGGAGCGCTTTTACTCTGGACGGATTTGGTGCGTGCACTCCGTGGTGGGGCCCTTCCAAAGAACCCGCCAGCATTTTCGCATAACGCTTGCCCAATCGAATCGACGAACTCGGCGGCAGTTTGGAAGCGGTCGCTTGGGGACTTCGCGAGGGCTTGCAGCACCGCATCGTCGACCGCCCGTGGTACCTCCGGGACGATCTCGCGCAGGGGTGATGGACGCGCCTCGATCTGCGCCCGCATGAGCTCGAACTCGCTCTCCGCCGCAAATGGCATCCGCCCGCTCAGCATCCTGTATAAGACGATCCCCAGCGAATAGATATCGGAACGCGCGTCGGTATCGCGGCCGCGGATCTGCTCGGGCGACATGTATTTCAACGTGCCGACGAGGAGACCCACGCGCGTCAGGCGCGCCGATCCGAGCACGCGGGCGATCCCGAAATCCAGGACTTTCAGGATATCCCTGTCGTTCACCATCATGTTGGACGGCTTGACATCGCGGTGGACGATGTCGAGGTTGTGGGCGTGCTCGATGGCATGCAGCGCATCCAGGAAAAGCTCTAGCGACCGCCGCCACGGGAGCCCATTCGGGTGGCGGTCAATGATCACGTCGAGGGTCCGGCCATGGGCGAATTCCATGACCATGAAATAGCGATCGCCATGGTGAACGAAGTTATACAGCGTGGCGATATTGGGATGGTTGAGCTTGGCGAGCACCACCGCCTCTTTGCGGAAGCGCGCGACGATCTCCGACTTACCCGCAAGCTCGGGACGCAGCACCTTGATTGCGACTTCGCGCTCGAGCATGACATCGATGGCCTTGAACACCTCGCCCATGCCGCCCTCGCCGATTTTCTCGAGGATCTTGTAGTTACCAACGACTTCCTTGAGCATGAGCGGTTCTAGGGCTGCTGTTAGAAATCGACGTCTTGGGACGGCGCCCCGGCGGTCCCTGGCGGATCGCGGGGTAATGCGGCCGGCCCCTCTGCCGGAGCCACTATAATAATCTCGAAGAGCTTCGGCCACCACTTGCCGGTCACGAACAGGCGCTCGCGGTCGGGGTCATAGGCGATGCCGTTCAAGACATCGACCGGGTGGCGTAGGTCGGCCGTGCTCAAGAGCCCGGTGAGGTCGATCCAGCCCAGGACCGCGCCGGTCTCGGGGGAGACGCGGGCCACCCGATCGCTCGGCCACACATTGGCGTAGACCTCGCCGCGGACGTATTCGAGCTCGTTCAGGCGTGGCACCGCCCGGCCCTCGTCATGCACCGGGAGCCGCCCGATCTCGCGAAACGTCTCGGGGTCGAGGAAGCGCAGCACCGCGGTGCCGTCACTCAAGATGAGCCGCCGGCCGTCATGGGTCAGCCCCCAGCCCTCGCCCGTATAGCGGAATGTCCCGCTCAGCGCGAGGCTCGCGCGCTCGTAGATGAAGCCGCGCATGCCGGTCCAGGTGAGTTGCAGGAGACGACCGCTCCAGGCGGTGAGCCCCTCCCCGAATTCGTCTGGGCTGAGCGCCCGCCGGCGGATGACCTTGCCGGTCTCCAGATCGACCTGTCGCAGCGATGAAGCGCCCTCGAGCCCGGTGCTCTCGTAGAGATGACCGTCCACGTACACCAGCCCCTGAGTGAAGGCCGAGGCGTCGTGCGGGTATTCGCGCACCACCCGGTACCCGTAGACCGGCGCGTCGGCCGGGGACAGCGGTGCCGCCGCGACGAGGACGCCGTAGAGGGCACCACGGATGAGCCGGTCGATGGTCCGATGGTGACGCGTCTGTGCTCTCAGAGTCCCGTGTTCCGGGGCTATACTTGATGGTGTCGGTCCGGAGGGTGGAGGCCTGCGGTTGGACATCGATCCCGCGCAAGAACCCCGCACAGATACCCGTCTCTCGCAGCGTATCATCGATGCGGCCATCGATCTCGCCGAGCACGGCTCGTGGGAGACCGTGAGGTTACATGCGGTGGCCGCACGCCTCGGGGTGTCGCTGGACGATATCCGGGGCGTCTTCCGGGAAAAGGAGGACGTCGTGGAGGCGTTCTTCGATCGTGCCGATGAGGCGATGCTGCACGCGGCCGAGGCCCCCGGCTTTCTCGATCTGCCGACGCGCGTCCGGCTGCACCGGGTGATCATGGCCTGGCTCGAGGCGCTCGCCCCCCACCGGCGGGTGATTCGCCAGATGATCGGGGGCAAGCTCGAACCCGGGCATCTGCATATTCAAGTCCCGGGGCTCTTGCGCATCAGCCGCACGGTGCAGTGGATGCGCGAGGCCGCGTACCGGGACGCCTCCTACCTCCGGCGGGCGCTCGAAGAGGTGGCGACAACCAGCATTTACCTCGCGACCTTCTGCTACTGGATGGGCGATGGATCCCCCGATTCGGCCGATACCCGCCGCTTCCTGGATCGATTGCTCGGGATCGCGGAAGGGGCCTCCCACGCCGTGTTCGGCCCGGGCGCCCACGCGCACCGCCCTGCCGGGGAACCGGGCCCCTAGGCCGTCCCGGCACCGGGGCTCGGTGCGCCACCCGGGCTCGGTGGATACCCTGACCCACGCCTTGAGCGGCGCCCTCCTCGCCCGCGCCACCCAGGGTCGCGCGCCGCAAACGCCCGCAGGGGAACGCGTGCGGGTGGCGTTCCTGGCCGCGGCCTTCCCGGACATCGACTATGTGGTGTCCTGGATCGACCCGCTCGTCTACTTGAATACGCACCAGGGGCTGACCCATTCGCTCGTCCTCATGCCCGCCTGGGCCGCTCTCCTGACGAGCCTGGCGGCGCGCTGGTACGGGCGCCGGTGGCGCGACTTCTACGGGCCCGCGCTCCTGGGGGTCCTGGCGCACATCGGCGGGGACCTGATGACGGCCTATGGGACCGCGGTCTTCGCCCCGCTGTCCTTCGAGCGCTATGCCTATCCCATCGTCTTCGTACTCGACCCGTATTTCACGGCCGTCATCGTCGGGGGTCTGTGGCTCTCGGTGTACCGCGACAGCCGATTGGCGGCCCGGATCGGACTCGCGACCCTCCTGGCGTACCTGGGTCTCCTCGCCGCGCTGCGCGCCGAGGCGCTCGACATGGCCCAGGACGTCGCCCGCGAGCGCGGACTCGGTGCGCGAGGCGTCGCGGTCCTGCCCCAGCCCTTTACCCCGCTCAACTGGAAGTTGCTGATTTCGGAGGGATCGACCGTCCACGAGGCCCACCTGCGGCTTCGGCGGCGCTTTCCGCCCGCCCTCGGCGCCCTTTGGTTCGCAAAGACCGCAGACGCCTTCCGCCCCCGCGATGATGTGGTTCTCGTCGCCCACCCGCGCTTCGGAACCGATCCCCATTGGACGCCCCTCGCCCGTGAGGTGTGGCGGCAACCGGACTTCGCGGGCTTCCGCCGATTCGCCGACTACCCGGTCCTGCACCGCATCGATACCGGCGGGCCGGAGACGTGTCTGTGGTTCACGGACCTGCGCTTCGCGCTGCCGCACCTGCTCCCGGCCTTTCGCTTCGGGATGTGCAGGGGCTCGCCCGAGACCGCCTGGCGTTTGTACCGTCTGCGCTGGTTCAGCGCCAACGAGCGGCAACGGCTAGGCTGAGCGCGGGGCCCTCGCCCACCGCCCGCACCGCTGCGGGCGCATCGGGAGGCCCTCAGCGGAAAGCGGTGGTCACGATGTCGGCCTTACAGGCGGCCATGATGTCCATGAGCTCTTTCTTGTCGGCCTCGGCCACGTCCTTCTCGTCGAGCGTCTTGGCGGTCGTTTCCATCATGGCGTCGAAGTCCTCCGAGGTCACCTGCAGACTCTTGTGTGCGGTCTTCATCTCGCCGCCCGTGTAGCTGCACGGTCCGCCGGTCTTCTGGCACAGGAACGTTACCATGCTGGCCTTGAACCGGACCTGGTCGAAATTGTTGAAATACAGTTTGATGCGGCTGTCGGCACCGATGTTGACCACGAGCGCATCGAGCACCGCCTCGATCCCATCCTGGCCGCCGAGCCGTTCGTAGAGATTCTGGGGAGCAGCCGGCGCCGGGGCGCCCGCCGCCGGCGCCGGCGCCTTGTCCTCGCCGCACCCGACCACGGCCAGGAGCGTGATCAGCAAGATGGCCGTTAGCGACTTCTTAGGTCTTGTCATTGTTGGTTTCCTCGCGTGGGTAGCTGATGTGAGCGGTCGCCCGCCCGTCCCATGATAGCCCGGCGGAGGGCGATCAGCGCAAGCGCCTTCCGGGCGCCGGCCCTGTAAAGCACGCGCCCTGTGGTAAAGTCCGCCTGGTACAGTCCACGCCGCGCTCCCCCGCAGGGCGCCAATGAGAACCCCAGTGACCGGCCTTTTCTCCCTGCGGGACCCTTGAAGAGCCAACTCCTCCCGTGAACATCCTGATCCTCGGCATTTGCGGCACCTTCATGGGCGGGCTCGCCCTCATCGCCAGGGCGCTGGGACATGAGGTGCGGGGTTGCGATGCGGATGTCTATCCGCCCATGAGCACCCTGCTCGAGCGCGAAGGGATAGAGGTTTTGAGCGGCTACCGCGAAACCCACCTCCGGCCGGCGCCCGATCTGGTCCTCTGCGGCAACGCCCTGTCGCGCGGCAACCCATGCGTGGAATACGTCCTGGACCTCGGGATCCCCTATACCTCGGGACCCCAATGGCTTGCCGAGACGGTGCTTCGAGAGCGCTACGTGCTGGCGGTCTCGGGGACGCACGGCAAGACCACGACGGCGAGCCTCCTGGCGTTCCTCCTCGAGGCCGCGGGACACGCGCCCGGGTTCCTGATCGGGGGCGTGCCCCGGGACTTCGGCGTCTCGGCACGGCTCGGGAGCGGTGCCGCGTTCGTCGTCGAGGCCGATGAGTACGACACCGCGTTCTTCGACAAGCGCTCGAAGTTCGTCCACTATCGCCCGCGAGGCCTCATCATCACGAACATCGAATTCGACCACGGCGATATCTTCCCGGACCTCGAAGCGATCAAACGCCAGTTCCATCACCTGGTCCGCACCGTCCCGGGTCGCGGGCTCATCGTGCGGCCCGTGCCCGATCCGGTCGTGGACGAGGTCCTGGCCATGGGCCTGTGGAGCCCGGTGACTACCTTCGGGGAAGGCGGGGGATCGGACTGGCACTGCCGGGCGATGTCCCCGGACCACAGCGCCTTCGAGGTGTCTTTCCAAGGCCAGGATCTCGGCACCGTGGCGTGGTCACAGGCCGGCGCCCACAATGCGCGCAATGCCCTCTGCGCACTCGCGGCCGCACGGCACTTCGGTATCGCACCACGCGCATCGATCCCGTTGCTCGACCGTTTCCAGGGCGTCAAACGCCGCCTCGAGCGGCTCGCCGTGGCGCGCGGGGTCACCGTGTACGACGACTTCGCCCACCACCCGACCGAGATCGCCGCGACCCTGTCCGCACTGCGCCGGCGGGCCGGCCAAAATGTAGAAATAAAGCGGACGCGCGTCATCGCCGTCTTCGAGCCACGCTCGAACACGATGCGGTTGGGTCTCTACGCGGGCGCGCTGGCCCAAGCCTTCCGCGATGCCGACTTGATCTTCCTGTATTCTCCGCCCGATCTCTCTTGGGACATCGCGGCGGAAACCGCGGTTCTCGGCACCCGCCGCAGCGTCTTCGGGGATATCGCCGAGATCGTTACGCAGATCGCCGAGCTGGCCCGCCCCGGCGACCAGGTAGTGGTGATGAGCAACGGGGGTTTCGGGGGCATCCAGCAGCGGCTCATCGCGGCCCTGGGCTCGGGGCGCTCGAGATCGGGATAAACCCGACATCGAATCGATCCTGCGCCTGATG
>JBOIDT010000019.1:0-33008 GCA_050740755.1 Gammaproteobacteria bacterium
CCGTGCGCTTGTACACGCCGCCCTTGATCACGCCGGACTTCGCGGCGCCGGCGTATACTCCGATCTCCTCATTGGGCATGTCGCTCGATGGCCGGGCCGCAAGCCACCAAACCGAATCGAAATATTGGCTGAAGATGATGCAACCCTGTTCGATCCAGCGATCCTTCAGCAACAACTCACGCACGATCCCGTATTTCGGGCCGCGCCCGCGGTCGGCTTCGCCTCCTGGAGAAACGGCGGTAGCCGGAGCGCATCCCGCCGGGGCCGGCGCTGGTTCCGAGATCAAGGCCGGGCCGGCGGCCCGGTGCCGGGATCAGGGCCGCGCCGGAGGCGGGTCGGGGGTCGGGGTCTGCATGCCCTGGAGCCGCTCGGACAGGAACCTGATCTCATGCGGATCCGTGATGCGCCCACTGTCGAGCAGCGCGCGGATCAGGAGCTTCGCGGCCTCGACCTCGCCCAACTCCGCGAGCACGAAGATCCGCATCTGCTGGACCCAGTGCGGGACCTCGGGCCCGGTCGCATGCCGAGCCAGGGCCTCGGCGAACCTGAGCGCGAGCCTCAGGTCGTGCAAGCGGTGTCGCGCCACGAACACCCCGTGCGCCAACCACGGCCAACGCCGGTCGGGGTCCTCCAGGAAACGCCGGTAGACGAACTCCAGGACCACGCGCTGCTTCGCTTCATCCGGCACCTCACCGTACAGGCGGGCGGCCGCGAGCAACGGGTATTGGGCCCTGGGGTCCAGGTCCAGGATGCGGCCCAGCCAGCCCACCACCTTGTCGTAATCGAGGTCCTTGAACGGCAGGCTGATCCCGGGCTGGTTGTCGTGGGCCTGCAGCCACAGCATCAGGAGGCGCGCCAGGGCCTCGGGGTCGCCCAGGGCCCAGAGCGCCAGACTTCCTGCAGACGGCGGGCCCGGCAGCGCGGCGGCGCGCGCCTCGGGTGGCGGCCGGAGGTGGTGCCACAGCCCCTGAGCGCAGAGCCCGACGATCAGTATGGCCAGCGCCGAGGGCGGGACCGAGCGCAGCGAACGCTCTACGGCCATGCACGCGTGCCCCGGATCAGAGGTTTTTCCGATACAGGTCGAACAGCCCCACCCCGATCAACAAGACCAGATAGACCGCCGTCTGCCCCGCGATCGGGACCAGATCGGCCCACACCACGCCTTCGTACATGAGCCAACGGCTCTGTGTGAACCGGTACAGGTCCGGGAGCACGAAGGCGATCCCCGAAACGACCGCATTCACGACCTCCTGCGACGGTTTCCCCGCCAGGACCAGGGGGCTCGCCCCCATGAGCTCGATGGCGCCGATCATCCGCGCCAGGAGATAAAAACCGAAGACCGCGCTGAAGGCCGTGGTCAAGTGATGAAAAGAAAAGATGCAGACCAGACCCACCGTGCTCACGATGATCAATTCGCATAGGAGCGACGCGACCCAGATGGCGACCTGGGACGGTGTGGCGTATAACAGAAGCCCCGCGGCGATCGCGAGCGCCACCAGGATGGCGAGCGCGAGGAATCCGATGAGCTTGCCGAAATAATAGGCGGAACGGGGAAAAGGCAGGGACAGGATGGATTCCAAAACCTTGTCGTTGAAATCGCGCACCACGCTGGTGGTCACGAAAAGCGCGACCAGGAACACGGAAAACAACCGTAAGAACCCGGCGAGCAAGGCGCTCTTGGTCTCCGAGGCCTCGGTGATCGCCACCTCGGCGACGAACTCGGACAACCCGAACGACGACACGACGACGATGCCGAGCAGCCACGGCATTCGGTTCCTGCGCGCCTCCCGCACGGTGAAAGCGGCGATGGTCAAGACCGGCGGCATACCCTGGTCCTCTGGAACGACTCGAAGGGATTTACGCGAAGCCCGACTCTTGTACTATACCGTAGACGTGGAGCGTTGACATCCGTGCGTCCCGCCTCTCCCACCTTGGACGATCCGAAAAACTTGACCGGACGCTTTCGGGTGGCCCGGCATCGCAACGCGATCCTCGCCGCGATGCTGCTCTTGATCCACGTCGTCGTATGGGGGGATTTCGACGATATGCAGTCCCGTTCCCTCATGCTGGCCCACCTAGGGTTGTTCATGCTATGGCAGCCCCTGTGGAGCCAGGAGCACCGGCTGCGTGCGGCGCACGCCCTGGGTGCGGTGCTGCTCGTCCTGTTCGTGATCTACTGGTTCGACCGCTGGCTGCTCTTGGGATGGCTCGTGCTCTTGAGCGGTCTCGTCGCCGGCCTTCCGGTGATCGAGCGACCGGACCGCCTCGTGTACATGCCGACGCTCGCGATGCTGGTGTGCGACTTACTGATCGCGTGTGTCCCACAGGTCTTCGATCTCCCCGCCCTCCCGCCGGTCATGCTATCCCTGTTCAAATACGGCCTCCTCGTGATCCCCGGCGGTATCGCCCAGGTCCCGACCTCGAGACATCCCGCGGTCGAGACCGTGGACCTCTTGCGCGCGGTGACCATGTCCATGACGGCCGCGATATTGGCGAGCAGCGGGGTGCTCGGCGCCTATCACTTCGGGATCGAGTACCCGGTGGCGCTGTTTCAGTCGCTGCTGGGTCTCGCCGCGTTCCTGTTACTCATCAGCTGGCTCCTGGCCCTGCGCGAGGGACGGGTGGGTCTCGGGCAATTATGGGAACGGTCGCTGATGAACGTGCCCTTGGAGCGCTGGCTGGCGGAGCTCGCACGCCTCGCCGGCCGGGAAAAGACGCCGGAAGGATTCATCCGGTCGGCCTCGGAGACGCTCGCCCGTCTCCCCTGGCTCCAAGGCGTGGGCTACCGCGTGGCGAAGGCCGGCGGGGTCGTCGGCAAGCCGACGGCCCACGCTCTGGAGCTCGGCCACGGCGATCTGAACATCGTGCTCTATGCGCGGCGCCCGCTCCGTCCCGGCCTGCGGGTTCACTGCAAGCTCCTGGTCGAGCTCCTGGTGCATTTCCACACCACCAAGGTCCGCGAGATCGAGCTGGCCCGCCGCGCCCACCTCGAGGCCGTTTATGAGACCGGGGCGAGAGTCGCACACGACATCAAGAACCTCCTCCAGTCGCTCAATACACTGACCACGGCCTTGAGCCTGGACATGGCCCCCCCGAAGCTTCCCCCTATTCAGGGCGGGCCGGACCGGCAACATCGAGTGCAGGAGATCCTGACGAGACAATTGCCGCTCATCATCGATCGCCTGCAGAGCGCCTTGACCAAACTTCAGAAACCCGAAAAGACCTCGAACCCCGAGACCGCGCTCGGGGGCTGGTGGCGCGAGGCCGAGGACCACCATGCTTCCATGGGTGTGGAGTTTCGGAACTTGATCCATGACGGGATCCGGGACGCGCGTCGGATCCCCGGCGACCTCTTTCACAGCGTTCTCGACAATCTGCTCGAAAATGCCTACTACAAACGCCGGGTGGACCCGAGGCTCGACATCACCGTGACACTCGCCTCTCGGGACGGCCGTCTGAGCCTGACGGTGTGTGACACGGGCTCGGTGATCGGTCCGGAAACCGCCGGCCAGCTCTTCAAACAACCGGTTCCTTCCCGCTCCGGCTACGGGATCGGCCTCTATCAGGCGGCGAAACGGGCGGAGATGATGGGCTATACCCTGGGATTGACCCGCAACCGGCCCGGCCGGGTGTGTTTCGAACTGTTGGCCCGCGAAGACCCGCCGGGTGGTCGTGATCCCGCCACGCCGAACTTGAACGCTCACACCGCCGGAAGCTTGTAACGCTCGACGAGCTCCGGCGGCAAGCGGTTGTAACAGCTCCGGATCTTCCCGACCGGGTTGCGTTCCAACTGGTCGGTGGTGCAGAAACGGATGTCGAGCCGCATCTCTCGGCCCAGACGGATGTGCAGCTCTTCGCGGACCCTGTCGGTGTCCTCGGGATCCCGGTAACCCGGGGCCCTGACGATGCGCACCTCCACGCCCTCCAGATCCTGCTGGATGATCTGAATGTACAAGAGCTCGGGAAAGGCCTTGAATCCGGTCACCGCGTAGGTGCTTGGGATCAGCGCGCCGCTCTGCGACACGAGATAATCGTTCTGCCGGCCTTCGATGCGCTCGACGGCCGGGAACGTCTGCCCGCACGGGCACCGCTCCGTCGTCCAGCGCGCGATATCCCCCGTGCGGTAACGCACCAGCGGCATGGCCAGGTTGTACAGCCCGGTGGTGGTGATCTCGCCCGGCACCCCCGGCGGCACCGGCTCGCCATCGCGATCCAGGATCTCGTGGTGGGCGTAGTCTTCCTGGGCGTGCATGCGTCCGGCGTCGCATTCGAGGATCGAGGCGGCCCGTTCCCAGTGCGTGTAATGGTTGTAAACGCGGGTGCGCAAGACCGACTCGATCATCGCGCGCTGGAAGTCGTGCAGCATCTCAGAGCCGGAGATCACCATGGGCACATGCGCCTCCAGCCCCTCATCGCGCAAAAGCCGACAGAAGAGGTACATGGACGAGGGGTAGCCGCGCAGGAAACGCGGACGGTAGCGCTCCAGGAGATCGCGATACAGGCGTGCCGATTCCGGGTCCAGACGGCCCGACGACATCTCCAGGGTCTGGATCACCCGGTGATATCGCCAGCCGTCGGGGTGATTCAGGCCTTTGAGTGCCGCCTGCCGCTGCCCCAGCCGCCAGTGGCCGCCGCTCTGCCAGGCGCGCCAGAACAGCGCGAAGGCCGCCGCATTCACGCGCCGGTCCAGCAGGAACCGCAACGGCGCGCCGGAGGAACCCGAGGTGCCGGCCCACAGCGCGCCGCGACGGAAGCCATCCGTCGCGGTCAGATCCCCCGCGTGCTGCCGGAGGATGTCTTTGGTCAGGAGCGGGATCCGGCGCCACACCTCATCGCGATCCACCCTGGTGGCATCGACCCCATGCTCGTCCAATAGCCTCCGGTAGTAAGGCACATGGGTATAGGCGTGGGCGATCAGCCCTTTACGGCGGGGGCGCGACCATGCGTCCAGGCGCTCGGGGGGCCAGAATGGCGCCTCGCGCATGCGTCGATGGTGGGCGAAGACCTGAAGGGGAGAGAAGTAATCGCGTAGTCTGAACTGCATGTTGACCCTCGATATCTCACTGAAACGACAGGCGAATGGCCGGTGCCAGGCCCCGGCGCCACAGGCAAGATGTGAACCATCGCAGGATCGGCTGGGGAGTCTCGCCCGGCCAAGCGATTGGGGCATTTCGCCCGTCGCAGGCAGTTAGGATCCCGTGGGTAGAACTGCCTGGCATGGGTAGAACTGCCTGGCATGGGTAGAACTGCCTGGACGCGGGAGTCCTTGCCGTCCCCCGGGGCCGCACGCGCGCCTGCGCCGTCCCGCGGGGAACGAGAGGTCCCCGAAGCAGAAAAAAAGCGACTGTAGCGCCGCGATACCTCTTTCCGAGCGTCACATGGGGCAACGTCACATGGGATGGCGCACCGCGCCCGCCGGCCCGCGAGACGGGATCGCCCTGCCGCTCAGACCGAAAACGAAGACCCGCAACCGCAGGTCGTCGTGGCATTGGGGTTCCTGATGACGAACCGCGCCCCTTCCAGGTCCTCGGTGTAGTCGATCTCGGCACCCATGAGGTATTGCACGCTCATGGGATCGATCAAGAGCCTGACCCCGTCGTTTTCGACCACCGTGTCCCCATCACCGACGGCCTCATCGAAGGTGAAACCGTACTGGAAACCGGAGCATCCACCGCCCGACACGAAGACCCGGAGCATCAGATCGTCGCTGCCTTCGTCCACCATCAGCTCGCGTACCTTGACCGCCGCGGCGTCGCTGAACGCCAACGGGCTCTCCAACTCCAACTCTGATCGTACTCCTACGGCATTCATGAATAGCAAATCCTCCAAGAGCTAATCGATCCGGCGCGGTTCCCGGTCCAGCGGCCCGATCTCGACCTCGTCCGGTCGTTGCGCGACCACCACGGCACCGGCGTGGTCCAGGGCCAGGGGCGGGGTCGCTGCCTCGGTATGGACGAGCTTTCCGTTGACCTCCGCGCCCATCGCCATCTCCATGAGCCCGTAGTAGACATCGCCTTCGACCCGCGCCTTGGCGGCCAGCTCGATGTGCTCGCGGGCATGCACGTCACCGAGCACCACCCCATTCAGGACCACATACGGGACCCGCACTTCACCCTCGATCGTACCATGCTCGCTGACGGTAAGCACGGCCGACTCCGGTCCGTTGGCGCACACGTCGCCTTTCACGGTGCCATCGACGTGCAGACCGCCCTCGAAGCTCATGTCACCCTGCACGCGGGTGTTCCGGCCGATCAGGGAGTCGATCTTGGTAGGCTTGCGGTTCTTGCGCTTACCGAACATCACAGGGCACCCGCGGTATGGCAACCCGCATAGTGTATCCGCCTCGCGCCCGAGGCCCTATCCCGTCAAGGCAGGAGGGCGATGTGTGTCAGGCCCAGCGTCTCGTCCAGGCCCAGCATCAGGTTCATGTTCTGGATGGCCTGCCCCGCCGCACCCTTGACCAGGTTGTCGATCACCGACAGTACCACCACCCGCCGTCCGCCACCCACCCGGTGCACGGCGATCCGGCACACATTGGCCCCGCGCACCGAGCGGGTCTCCGGGTGTGCGCCGCTCGGCATGACATCGACGAAGGGCTCGCCGCGATAGCGCTCGGCGTAAAGCCTCTGCAGATCGGGTGCCGCGTCATTCATCTCCGCGTACAGCGTGGCATGGATGCCGCGTATCATCGGGGTCAGGTGCGGGACGAACACCAGATCGATCCTACCCGCGGCATGCCCCTGAAGCGCCTGCACGATCTCGGGCAGATGGCGATGGCCGGGCACACCGTAGGCCCTGAGACTGTCGGAGGCCTCGGCCATCAAACTGCCGAGCGCCGCCTTGCGGCCGGCACCGCTCACTCCCGACTTGCAGTCGGCGATCAAACCATCCGCCCGCACGGTACCCGATTCCACCAACGGGATCAGGCCGAGCAGGACGGCCGTGGGATAGCAGCCCGGATTGGCGATCAGGCGCGCCTCCCGGATGGCCTCGCGGTTTTGCTCCGGCAGTCCATAGACCGCCCGAGGCAAGAGATCCGGGCACGCATGGGGCATCCCGTACCAGCGCTCGAACGCCGCCGGGTCGCGCAGGCGAAAGTCCGCCGACAGGTCCACCACACGCACCCCGGCCTCGAGGAGCGCCGGAACGAGGCTCATCGCCGTACCGTTGGGCGTCGCGAAGAATACCACCCGGCACTCGGCCAGGACCTCGGGGCTGGGCGGCGAAAAGACCACATCGACCCGGCCGCGCAGGTGGGGAAAGACATCCGCGACCGCCGTGCCGGCCTCGGCTCGCGCGCTCACGACCCGTAACCGTACGTCGGGGTGCCCGGCGAGCAGGCGCACCAACTCGGCCGCGGTATAGCCCGTACCGCCCATGATCCCGACGTCGATCACACCCCGTCCCCCCGCGCGGGCCGAGGACGAGCCGCGAGCCCGCCTTCTGCGCACGCAGCCAGAAAAGAAAAAGCGGCCGAAGCCGCTTCAAGTCTCTTTTATAGTTATTGTTCTGACCCTGTCGCGGCCGGGATCGATGCGCACCGGTCACGAATGGGCCGTAGGATAGTGCGGTGAGAGGGCCGTGTCAATGGGTCGTGCAAAAAAACTTTGCGCGATCACGAAGGTGCAGTGCATTATCGACGGCGGCCATCTTCGACTCATAGTGCTTGTGTTCGCGCCCGATCCGGGTAGGATGGCGCGATCGGCGGAGTGTCCCACGCCACGAGACCGGACATGGATATCATCGACACCATCGCCTTGACCATGGGCGTGGGCTGGGCCAGCGGCCTCAATCTCTACGCCGCGATCCTCACGCTGGGGTACCTGGGGACGACCGGCCATATCGCACTGCCTCCCGACCTTCAGATCCTGACCGATCCGCTGGTGCTGTTCGCAGCCGGCATCATGTACTGCATCGAGTTCTTCGTCGATAAGACCCCGGGCGTGGACACCGGCTGGGATGTCGTGCACACCTTTATCCGCATCCCGGCCGGCGCCGTGCTCGCGGCCGGGGCGGTGGGGGATGTGACCCAGGCGGCCGAGATCGCCGCCCTCCTCATCGGCGGCACGCTCGCGGCCGGCAGCCATGCCGTGAAGGCCGGGACTCGCGTCCTCATCAACACCACCCCCGAGCCCTTCACCAACTGGGCCGCCTCCCTCTCGGAAGACCTCATGGTCATCGGGGGGCTGTGGGCCGCGCTCCACCACCCGTCCGTGTTCCTCGCCGGCCTCGTGCTGTTTCTGCTCGTCTCTGCCTGGCTCCTGCCCCGCATCCTTTGGGGGATCAAGCGGGTCTTCCAGTCGATCGCTACGTTCTTCGGCCGCCGCGCGCCTCGGGATGCCGGCAGTCCGCCGGGCAGCTAGAGCCCATATTTGTAGATTGGGGTCATGTTGTGGACCAAGGCTTTCCATATCGTCTTCATGGTGACGTGGTTCGCCGGCCTCTTCTACCTCCCGCGCCTCTACGTCTACCACGCGCTCGCCGCGGACCGGCAGAGCAGGGAGCGCTTCGAGGTCATGGAGCGCAAGCTGTACTTCGGGATCACCACCCCGGGGGCCGTCTTGACCGTGCTGTTCGGGCTCTGGACCCTGGCCTACGACCTGGAGCGCTACCTCGAAGCGGGCTGGCTGCACGCGAAGCTCGCGCTGGTTGCCGTCCTGATCGGGTATCACGTTTATCTCGGCCGGCTCATGGTCCTGTTTCGCCACGACCGGAACCCTCACGGCCACGTGTTCTATCGCTGGCTCAACGAGTTCCCGGTCTTGATCCTGGTCGGCGTGGTGGTACTCGCGGTCGTCAAGCCCTTCTAGCTTGTCAGATCTCCACCATCTCGAAGTCGTCCTTGCGCGCCCCGCAGTCCGGGCACACCCAGTTGGGCGGGACGTCTTGCCAACGCGTCCCCGGCGCGATGCCGTCGCCCGGCCAGCCCTGGGCCTCGTCGTACATGAACCCACAGATCACACACATATAGCGCTTCATTGCCATCCTCGCCGTCGGCCTTGGAGATTCTCGCAGTTCTTGCGTCCCTGTTAAATGAGCCCACCACCTCCCTGAGGTTCGAGCGGCCCATGCCTTACCCCTTCCCAGGACGCGGTCTCTACGCGATCGCCGATGCCCTCTGCGACGAGCGGGCGGTGTCTGAGGCCATCGCCGGCGGCGCCGTGGTGGTCCAATATCGGGCCAAGTCGAAACCGTCCGAGGAGCGCCGGCGGCACGCCCTGGTCTTACGACGGGTCTGCCATCGCCTCGCGGTGCCGTTCATCGTCAACGACGACCCGGAGCTGGCGCGCACGGTGGGCGCGGACGGCGTGCACCTGGGCCGATCCGACGCCCCCTGCGCAGTCGCGCGCGAGGTCCTCGGACCCGCCGCGATCATCGGCGTGTCCTGTTATGACGACCTCGGGCGGGCCTTTGAGGCCGCGGCGGCCAGCGCCGACTATCTCGCCTTCGGCAGCTTCTATCCCTCGGCCTCCAAACCGGACGCCGTTCCGGCCGAGCCCGCGCTCCTCGGTCGGGCCCGGCGCAGGTTCTCCATCCCCCTCGTGGCGATCGGCGGGATCACGCCCGAGAACGGTGGCCGATTGATCGGAGCGGGGGCCGATCTATTGGCTGTGATCCGCGGCGTCTTCGGTAGCTGTGATCATCGGGAGGCAGATCCCAGGGCGGCGGCCCGGCGCTATGCCGGACTGTTCGAAGCGAACCACCCGATCGGAGCCCTCCATGTCGCACTCTGAAGCGCTGTTCGACCTTGCACGGCGGGTCATCGCGGGGGGTGTGAATTCCCCCGTCCGTGCCTTCAAGGGGGTGGGTGGCACGCCGGTGTTCTTCCGGCGCGGCCAGGGCGCTTACCTCTTCGACGAGGATGGCCGGCGCTACATCGACTACGTCGGCTCCTTTGGACCGCTCATCGCGGGCCACGCCCATCCCGAGGTCGTCGAGGCCGTGCGCGAGGCGGCCGGGAACGGGCTCAGCTTCGGCGCGCCCACGGCGATCGAGACGGAAATGGCCGAGACCCTGTGCCGACTGGTCCCGTCGATCGAGCGCGTGCGGCTCTGCAGCTCCGGCACCGAGGCGGTCATGAGCGCCGTCCGCCTGGCCCGCGGTTACACGGGTCGCGATACCCTCGTCAAATTCGAGGGCTGCTACCACGGCCACGCCGACTCGCTGCTCATCAAGGCCGGCTCCGGGGCCCTGACCCTGGGCACGCCCAGTTCACCCGGTGTACCCTCGGCCCTGGCGCGTCATACCCTCACCCTCCCCTACAACGACTTCGACGCGGTGGAAGACGCCTTCGCCACCCTGGGCAACGGCATCGCCGCGGTCATCGTGGAACCGGTAGCCGGCAATATGAGCTGCGTGCCGCCCCTGCCGGGGTTCCTGGAGGGGCTCAGGCGGATCTGCGATCAATACGGCAGCCTGCTCATCTTCGACGAGGTCATGACCGGTTTCCGGGTCGGACTTTCGGGTGCGCAGGGACTCTTCGGGATCGGTCCCGACCTCACCACGCTCGGCAAGGTGATCGGCGGCGGACTGCCGGTCGGCGCCTTCGGCGGCCGCGCCGGGATCATGAAACGTCTGTCGCCTGACGGACCCGTCTACCAGGCCGGTACCCTCTCCGGCAACCCCGTGGCCCTCGCGGCCGGCCTCGCGACCCTCAGGATCGTCACCGAGCCGGGGTTCTTCGAGCGCCTCAGCGGCATCACTCGGGGCCTGACGATCGGCCTTCGCAGAGCGGCCGAAGACCTTGGCGTCCCATTCACCACCAAACATGTCGGCGGGATGTTCGGCCTCTTCTTCAGCCGGGACGAAAGGATCACGACTCTCGCACAGGTCATGGCCTGCGATCAGGAGCGCTTCAAGCGCTTCTTCCACGGCATGCTGCAGGAAGGCGTCTACCTCGCCCCCTCCGTCTTCGAGGCCGGGTTCGTCTCGATCGCCCACGGACCGGAGGAGATCGCGGCGACTCTCGAATCGGCCAGGAAGGTGATGGCGGGGCTGTGACCACCGCCTCGTTCGCTTCGACGCAAGTCACACCACCCGGGGAGCTACACGAGCCTGGCCAACCGCTCCAAGACATGATGTAACGGGGCAATACTCGCCGCCAGAAAGATAGAACTGGCGGCCAGCCCTGACACCGCCCAGGGTAACGTGGGGAAGGCGGCGTGTGCCGGAACCAGCAGCGCGTGCACACGGGCCTCGATATCGGCACCGTCGATGCCGCACACGGCGAGGTTATGGCGGCAAGGCGTGGCGCGTGCCAGCCGGATCAATGTCGCGGCCACCAGCCGAGGGTCTCGCACAGTACGCGCCGCCTCGGCGTCACACGCCTGCTCCGACGCGGCGCGTAAATCCGCCACCAGGAGGCGTCGCACCCGCGGTCCGTACGCCCAGGTCGCGCCCAGCATACACAGTTGCCGCAGGTTGTCGAAACGGCGTCCGTGCGCCAACTCGTGCGCCAGTATCACGGCACGTTCACGCGTATCGGTCATGCCCAGGAGCCCGCGCGAGAAAACCACCTGCGGGCGCAACCAGCCCAGCGAACAGGCGATGGGAGACATCTCATCGATTACCCGATAGCCCGCCCCCGCCACGGCTTTGGCACCGGCTGCCAGCCGTGCGCCCACACGCCGGAGCCGAGCACACCATACCAGCACGGCAGACGGGCCGATGATCGATACGCACAGTACGATGAGGCCGGCGAGCCGGCCGGGATCGCTCGCGGCCAAGGCCGGGACATGGGCCATACATCCTTCCAAGGGATGGCAGTGGTGGTCGACGAATCCGGCACCAAGCGCCGGAAGGAAAGTCAGCAAGGTGCCGACCAGCGCCACAGCCATAGGCCACGACCCTATCCATAGCAGTATATGGGCACGCTGATGCGGTATGTACCCCAAGATCATGGGGCGTACCCGGCGATACACCGTGGCGGCAAACGCGCCCAAGCACCCGGCAAGTAGCGCAAACGCGACGAGCACCAGAGGGAGAATAGCCAAGGTTTTGTTCATGATTCCGACTCCTCGGTAGACCCCTCGCCACGACGCGGCTGGGCGTCCACCCACTGTTGTAAGTGATCCAGCGTCTCGCGATCCGCGTCATCCGCGAGTTCGATAAAACTCGACACCAGCGGTTGCAGCTCGCCACGCCCCAGGCACGCGATGACTTCGGCGATGCTGTCACCGATCAATGCGCCGCGTTTGACGGCTGCGGTGTAGCAGTAGGCATGAGCGATCTTGCTGCGTCGTAACAACTGCTTGCGACACAGGCGCTGCAGCGTGCTTTGTACCGTGCTGAGACTCACGGCATGCTCGTCTTGCAGCGCCGACCGCACCGCCTTCGCATCGGCCTCCACCGACGCCCATACGGCCTTAAGCACGCGGATCTCGAGCGCGCCCAGCGGGGGGGTGTGCCAACGAATTCCAGGTTTACGCACACGTACATGATAGTCGACCGCCCATCGCACGAAAAAAACCGAGCCGTTCTCGGTTTTTTGACCGGATCTTAGACTGTCGGCCGTTTCGGGAGATCACTCATGTACAACCCTATGGGTCAGAAACAACGCTACCCGATACGCAACTGGCGCGACTACAACCGCGCCTTGGGGCAGCGTGGGAGCCTCACGCCGTGGTTCACAGTCTGCCTTTCGGTCCTGGGTCTCGTTCCGTGGGCCGGCGCCCGAAGCGATGAGCCCGTGCAGCTCCCGCCCATCGAGGTCACCGAGCGCTACGATTCCCTCATCGGGATCGGCGACTCGGCCACCGAAGGCACGGTCGGACCCGAGCAGATCGAGTCGCGCCCGCTTCTGCGCCCCGGCGAGGTCCTGGAGACCGTGCCCGGGGTCATCATCACCCAGCACTCGGGGGCCGGCAAGGCCAACCAGTTTTTCCTTCGGGGATTCAATCTCGATCACGGCACCGACTTCGCGACCTCGGTCGCCGGGATCCCGGTGAACTTCCCCACCCACGGCCACGGCCAGGGCTACACCGATCTGAATTTCGTGATCCCGGAGATCATCGGCGGGATCGATTACCGCAAGGGGCCATACTATGCCGACGAGGGGGATTTCTCGGCGGCCGGCGCGGCCCACATCGACTACGCGGACGCGCTCCCGCGTAACCTGGTCCAGTTCACGGCCGGCAGTTACGACTACTACCGCGGCCTCCTGGCCGGCTCGACCGCGCTCGCGGCCGGGCGGGTGCTCGGGGCCTTCGAGGTCTTGGATACCGACGGCCCCTGGGACCATCCCGACGACTACCGCCGATACAACGGCGTGCTGCGCTACAGCCGCGGCGACGCCCTCAGCGGTTTCAACCTGACCGCCATGGGCTACAGCGGGGATTGGAACGCCACCGATCAAATACCGCGCCGGGCGGTGGACCGCGGCCTCATCGGGCGCTTCGGTGGCTTGGATGAGAGCGACGGCGGCCACACCCATCGCTACAGCGCTTCCGGGGAATGGCGGCGGAGCAGCGCGGATACGGCGACCCATGTCCATGGCTATTTCATCGATTATGGGCTGAACCTGTTTTCGAACTTCACCTTCTTTCTCGACGACCCGGTCAACGGCGACCAGTTCGAGCAGGAGGACCGGCGCCAGGTGTATGGCCTCTCCGGCCACCATTCCTGGTTTCCCACCTGGGGCGGGCTCGACATCGAGAACACCGTGGGCTTGCAGATCCGCTATGACGACATCGGGAGCGTCGGGCTCTTCAACACCCGCGAACGCCGGCGGCTCACGACCACGCGCAAGGACCGCGTGAACCAGGTGAGCGTCTCGCCCTATCTTCAGAACCGCACCCGCTGGCACCCGAAGTTCCGGACCGTGGCGGGACTGCGGGGGGATTTCTACGACTTCGATGTCGATTCGGAAGACCCGCGCAATTCGGGCCAGGTCAGCGATGGGCTCGCGAGCCCCAAGCTCGCCCTCATCTTCGGCCCCTGGTTCGATACCGAGTACTACATCAATCTCGGCTACGGCTTCCACAGCAACGACGGCCGCGGCGCCACCATCACGGTGGACCCCAAGAGCGGCGAGTCGGTCGAGTCGGTGGAGCCGCTGGTCCGGGCCGAGGGCTTCGATGTAGGCCTGCGAACCGCGCTGGTCCCGGACCTCGACAGCACCCTGTCGTTCTGGCTCCTCGAGCTCGATTCGGAGCTGCTCTTCATCGGGGATGCAGGCACCACCGAGGCCAGCCGCCCGAGCCGGCGCTACGGGGTCGAGTGGACCAATTACTACCGCCCGTTGCCCTGGCTCACGTTCGATGCCGACTTCTCCTTCTCCAAGGCGCGCTTTTCCGACGACGACCCCGCGGGGGATCACATCCCGGGCGCCGTCGAGACGGTGATCGCGGCCGGTGTCACGATCGACGACCTCAAGGGTTTCTTCGGGGGGCTCCGGGTGCGTTATTTCGGACCCCGGCCCCTCATCGAGGACGACAGCGTGCGCTCGGCACCCACCACGCTCCTCAACGCCGATGTAGGCTACAAGATCCGCGACGATCTGCGCCTCGCCGTCGAGATTTTCAACCTCCTCGACGCCGAGGACAGCGACATCGAGTATTTCTATGCCTCGCGCATTTCCGGGGAGCCCGCCGCAGGTGTGGACGACATCCATTTCCATCCCGTCGAGCCACGCTCGGTGCGGGTCACCTTGGGGGTATCGTTCTAAACATCACTGGGGCTCGCGACGTCCGATGCGTCGCGGTCCTGAGCCCAAGCGTCGAGTTCGGTCAGCTCACCGTCCCGGGATGCCTCCTTCCCCTCCTCGCCTGGCTGCGCGAACGACCGGTCTTCACCTTGCGCTGGGTGCCAGATATGCTATCGTTACATCCGTTACCGCATACGGCAGCGGACGGATCGGCCGCGCCAGGTGCGCGAAAGAACTGCGATTTTCCAGAGACCATGCCGAAAATCGTACCGAGGTACGACGGTGGCATCTCGGAACATCGCGGACGCCTACGAACTACGATCCGCGGTTAGAGTCGTAGCTCCATGAGCCCGGTCGGCCATGATGAAGGCGTGATGCCATGATGTCCCTACGGTACCCTTTGAGGCTGACCCTGATGTTGTCGCTCGGCGCTTGCCAGAGCACCGTGCCCATCGAGATCCGCGAGTCCCCCGTGAGCAGCCCGCCCCTTACCGAGGCCCGTGAAAAGGTGCGTGCGTTCGAGGGAGTGCGCGTGCGCTGGGGAGGGACCATCGTGTCCGTCAAGAACCGCGAGAACGACACCTTGATCGAGATCCTTGGCAAGGCGCTGGGCAGCGATGGCGAGCCCGTCGCTGCCGACGACTCCCTGGGACGGTTCATGATCCGCGTCGAGGGCTTCCTCGACCCCGCGATCTATCGGCCCAGCCGGGACGCCACGGTCTACGGCAGCCTCGAAAAACCCATCGAACGCGCGGTGGGCGAACGCCCGTACACCTTCCCTGTGGTCCGATCCCAGACTCTCTACCTCTGGCCGGACGAGCCGGACTACTATCGCCGCGATCAGGGCCCCAACATCCACTTCGGCGTAGGGGTCGGGGTCGGGTTCGGCCATTGAATACCTCGTTCTCATAGATCTGAAAAAGCTGACGCCAGTTCTACACATTTGGAGCCCACCACGGCTAAACCTTCGGTTCTCCGAATTGTTGGGCCACTTACTCGGTAGGTACCTGCTCTTTGGCGAGCTTCAGCAATAACCGTAACGCCTGGTTGACTGACGTTGAGTCTCGAAATACCTGGGCCACGTCAGAGTCGAGAAACACGACGTTAGTGCCCTTTCGATAAGCTTCGTAATGCTTGCCCCGAACTCCACCCGTGAAATCATACTCCGGGCGTAGTTCATCATCCTGATCTGAGCTATGTGCCTGATTCATACTGCTTATGCTCTCTTGCGCTCGCTAGCCGTGCGGTGATGATTCTCATACGTTCACCGCGCTCCGTGTACCCTACCACCACCAGCCGGCCACCCGACGACATCCCAATGCTAACAAGTCGAAACTCCGCTTCGGAATGGTCCGGATCGGCGATGGTCAGTTCAAGCGGGTCGGCAAATACCGTCACCGCTTCGGTAAAGTTGATCCCGTGCTTGGCACTGTTGATCCTTTCTTTCTCTGGGTCCCACCCTTTTGGCCTGCATTCGCCTGAGAGGCCAAAACGCCCCGGATCCGGGCGCCTCGGACCGATGAATCGCCCGAAAAATCCCCGATCCTGGACCGACGGCTCGCGTACTTGACAATCCCACAGGTCCATCCGTACTCTTCCTCTCGCCGAAAAAGGGCCTTTAAAATTCTTATACCCCACAAACTCGGAAGCGAAATAGAGTGAACCTGGCCCCTTGACCCTTACATCAAGACTTGACCCATGCGCGCGCACTTATCGCTTCGCCGTGCACGCGCGGAACGCGGTGGCCATTGTGAGCATGGCGGACCATTGCAGACTTCGGCTTTCCACTGCTAGATGCTCCGACGCACGAAGAGCGTCCGATTGGACTCAGCCCGGACCTAGAACGTAATCTCGAACTTGAAGTGCCCTGGTCCTAGCCGCGTCGGCTGCACATTCTTGACGTCGCTTCCGGTAATTTGTGAGCAAATGCCCGATAGGTAACCTGTGAGAAACGGCGTTTTTTCCGTGAAACTGTTTGAGACCGTGATAACGATGCGGTGCTCAGTGTACTCTTCCGATTCGAAGTGACCCATACCGGAGGACGAATCGTACAGTAACAACTGTTTGAGCGCAGCATGACCCAGCGAATCTCGTTGGCTCAAAAATGTTTCGGCAAAATCTCGGCCGATAATGCAACATGTCTCGAAGAGGACCCCAGATCTGTCCTGTCCGCTTGGCCCCGGCTTCAGAACGCCGTCGAGGATCCGCTCCACCGTCTGGCGCCTCAAGGCCACGTTTGCCTCTCCCAACAGTCTCCCGCGCAGTCTGCCGGTCGTCAGGTTGGCGTCGAGACGGTTGATTCCGGGAGAGTGTCTAAAGATTAGTCGCATGGTCCAGGTAATCACGATCAAGAGCAATCCCAGCCCAATGGCGAAAAGGTAGAGGCGGTCCCATTGCGGGACCCATGGAAACACGTCATGGAAGCGGTGGGACATCTCGAGAAGGACTAGGCTCACTGCAAACAGGTGTTGGGCGAACTCGTAGAGCCCCCGCGACTCCTCGGAGCTGAACCATCCCAGCGCCCCCTCCCACTGCCGTCGTATGCGCCGCATTAATGATCCTCCACCAGTTTCTGAGTTCGTTCTCTCCAATTGTAGGTCGAGCCGCTTCGAGCGGCAAGCTTACGCTTGGTAGGTTCGGATTTTGCCTATTCGCGCTTCATGCAACCGCTTGCACCGCGCCGTAGCCTGTAGTCTCCAAGCGTGTGCGTCTCCTTGTTCAACGAGTGCAGCGAAGGAGCCTTGATCGGTGAACGCATCGGTTGCGGCTTCCGGTCTTCCGAAGCTCTCTCCGACCGCGCGTTCTTCGGCATCCGATAGGCCACCCATAGGCATGGGGGGTAATGGCAGGGGTGAAGGCGCGAATGCTGTCAGGTGTCACTAGAGCACCTATGGTGATTGACAGTGACGGCTTTGCAGCCTACGATCGAAGCTTGGGGGAAGTGTCCTAGACACGCGGGTGAAGAGGCATAATCCTAGCAGCCTGTCGGACTCAGGTTGAACGGTAAAGCGGAGACGCAGGGCTGAGCGCGACCATCGTTGGTCGAGCGGTTATTGATGCTGCAAGCGCGGTGAAATGATGATCGGATCGATCCCTACCCGGTTTTCAACCCTTCAGCACTGCCATCCGACGGATGTTCCACGCCATCGTCACCAACGACCACTCCCCGCGTACGGCCTCAAGCCCGCGCAGCAGAAATTGCCGGAACCGCATCCCCGCTTTGATGATGCCAAAGACCGGCTCCACGGTCTGCTTGCGCTTCCCATACGACGCGCGCCCGGCGCGGGTCTTCAGCCGATGCCGCATGCGCTCCACCGCATCCGCCGGCTCACAGAGCGGCGGCGGTTCGCCGAAGCGCTGCATCCTCGGCGCGCCAAGCAGGGCCACTCCCTGGCCCTGGCTTCCTTGCCAGGGCGGGTGATGCGACTCGCGGCCTGTGGCGATCAAGGGGTCGATATCCGCCTCGACACAGGCGGCCACGTTGGCCTCACTGAAGTAGCCGGCGTCGGCCAAGAGCTCGCCGACCTCGTAGTGGGCCTGCTCGCGGGCAAAGCGCTCGACAACGCGCGCCTCGATCTCGGCCTTCGCCTCGCCGATGGCTTGCAAGCGCGCCTTCGCGCCGCGCCAACTCTTCGGGGAGGCTCAACCCTTCGGGCAAGGGCTCGGCATTGGCCGCCTCGGCGCGGGCCAAACGCTCGGCCACCTCCAGTTGCAACTGGGCCTCCAGCTTCTCGGCATGCCCATACGACAGGGCGCTATGGCGGGAGGCGTTGGCGTGCATCTTGGTCCCGTCCAAGGCCGCTGCTAGACGACCGCTAAAGCCGGGGAATCACGAAATGAAGCAGACCGAGTACAGACGCCCCCAACGTGGATTCGGCTCGAGTCCCGGTAATCCCCCGGTGCCGACGAGCGTTCGTCGCGGGAGCCGCATCGCGCTCATTGGAGCCGGCGGTACCGCTGGATCCACAAAGGACGAATACGAGCACTACAAGGCTTCTGCGCAAGGAGAGCAGGTTCTCAAGCACATTCTTTCGTTGAGACCCGGCCTCGCTGCGGATTTCGACATCAAACTCAAGCACACATGGTCGCTGCTGAGCGAGGATCTACATCCGAGCGACTGGGGTGCGATCGCATTCGCGATCGCCAGGGCGATCAACGAGCCACAGAATCGCCCCCACGGCATCGTAGTGACTCACGGGACTGACACATTGGCCTTCACCGCAAGCGCCATAACGTTCATGTTCGACACATTGCCCGTTCCGGTTGTGTTTACCGGGTCTCTGTTTCCGCCGGATTTCGAGCAGTCCGACGCGCCGGACAACGTCCAGGATAGCATACTAGTCGCGGCAAACGCCGACTACGCCGGCGTGTTTGTGGTGTTCCAAGGGCCGGGGGGGGCTACACGGAGAATCACTCTTGCAAATCAAACGCTTTCGATTGCCGCATACGGAAAGGCGTTTAGTGCCCTAGACGACAACTACAGCGGTCGCGTGCGAGACGGGCACGTGACGTTCTCGGCGGCCATGAGATCGAGGCTGCCGCGGCGACAAGACCGGCCGGTATCCGTGTCCCCCCGTGTGGAACTCGATGATAGAGTTCGCGTGATCAAAGTTCACCCGGGGTTCCGCCCTAGCGATCTTGTGCGTACCGCAGAAAACGACTGTCGGGCTATCATTTTGCAGCTCTACCATAGCGGCACCGCCTGTACGCGCGACGTGGCCCGCCAGTCACTTTCGCTCGTGCCTGCCATCGCGAAGTGCCGCGACTTGAACGTGCTTGTCTTCGGTCTCCCACTCAATCACGTCGAGAGCGGCCACGTATATCAGTCGACGCGCATGCTTATGGACGCCGGATTGGAGCCGCTTCCGCGGATGTCCGTGGAGGCTGCTTACGTCAAGCTGATATGGCTTCTCGGCCAGCGCGCCGAACTAACAAACGTACTCCAGCAGATGCGCATGAATCTGCGAGGCGAGGTCGCCGAAACGTCACCGCGCTTCGATAAGTAAACGCCGCGTCATTCGAGCCGCGTAATCGCCGACGATGTAGGCAATCGCTGCCGCCGTCCCGGAGACACCACCCTCGACCAGCTCATACAAGAACACCTCGAGACCTTCCTGGCCCTCGAGGCGGAGACGGGGGCGGGCCTGGCCGAGTTTGTCAAAGAGGAGCTCGATGCCTTTCTCGAATGCGGCAGCGGTTCACGCTGACGCTCCCCCTCCCTCGGCGGCGGTTCGCCTGAGCTGGGTCCAGTGGCTCAAGCGGGTATTCGATATGCGCACAAAGGATCATCGCGAAAAAACAAAGTATCGGCGTGGGGGACGAAGGATCTCCGCGGGGGAATGAAGATACCGAGCGGGGGAACGACGCCGGCAAAGGGGAAGACGACCCTACGGGGGCGGGGAACGACAGTCTATCTACACCGCCGCCAACGCGTTGGCGAGGAGGCAACCGACAGATCTGCGCCCGGTCGTGAGCCCTATCGCGGTGCGAACCGTTGCCGTAGAGATCGTAGTCCGGACGGAAAGCATTGGGATCCGGGGAATGGTCGCCGCCGCGCCCTGGTCGCGGATCCCGCTTCGCTGCATCCGGGTTACGATCTCTACCGGCTTTGTGGTAAGGTTCCATCATGACCGTGCTCGCGCCGATGACCGATTATTTTCGAAACGATGTGCTGGCCAAACGCCCGTATATCCGCATGGAATGGTGCATCGAAGCATTGAGTCGACCGCTACGCCGGGAGGTTCAGCCGGAGGACGGCCGCATACGGCATTGGGTCTTCGTATCCGAACTTGGTAGATTCCTACGTGTGGTCACGCTGCCCGACGGCGTGACGCTGCATAACGCTTTTCCCGACCGGAGGTTCAAACCATGAGGCTTGCTTACGATCCCGAGACGGATTCTCTTTATATCCATTTGTCCGAACGGGCATCGGTGGACTCCAACGAAATCGCTGATGGCGTGGTGCTGGATTTCGACACGGCGGGCGTACTCGTGGGGATCGATCTCCAACACGCCAGCAAGCGCGCCGACATCGAGCGGCTGATCGTATCGCGGGTTCCATTTCACGAAATGGAAGCCGCTTGACCCTTCAGCCCAGTAGGCTTGAATGAGCGGGGCGGATCCCAGCATATCCACGCAATGGGCTGGGTTTCGTCGCTCAACCCAGACGGTACTTGGTGGGAGGCTTGGTGCAATCTCACAGTACCGCGTTACCGTCGAGATCAGGGTCTCAGATCGCCTTGAGCCCCAACACATCCTGCATATCGTAGAGGCCGGGTCCCCGGTCCATGACCCAGCGCGCCGCGAGCAGCGCGCCGCGCGCGAACACGGTGCGGCTGGTGGCGAGGTGGGCGATCTCGATGCGCTCGCCCTGGCCGGCGAACAGGACCTTGTGCTCTCCGACGATGTCGCCGGCGCGGAGCGTCGCGAATCCGATGGCCCTGGCGGGGCGCCCGCCGACCATCCCGTGGCGGGTGTAGACGGCGCAGTCTCCGAGGTCCCGGCCCGAGGCGGCGGCTACGACCTCGCCCATCCGTAACGCCGTGCCCGAGGGGGCATCGACCTTATGCCGGTGGTGGGCGTCGACGATCTCGACATCGTAATCTTCGCCCAGGGCGCGCGCGGCGATCTGGAGGAGCTTGAGGCAGACGTTGACCCCGACGCTCATGTTCGGAGCCATGACGATGGCGCAGTCCGCAGACGCCTCGACCACCACCGCCCGATCCTCCTCGGTGAGACCGGTGGTCCCGATCACCATGCGCCGCCCGGCGGCACGGCAAAAGGCCAGGTGTTCGAGGGTCGCTTGCGGCATCGTGAAATCGATGAGGACATCGAAGCCCTTGTGTATCCCTCGCTCCGCGGGCTCGTCGATCTTCCCCGTCACCGGGACACCGACCGCCTCCCCGCCCGCCACGATCCCGGCGTCGCGCCCGAGATGCGGGGAGCCCTCCCTTTCGAGTGCCGCGGTGATGGCGAGATCGGAGCTCTCCCGGGATAGATCGATCAGGGACCGGCCCATGCGGCCGGCGGCCCCGGCGATGGCGATGCGAATGGGCCCGGCGCTCATCGGCCCATTGTCAATCAGCCCATTGTCAATCAGAGTTTCATGTCCTCGAAGAAGCGCTTGACCCCGTCCAACCAGGAGCTGGTCTTGGGGCTATGACGGCCCTCGGCTCCCGCGAGCGAGCGCTCGAACTCCCGCAACAGGTCCTTCTGCTCGCGGCTCAAGTGGATCGGCGTCTCGACGGCGACCCGGCACAAGAGGTCCCCGATGCGGTGCCCGCGCACCGACTTGACCCCCTTGCCCTTCATGCGGAACACCCGGCCGGTCTGGGTCTCGGGCGGGATCTTGAGCACGAACCGCCCATCGAGGGCCGGTACGTCCAGCTCTCCGCCCAGGGCCGCGGTGACGAAACCGATGGGGACCTCGCAGTACAGGTCACAATCCTCGCGGGTGAAGATGGGGTGCTTCTTGACGTGGATGGTCACATAGAGGTCGCCCGCCGCACCGGCGCTGGGCCCGGCCTCCCCCTCTCCGGCGAGCCGGATGCGATCCCCGGTATCGACACCCGCGGGGACCTTGACCGACAGGGTCTTGCGGTCCCGGACCCGCCCCTGCCCCGAGCAGGTGGCGCACGGATCGCGCACCATCTTGCCGGTGCCGCGGCAGCGTGGGCAGGTCTGCTGGATCGAGAAGAACCCCTGCTGCATCCGCACCTGCCCGTGCCCGCCGCAGGTAGAGCACGTCACCGGCGTCGTACCGGGCCGGGCCCCCGAGCCATGACAGCTGCGACAGGCGACGACCGTTTGGACCTCGATCTTGGCCGTGGTGCCCGCGACCGCCTCTTCGAGCGAGAGCTCGAGGTCATAGGCGAGATCTGCGCCGTGCTGGGCCTGAGCGCCACGGCGTGCGCCGCCGAAGATGTCGCCGAACACGGTGTCGAAGATGTCGCCGAAGCCCCCGGCTCCGGCAAACCCTCCCGCCCCCGCCGACGGGTCGACCGCGGCGTGCCCGAACTGGTCGTAGGCCGCGCGCTTGCGCGCATCGGTGAGCACCTCATAGGCCTCTTTGGCCTCGGTGAAATGCCCTTCGGCGTGTTTGTCGCCCGGATTGCGATCCGGGTGGTGCTTCATCGCCAGGCGGCGATAAGCCTTCTTCAGATCGGATTCCGTGGCGTTGCGGGCGACCCCGAGCACCTCGTAATAGTCGCGCTTGGCCATCCTCTGCGACGCCCGCCTCGACCGAACGGCTTACTTCTTGTCCTTCACTTCCTCGAAGTCGGCGTCGACGACGTTGTCGTCGCGCGCCTTGCCGTTACCCGCGCCTGGCGGTGGTGGCGGCGTCTCTGCCTGTGCCTCGGCCCCGGCTTCTTTGTAAGCACGTTCCGCGAGCCGGCCGGCGACCTCCGCCAGGCGCTCGCTCTTGCTCTCGAGCGCCGACTTGTCGTCGCCGTTCAAGACGCCCTTCAGGTCCTCGATCGCCGCCTCGATGTCGCGTTTCTCCTCGGCCGTGACCTTGTCTCCGAGGTCCTTCAACGACTTCTGGGCCGCGTGGATCAAACTATCCGCGTGGTTGCGGGCGCCGACCAGCTCATGGAAGCGCTTGTCCTCTTCCCGGTGCGTCTCGGCATCCTTGACCATGGTGCGGATCTCGTCCTCCGACAGACCGCTGGAGGCCTTGATCACGATCGATTGTTTCCTACCGGTGGCCTTGTCCTTGGCCGAGACGTTCAGGATCCCGTTGGCGTCGATGTCGAAGCTGACATCGATCTGTGGCACGCCACGCGGCGCGGGCGGGATGTCGCCGAGGTCGAAGCGCCCCAGCGACTTGTTGGCCGAGGCCATCTCGCGTTCGCCCTGGAGGACGTGGACCGTCACCGCCGTCTGGCCGTCCTGCGCCGTGGAAAAGACCTGGGAGGCCTTGGTGGGGATGGTCGTGTTCTTCTCGATGAGCTTGGTCATGATTCCGCCCAAGGTCTCGATCCCGAGCGACAAGGGCGTGACGTCGAGCAGGAGCACGTCCTTGACCTCGCCCCCGAGCACCCCGGCCTGGATCGCGGCCCCCACGGCCACGGCCTCGTCCGGATTGACGTCCTTGCGCGGCTCGCGGCCGAACAGCGACTTCACCAGCTCCTGGACCTTGGGCATACGGGTCTGGCCGCCGACCAGGATGACGTCGCCGATATCCGAGGCGGAGAGCCCGGCGTCCTTGAGCGCGGTCTTGCACGGCTCGACGGTGCGCATGATGATGTCCTCCACCAGCGCCTCGAGCTTGGCGCGCGTCAAGCGCACATTGAGGTGCTTGGGGCCGCTCGCGTCGGCGGTGATGTAGGGCAGATTGATATCCGTCTGGTGGCTCGAAGACAGCTCGATCTTGGCCTTCTCGGCACCCTCTTTGAGGCGTTGCAGCGCCAGGGGGTCCTTGCGCAGATCGACGCCCTGGTCCTTCTTGAACTCGTCGGCCAGGAAATCGATGATGCGGAGATCGAAGTCCTCGCCGCCCAAGAAGGTGTCCCCGTTGGTGGACAGCACCTCGAACTGGTGCTCGCCGTCGACCTCGGCGATCTCGATGATCGAGATATCGAAGGTGCCGCCGCCCAGGTCATAGACCGCGAGCTTGGCGTCGCCGCGCTTCTTGTCCATGCCATAGGCGAGCGCGGCCGCGGTGGGCTCGTTGATGATGCGCTTGACGTCGAGGCCCGCGATACGCCCGGCATCCTTGGTGGCCTGGCGCTGGGAGTCGTTGAAGTAGGCCGGCACGGTGATGACCGCCTCCTTGACCTCGTCGCCGAGATAGTCCTCGGCGGTCTTCTTCATCTTCATGAGGACGCGCGCCGAGACCTCCGGCGGGGCCATCTTCTTGCCGCCGGCCTCGACCCAGGCATCGCCGTTCTCGGCGCGCACGATCTTGTACGACACCATCGAGATGTCGCGCTGGACGATGTCCTCGTTATAGCGCCGCCCGATGAGGCGCTTCACGGCGAACAGGGTGTTGTGGGGGTTGGTAACCGCCTGGCGCTTGGCGGATTGACCGACCAGGATCTCGTTCTCCGGGGTGAAGGCCACGACGGACGGCGTCGTGCGGCCGCCTTCGCTGTTCTCGATGACCTTGGGCTTGCCCCCCTCCAGGATCGCGACACAGGAATTGGTGGTGCCGAGGTCGATGCCGATGATCTTTCCCATTTGCCGGTTCTCCGCTGGGGTGATTGAGATGATTGACTGGGTCAGGGGGAAGAAATGGAGGCGCGCCTCATGATTTCAAGCCTCGAGTGAGCCGTTCTCCGCGGCACCTCCGTCGTCGGACGGACGCTTGGCGACGATCACCATCGCGGGCCGCACGAGACGCCCGTTCAACACATAGCCCTTCTGGACGACCGTCACCACCGTGCCGGGCGCGACCTCGGTGGATTCCTGCACGCTCATGGCCTGGTGTAGCTCCGGGTTGAACGGCTCGTTTACCGGGTCGAGGCCCTGGACGCCGTGTTTCTCCAGGGCCGCATCGAGCAACTTCAGGGTCAGTTCCGTGCCCTCGCGGAGCGTCGCGACGTCCGAGGACCCGGCGGCCGCAAGGTGCCCCAGATCGAGGCTGTCTTTGACGGGCAGGAGATCGATAAGGAAACGCTCCAGGGCGTACTTGTGGGCGTTGGCGATCTCCCTCGCCGCACGTTTCTGCACGTTATCGAGCTCGGCTCGCGCCCGCAGCACATCGTTCCGGTACGCATCGGCCCTTGCATTGGCCGTGTCCAGGGCCGCTTGCAGCGCCTCGGCCGCCTGCGCTTCCCCGTTCGCCGCCGTGCCGGCCGTTTCCTGAGACGTTTCTTCTTGGGTCACGCGCACCCCCTTTGCAAGGCCTTTTGTTCACCGGCGCTCCCCGCTTTGGACTCGCCGCGGGAGCAGATGGGGATCAGTGCAGGGATTTCAAGGCCAGGCCCAGGGCCCTGGCGGTGAGATCGACGATGGGGATGACCCGCTCGTAGGGCATGCGCGTCGGACCGATGACACCGAGCACGCCGATCACCCGACCGTCGGCCGAATAGGTCGAGGTCACGAGGCTGCAGTCCTCCAAGAGCTCATAGCCCGATTCCTCGCCGATGAAGATCTGGACGCCCTCGGCGGTGAGGGCCTGGTCGAGCAGGTGCAGGATCACGCGCTTCTCGTCGAAGGCCTCGAACAGCTGCCGCAGCTTGCCCATGTCGGCCCAGGCCTCGATGCCCATGAGGTTGGTCTGGCCGGCCCACACGTAATCGTCGCCGGACTTCATGGCATCGAAGGTCTTGTCGGCCATCTCCACGACCGCCTGCATCATGCGGTTCATCTCCTCGCGGGCCACGGTCATCTCGGTCAGGATCTGGGTACGCGCCGCGTCCAGCGCCCGCCCGGCGAAGGCCTCGTTGAGGTAATTGGCGGCCTGGGTCAGCTCGGCCGGGGAATAACGCCGCTCCGACTCTATGATACGGTTGTGGACCTCGTTGTGGTTCAAGACCAGGATGGCGAGCACCCGGTTCTCCGACAGGTTCAGAAACTCGACGTGGCGGAACGACCGGTGCTCGGTGCGCGGGGCCATGACCACCGCCGCGAAGCGGCTGATCTCCGAGAGCATGGTCGAGGTCTTCTCCAGGAGCCGCTGGACCCCCTCCGGCGTGGACAGACCCTGGCACACGCGCTCGACCTCCGAGGTCGACAGCTCCCGGCACCGCAACAGGCTGCTGACGAACAGGCGGAAGCCGCGGGTGGTGGGCACCCGGCCGGCCGAGGTGTGCGGGGCGCGGATGAGACCCATGTCCTCAAGATCGGCCATGACGTTGCGGATCGTGGCCGGGCTCAAGTCCAGCTCCCCACCGCGCGCCAAGGTCCGCGATCCGACCGGCTGGCCGTCGCTGATGTAGCGCTCGACCAGGAGCCGGAAAAGCTGCTGGGCCCGCGCCGACAACACGGCGCCTTTTTGCTCCGAGGCCATCGATTGCCTGATCAATCCGAGTCCGTGTGCTTCGCGCCACCGCTTCCTGCCGAGGGCGCGCCCCCGCTATCGGCGGGCCGATGCAATGTAGCACCGCCCAACCGGGAGCGCAAAAGTCCACGTGGGCCGGTAGCGCGCGGGGCACGGGTCCCCCCTGTGAGATAGGCAGGTGACGTGATAAGTTTTTCACGCTATAAGTTTTCACCCTGGCGCGTGCCAGGCCCAACCTCGATGCCGAGACCCACGACCTTGCGACCCACGATGTTTAGACGAGTCGGCCTGGTCGCCAAACCGGGGGATGCCCGCGTCGCCGCGACCTTGAGGGTCGTGATCGATCTCCTGACGCGCTGCGGGATCGAGGTCAGGCTCGACGAGCACTGTGTCACGCTCCTCCAGGGCGGCGGATCGGCGTCACAGGCCACCTTGGTGGGCGACGACGTCGACCTCGTGATCGCGGTCGGCGGGGACGGGACGCTGCTGCGGGCCGCGCATCTGATCTCGAGCTACGATGTGCGCCTCTTGGGCGTCAACATGGGCCACCTGGGATTCCTCGCCGACATCCCGCCGGAGGACGTCGAGGAACACCTTTCCGCCATCCTGCGCGGGGATTTCGTCGAAGAGAAACGACTGATCCTGCGCGCTGTGCTCATGCGCGGCGGGCAGCCCGTGGAGCGCCGCGACGCCATCAACGACGTCGTCATCCACAAATGGGGGATCGCCCGGCTCATCACCCTGGATACGTCTGTGGATGGCAATTTCGTCCACAGCCAGCGCTCCGACGGCATCATCGTCTCCACCCCCACGGGCTCCACCGCCTATGCCCTTTCCTGCGGGGGACCCATCGTCCACCCGGCGCTCGATGCGCTGGTGATCGTACCCTTGTGCCCGCACAGCCTGAGCAACCGGCCGATCGTGGTGGGCGGGGACAGCCGCATCGAGATCGAGGTCAAGACCCCCGAGCCGGATCAGGCCCGACTGACCTGTGACGGCGAGACCGGCGAGGTGCTGCGCCCCGGCGATCGCGTACTGATAGAAAAGGGCAAGGGCCGCGTGCGCCTAGTCCATCCCGCGGGGCATGACCACTTCGCGGCGCTGCGCGCCAAGCTGCAATGGGGTTAGCGTGCCGTCGGTGACATAGCACCGCGAGGGCCCGGTTGCTGAGGCATCTGCACATCGAGGATTTCGCCGTCGTGGAACGGCTCGACCTCGACCTGGGGCCGGGCATGACGGTGTTCACCGGCGAGACCGGCGCCGGCAAGTCCATCGTGGTCGATGCCCTGGGACTCGTGCTCGGCGACCGCGCCGATCCGGGAGTGGTCCGCAACGGCTGCCACAGGTCGACCGTGTGCGCGATATTCGACCTGGCGCGGATTCGAGAAGCGCTCCGCCTCCTCGAAGCCCAAGGGATCGCCGCGGAAGCGGGCGAGTGCATCGTCACGCGCCATGTGGAAGCGGACGGCAGGTCGCGCGCCTGGATCAACGGGGCGCCCGTCACCGCCCGCCTCCTGCAGACCTTGGGAGAAGCCCTGGTCGACATCCACGGCCAGCATGCCCACCAGTCGCTCTGCCGTCCCGAGGTGCAGCGCGAGGTGCTGGACGAGCTCGCAGAGTGCGCCGAGCCCCTGACCGCCGTGCGCGCCCATCACCGGGACTGGCGTGAGGCGTACGACGGCCTATCCGCGCTCGCGGCCGGCGCCGACCTCGACGTCGATCGCGAGCGCGATCGGCTGCGTCACGAGGTCCAGGAGATCGAGGGGCTCGGTCTCGGGGACGGCCAGATGGACCGGCTGGAACGCGAGCATACCCGGCTCGCCCACCTGGCGCGCATCGCCGAGGGTTGCGAGCTGGCGCTCGGCCTCTTGGGCGGGGGTAGCGGCGATCGCGACGGCCGGGACCTCGCCGCCGAGTCCCTGCTCCACCGTGCCATCCGGGCACTCAAGGGGCCTTTGAGCTTCGATGCCGAGCTGAAAGGGATCAGCGATCTCCTGGAGGGCGCCGCCATCCAGGTGAGCGAGGCCGACCAGGCGCTTAGCCGGTACCTCGACGGCATCGCGGCCGATCCGGGGGCGCTGGAACGCCTGGAGTCGCGTCTCGCGGCTATCCATGATCTCTTGCGCAAACACGGCCTCCGGGCGCAAGAGCTCCCCGCGCGCCTCTCTGAGCTGCGGGCCCGATTCGAGGCCCTGGAGGGTCGCGCCGCGGAGATGGCGGCGCTGGAGACCCGAATGGCGCAGGCGCAGACGGCCTACCGCGAGGCCGCGCAGGTCCTGCACGGCCGCCGGGGACGGGCAGCGGCCGAGTGGGGCGCCGCCATCACCCGCAACCTGCACGCGTTCGGCATGCCGGATGGGGCGTTCGAGATCACGGTGACGGCGGTCTCGGATGCCCCGCCGTCTCCCGTGGGCTCGGACCGCGTCGAATTCCTGGTCACGGCCAACCCCGGTCAGGTGCCGCGCGCCTTGGGTAAGGTGGCCTCCGGCGGGGAGCTGTCCCGGCTCTCCCTCGCGATCCAGGTGCTGCGCGCAAGCGATGCCGGGATCGCGACTCTCGTCTTCGACGAGGTGGATGCCGGGATCGGCGGTGCCGTCGCCGAGATCGTCGGGCGGGAGTTGCGGCGGCTGGCTCGGGAACGCCAGGTGCTCTGTGTGACACACCTGCCGCAGGTGGCATCGCTGGCGCACCAGCACGTGCGGGTCGCCAAGACCACCCGCGAGGGGATGGCCGCGACCACGGCGCGGACCCTCGACGGGCGCGGGCGAATCGAGGAGGTGGCGCGCATGCTGGGCGGGGTCACCATCTCGCGGCAGACCCTGAGACACGCCGAGGAGATGCTGTCCCGTGCCGCGCGCTGAACCTATCCAGGCGCGATCGACCGGGCCTGAATCGATCGGCCCTGAATCGATCAAGGCGCCGCCACCAGTAGTCAGTCATGCTAAATCCAAGTGGTCCGTCACCCTGCCGGAATGACGTGCTTGTTTGAATAATCTTGACTGACTACTCACCGCCGCGATCGTGGGCCTGGCAGCGGCCGCATAGGCCATAGAGGTACAAGGCATGGTCGGTGATCGAAAACCCATGCCGCCGCGCGATGTCGCGCTGCCGTCCCTCGATGATCTCGTCGATGAACTCCACGATGGCCCCGCAGCGGATGCACACCAGGTGGTCGTGGTGGCCGCCCTGATTCAATTCGAAGACCGAGTGCCCGCCCTCGAAGTGGTGGCGGATCACGAGCCCCGCGCCTTCGAACTGGGTGAGGACGCGGTACACCGTCGCGAGCCCCACGTCCTCCCCGGCGTCGAGCAGGGCCTTATAGACCTCTTCCGCGCTCAGGTGGCGCCGTTCGCAGCTCTCCAGGATGTGGAGGATGCGGATGCGCGGCAGGGTGGCCTTGAGGCCCGCCTTCTTGAGGTCTTGCGTCTCCACGTACTGTCCCGGTGCCCCGCTGCCGGCGGTGTTTAGAGGCCGCCCGGCGGGAGGCCTATCGGAACCCTCCCGCCCCGGCAGGTCGTCACGCAGTATAGCCCAGTTCCCCCCGCGCTACCCCCGCGGCACGGCGGCGTTCTCTTCGATTGAACCTTTTTCGCCGCGGCGGGAAATAACCCATGGACCGCGCTCGATCACCCGCCGGCGCGCAGGGGGCCACCGCGTCGTCGCGCTGTTCCATGACCATGCCTCGATAGTCTGCTAGGCTAAAGAGGTAGTCTCTGTGCGCATGCTGTTGCGCGAAAACAGTTTGTCAACGGTACTTCAACGATCGGGAGGTAGCCATGCATCACTGCACAGCGGGAACCCGTCGGCGCGCGCGCGCCGCCATCGTGGCACTCGGTAGCCTGACACTCCTCGGCGTCTGGCCGGCCAGCCAAGCGGCACCCACACGCTCGACCAACATCGCACTGACAGGGAACGGCACTCGCTTAGTCAACGTCAACCACGAGGCCGACAGCGTGACGCTCTTCGACGTCCGAGGTCGGAGCCTCAGGAAGGTCGCCGAGATCCCGGTGGGACAAGAGCCACATTGCGTGGCCGTGGACCCGCGCGGTGGTGACATCTTCGTCACCAACGGCGCCGATGGCACCGTGTCGGTGATCGCGCCGGCCACCCGCCGGGTGGTCAGAGTCATCCGGGTCGGCACCGAGCCCAGGGGCTGCGCCATGACCCCGGACGGCGAGCGGCTGTTCGTCGCCAACCACACGGAAGGTACGGTCTCGATCATCAACACCGGCAATCGGCGGGTCATCGGTCAGCCGGTCAACGTCGGTGGGAACCCTTTCGCCATCGCGGTGACCGACGACGGAGACAACGACCGCAACGACGAGCGGGTGTTCGTGACGGATTTCTACGCCCGGTTGATCCCAGGCGGCCCGGGCGAGGGTTTCGACGACGGCAAGCAGGGTATCGTGCGGTCCTTCCGGGTGAACAACCCGAACAACATCACGCCCACGACGCTCCGGCCGATCGACAGTGGTTTCACTGCCAACCGCGCGCCGTTCTGCAACGTCAGTCGAGATCCAGACCCGGTCAATCAGACTTTCTGTCCGAACACCACCATCACCGATCCGGCCAGCCCTGTGATCACCGCGGACCCCCAGGTGGTATTCCCCAATCAGCTCTTTTCGGCCCTGATCCGCGGCAATCAGCTGTTCCTGCCCAACATCGGGGCACAGCCCGAGCCGCCGGTGCAGTTCACGGTCAACGTGCAGGCGCTGGTGCACGTGGTCAACACGCGGAATAACCAGGAGAACGCGGCCGAGCACGTTAACCTGAACGACCAGATCGACCTGGAAGCCGCACCGGCAAATCCCACCACCAGCCTCGGCAAGCTCTTCGGCAACGACATCGTGGCCATCGACGCGACCCCGAACGGCAGGACATTTTTCGTCGTGAGCCGCGGCGGGAACTACGTGCTCCGGGCCAGACGGCCTGCGGCGGGCGGCCCGCTCAGTATCCGTGCGCCGAACAACGTCGTGCGCTTCAAGACCGGCAACCTCCCGACCGGGATCGTGCTGCGGGGACGCTTCGCGTATGTGAACAACGAGTTGGGACATTCGGTCTCCATCCTCGACACCAATAGTAACGGCATCACCGTTCGCTTGAATGTCCCCTCGTCCGAGCCCCCGAAACCCGGCAGCCACGAGCACGCCGTAGAGCTCGGCAAGCTCGTCTTCTTCACGGGCCTCGGGGTCTCCGACAACGGTCTCGTGGGTCAGGACCTCCGCGCCATCGACCCGCTCCTGTTCCGCGGCAAGCAGTCGAACAACGCCTGGAGCACCTGCGGCTCCTGCCACCCGGCGGGGCTCTCCGATGGCGTCACCTGGATCTTCGGGGACGGGCCGCGCAACACCCTCCCGCTCGACGGCCTCTACTCCAAGATCAACGGCCCCCACGACACCCGCATCAACAACTGGAGCGCCGCACGCGACAGCATCACGGACTTCAACAACAACTCGCGCGGCGTGCAGGGCGGCGTAGGCTTCGCGAGCGACCCGCCCTTTAGCGCCGCGGCGCCCAATCCCGCCGTTTTCGACCACGGGATCTCGCAGGGTGCGAGCGAGGCGCTGGATTTCGAGACCGAGTGGGGTGCGACCGTGCGGCCCTTTAACCAACCGCAGGCCCCCGCCGCGGCCGCTGGCGCCGCGGTGTTCGCCGCCAACTGCGCCTCCTGCCACGGCGGCGCGAAATGGACCAAGAGCCAGGTGCTCTATGGTAACAACCCGGCCCTCGGCGAGGCACCTACACGCCCGGTGCGCGACACGGGGCTCCTGATCACGGCCAATCAGGCCGTGTCCTACACCAACACGGTGCTCGATCCCATCACGCTCCAATTTCTGGAGAACATCGGGACGTTCAATGCGGCCAATCCCATCGAGATCCGCGGCCAGGGCGCTCCTGTTGGCACAGGTGGACAGGGGGGAATACCCTTGGGCGGGAACCCGGGAGGCTTCAACGTCCCCTCGTTGCTCGGCATTCGCTTCCACGCCCCCTACTTCCACAGCGGGGCGGCGCAGACGCTGACCGATGTCTTCGCCCAGCACGGGTTCGGCGGCGGGACCATCGCAACGACGCTGGGCGCAGCCCAGCAGGCAAGTCTCCTAGATTTCCTGAATTCCCTGGATGGCCGCACCCCCATCCAGCAATCGGACGGCGACATCTTCAAGGACCCGACCCAGGACCTCTAGCAACCCCACCATCGAGGGCCGGCCAACGGGCCGGCCCTTCTTTTTTTGCGCACACTTGCGCGACAGGATTCCATCGCGCCCGCCGGGATAACGCACGGGCCGCAATCGATTCTTACGTTCCGAATGTTGAACACAACGGGACCGATCATAATCACAGTATCTAGCTTTACACAGGCGTGCGAAACTGCCCTTCCTGTTTTCAGGAAGGGACCGCTTTTCGATTGATAAAGGC
>JBOIDT010000020.1:0-31713 GCA_050740755.1 Gammaproteobacteria bacterium
GCGCTCCGCCGCACGCTCGAGATATTCGTATTGGCCCGACCAACTGAGGGAATAGCGGGGCGGGAGTTTGACCTCTTGCGCGACCCGTGCCTTGGCTTCCTTCACATAACCGCCCAAGTCTCGGCCCTGGGTATCGACGAACACCCAGCCGTTTAAGCGCGCGTTCTCGCTCTTGATCATGTCGGGCCCGGCTTCGATGCTGAGCTTCGCGACGCTGCCGAGCGGAATGCGGGCTCCAGATGGCGTCACCACCGGCAGCAATCGCAGTTTTTCCAGGGAATCACGGATCGCCCGAGGATAGCGCAGGTTTATCGGGTAGCGTTCGAGGCCCTCGACCGTCTGCGCGACATTCATGCCGCCCACCGCCGTACTGATGACCTCTTGCACATCCTCGATGTTGAGCCCAAGGCGCGCGGCCTCGAGCCGATTGATATCCACCTTGATGTAACGCCCGCCCTTGACGCGCTCGGAATAGGCCGAGGTCGTCCCGGGCACCTCTCTCACCACCTGTTCGACCTGCCGGCCGATGTCCTCGATGACCTGGAGATCGGGGCCGGCGATCTTGATGCCTACCGGGGTCTTGATGCCGGTCGCCAGCATGTCGATGCGGGTCTTGATCGGCATCACCCAGACATTGGCGAGCCCCGGCAGTTGGAGCGCGCGATTGAGCTCGGCTTTGAGCGCATCGGGTGTCATTCCTTCCCGCCACTGCTCTGGGGGTTTCAGCTTCACCACCGTCTCCATCATGTTGAGCGGCGCCGGATCGGTGGCGGTCTCGGCGCGCCCCATCTTGCCGAAGACGTGCTCGACCTCGGGACGGTGCGGATCAGCTTGTCGGTCTGCTGCAAGATCTCTTGGGCCTTTCCGGCAGAGAGCGCCGGCAGGGTCGTCGGCATGTACATGAGATCCCCCTCATCGAGATCCGGCATGAACTCGGTGCCGAGTTGTGTGACAGGCCAAAGCCCTGCCAAGGTCACCACGACCGCCGATGCGACCAAGGTCCAGGGGTAGGCCAGAGCGACCCGGATAAAGGGCCGATAGGCGGCGATCAGCAAGCGATTGATGGGGTTGCGGTGCTCAGGAATGATCCGGCCGCGGATGAACAGGCCCATCAAGACGGGCACGAGCGTGATGGCGAGCCCCGCGGAAGCCGCCATGGCATAGGTCTTGGTGTAGGCGAGCGGCTTGAAGAGTCGCCCTTCCTGCGCCTCCAGGGCAAAGACCGGCAGGAAGCTCAGGGTGATGATGAGGAGTGAGAAGAACAGCGGCGGCCCCACCTCGCGGCTGGCCTCGAGCATCACCTGCCAGCGATTTTCTTGGGTCACCTCGGCCCGCTCCATATGCTTGTGGACATTTTCGATCATCACGATGGCGGCATCCACCATGGCGCCGATGGCGATCGCAATGCCCCCGAGCGACATGATGTTGGCGTTGATGCCCTGGGCGTGCATCACGACGAAGGCGGCGAGGATCCCCAAGGGCAGGCTGACGACGACGACCAGTGCCGAGCGCAGGTGGAACAGGAACACGGCGCAAACCAGAGCCACCACGATGAATTCCTCGATGAGCTTATCCCAGAGCGTTTGCACCGCGCGCCCGATGAGGCCGGATCGATCATAGGTCTCGATGATCTCGACCCCTGCAGGCAATCCAGGCCTTAGCTCTTCGAGCTTGGCCTTGACCGCCGCTATGGTCTTCTGCGCGTTCTCCCCGAAGCGCATGACCACGATACCGCCCACCACCTCGCCTTCCCCGTCGAGCTCCGCGATCCCGCGGCGCTGCTCGGGCCCGATACGGATCTCGGCCACATCCTCGAGCAGGATCGGCGTGCCGCGCGGGCTCACCCCCAGCGGGATGCTCTTCAGTTCTTCGATCCCCTTGATATAGCCGGTCGCCCGGATCACGAACTCGGCCTCCGCCAACTCGAGCACCGATCTGCTTTGTTCCTGGTTGCCCGCCTGGATGGCGCGCTTGATGTCGGCGATCGGGATCCCATAGGCGCGCAGCCGGTCGGGATCGACGACCACCTGGTATTGCTTGACCATGCCGCCCACGGTGGCGATCTCGGCGACACCAGGCACGGCCTGCAGCTCGTATTTGAGAAACCAGTCCTGCAGCGATCGCAGTTGCGCCAGATCGTGGCGGCCGCTGCGGTCGACGAGCGCATAGCTGTAGACCCATCCCACCCCGGTGGCATCGGGTCCCAAGGCCGGGCGGGCGCCCGGTGGCAGCCTGGGCGTGACCTGACTCAGGTACTCGAGGACCCGAGAGCGCGCCCAGTAGAGGTCGGTACCGTCCTCGAAAAGGACGTACACGTAGGAGTCCCCGAAGGTCGAAAACCCCCGCACCGTGACCGCGCCGGGTACCGCGAGCATGGCGGTGCTCAAGGGATAGCTCACCTGATCTTCGACCACCTGTGGCGCCTGCCCGGGATAGACAGTGCGGATGATCACCTGTATGTCCGAGAGATCGGGGATGGCGTCGACCGGCGTTTCTTTCACCGCATAGATCCCACCGGCCGTGAGAAACACCGCCGCCAGCAGGATCAAGAAGCGACTGCGGGTGGACCAGGCAATGATGCGAGCGATCATGGCCCAGGTTTAACAGATGGCGGCTCCCCGTCCGCGTCCTTCGGCCTACTCGATGAGAGTGGCTCCATGCGCCGGAACGCGCCCTTGAGGCTCGCTTCGGAATCGAGCAGAAACTGCGCCGATACCACCACGGTATCCGCTTCGCTCAAGCCCTTCTGGACCTCGATGCGCTCACCGCTCTCCATCCCCACTACCACCTCCCGCGATTGAAAGCGGCCTCGACCCAGTGCCAGCACCACGCGTTCCGTCACTCCATCCCGGATCAGTGCCTCGGCGGGGATGCTCAAGACGTTCTGACGCGGCTCGGCAAGGATCGTGACATGGCCGAACATTTTCGGCTTCAACAGCTCCGCAGGGTTGTCGAAGCGCAGCCGCACGCGCAAGGTGCGGGTCATCGGATCCAAATCCGGATAGATATAGTCCACATTCCCCTTCCAGACCCGTCCCGGGAAGGATGGGACCCGCGCCTCCGCCTCTTGGCCGAGCGCAACCCAACTCGCTTGCTTTTCAAACACCTCGGCGAGCAACCATACCGTGCTGAGATCGACTAGGGTCATGATCTCGGTGTCGGGCTTGAGGTACATCCCTTCCCGCACCATGAGCTCGGCGACGACGCCGCCTTGATCAGGATGGGCGAATACCTGGATGACCTGATCGGCGCGGTGGGTCGCGTTGAGACGTGCCACTTGTTGCTCGGAGATCCCAAGCGCCATCAGCTTCTGCCGAGCGGCGCGGATCAGCCGCGGGTTGCCCATCGACAGCGCCTGAAGAAATTCCTCCTGGGCGTTCACCAGGGTGGGGGAATAGAGCTCGAACAAGAGCCGCCCCTTCTCCACCCGCTCGCCCTTGGCCTTGACCATGAGCCGCTGGATCCAACCCTCGGCGCGCACGTGCACATGATTGAGGCGGCTCTCGTCGTAGTCCAGGTAACCGACCGTATCGATGCGCCGCGCCAGCATCCCGCGCGAGACTCGAGCCGTGCGCACGCCGAGGTTATTGACCACCTCGGGGGCGATCGTGATACCCGGGTCGCCCGCCCCGCCCGCCTCGTCGTCGTAGACCGGGACCATCTCCATATTCATGGGGGAGAGGCCGGGTTTGTCGCTGCGGAAATCGGGGATCATGGGATCCCACCAATAGAGGATCTTGCGTTCGCCTTTCGCAGCCGTTCCAACCGCTGGCCCTTGCTTGCGACAGCCCGAGCTGGAGCTCGGTGTCGGGGTCTTCGTCGACCCTAAAGTTCGAAGGCACGTCACCCAGCCCGAGGCTCAACTGTGGATCGGGCAGTTGGCCGTCAGCCACGGCGCGCTCTTGAAACGCTTGAGCCTGGGCCTCGCGCTGTTGGGCAACAGGGTCGTTCTGAACCGCCAGCTGCTTGGCTTCACCTAAGGACAGCGGCGCTTTCGATCCCGGTTCCTGGCCGGGCGCCACCGGGCAGAGCAGCATGGCCATCGACAACGCCATCAGCCTGCTCCGGCGACAAGGATCGTGATGCGACATGGATTCCTCCCCCGTAGGAAACGATTTAACGGGGCGCACGAGTGCGCCCCTGGCACGAGTACACGCGTGGCGGAGGCCGCCCGCGATCGGATCTAGGGGGAAGCGACGGGAGGGGGACGGTAGTAGCGCGAGGGATGACCGATGAGATGGGCGACGGGGGGGTCTGCGAAAAACCGATAGGATTCCGGCGGTGACGATCGGGGCGCTTCGATGACGCCGGCGTGGAAATACACACACTCCGAGCAGGTGCTGTCGCAGGTGCCCTGGCAGCTGCAATCCCGGGCCTTGGAGGCGGCCTCGGTCTTGACGTTCCCCATGCAGCCCGTCTGGGCGTAGGGCGTGCAGCAGCCCAGAGGACAGCTTTGATACAACATCCCCCCGAGGCCCGGCGAAGCGGTGATCACGAAAGCGATCAGGACGAGGCGACCGACGGCCGTGCGGAGACGGGTCATGAGGGAAGCCGTGTCAAACATTTGTTCTGCAACCGACGCCCTTGGTTGCACAGCGCGGAGATCCACATGGGTGCCCAGGCGATTGGTCCGCGTTCCCTCGATAAACCAGACCCCGCTGCACGCGGTCGGAATGACGGGGTAGCGGGGCGACGATGGGCGGACCTGTAACGGACACGTGGCGCCGCGGCAGGAGCGGCGCTAGGCCGTGTTCCTTAGCGGCATCGGCACCGCGGCGCCGCCGCACCGCTACCCAGGCCATGGCATGCCGGCGGGCGTCATGCCGCAACTTCAACGTACTCGACTCGGCTCGAAGGCTGTGGGACTTGTGCTCCATCTTCACGCAGGCCATCAAGATGAAATTCGATGGCTTCACGGATCTGCGCTTCAACTTCATCAACCGTTGCGCCGGTGGCAACACAGCCCGGAAGATCGGGTACATACGCAGAGTAATCGTCTTGGGCCTTCTCGATCACGATTGCATATCGCATGGGAACCTCACTTAGGGGCAAAGTCCCCACTTTTATCACGACGTCTCAGGACACCTCGGGGCGGAGGAAGCCCCCCGAGGGCCCCCAAGCTCGTCGATGGCGCGCCGCGCCAGGGCATCGGCGCGCTCGTTCTCGGGGTGGCCGGCGTGGCCCTTTACCCATTGCCAGTGGACCTCATGGGGCGCCGCGGCGCGTGCCAGGCGCTGCCAGAGGTCCACGTTCTTGACCGGCTGCTTGTCGGCGGTCAGCCATCCGCGCCGCTGCCAGCGCGGCAGCCATTCGGTCAACCCTTTCTTGACATACTGCGAATCGGTCGTCACGCGTACCCGGCACGGTCGGCTCAGGGCCTCGAGTCCCTGGATGGCTGCCATCAGCTCCATGCGGTTGTTGGTGGTGTGCGCCTCCCCGCCGTACCGGGTCTTTTCGTGCCCCCCGTAACGCAGCACCAGCCCCCACCCGCCGGGTCCCGGGTTGCCCCGACAGGCACCGTCGGTATAGATCTCGACGGTCGACCGGGTCGTATCGGGCCGCACGGTATTCAACCGTGCACGCCGGCCTCCGGTGCGCCGTTCGGGACCAGGGCGCGCCGCCAGCTCGGCACGATCGGCGTCAACGTTAGGACCCGCTTCTTGGCCAGGATCAGGTAGGCGCCGCCAAAGTAGGGCCAGCAGCGGGCCCCGCATCGGTCCAGGAACATAAAGCGGTGCACGTTACCGATCGCCGAGAGGGGCGGGCGAAAATAGAAACCCCGCGTGCGCACGACCTCGAAACCCAGATCGGCCAGCCAGCCTCGCACCCGGCCCGGGGCGATGAAGCGGCCACACCAGGGGACGCGCCCGGGGTTGCTGAGGAGAAAACGCCAGAGGCCCCACAGGCTCCAGGGATGGAATCCCAGGATGACAAGCATCCCTTCGCCGATGAGGACCCGTTCGGCCTCCAGTAATACGGTGAAAGCCTCGGGCTCGAATTCGAGGACATGGGGAACCACCATCACATCGATGCTGTTCGAGGCGATCGGCAGCGCATGCGGGACGCACACCGGGCTCTGCGGCGGGGTCCCCGGGACGGGGCCGATGTCCATTACCACACGGTGAGATATACGACTCGAGCCCAGGAGGTCGTCCGGTCCGCGCACGCCGAGCTGCACAATATGGTAACCGAACATATCGGGCAGGACCTGGTTGAGCTCCCGACGCTCCGTCTGGAGCAAGGCCTCCCCGAGATAGCTCCGGAACCATTCGACGACACGGGCCCGAACCGAGCGCCGGGCGTCCTCCGGGGTGGGTGCCATCGGTACGCCGTCGCCGGCTACTCTCGGGGGCGTGGCCATCTGACTCCGCTGGGCTCCATCAGCGCGATCCTCACGCCGGCACGGCACAGCGGATCTCCCCACTCGGCGCCTGTGGCGGACCTCGCGTCGAACGCTGCTCGTCCAGGAGACAAAGCCGTGCATGACGGGGCTCTAAAACGTCTGGCCGCGCCATAGTTCGTTGGCGTGCCCGGCAGCCTGCGAGATGGTTCATGTGCCTTCGAGTCCCCTCATCGTGACCCGCTTCCGGGGGGACACAAAGATGCGTCAACCCCGTCGGGCTAGAATACCCCGTCGCGAGTCGACCTGACCACACCGACGGAGCCCTCCGGTGGACATCTACCCGATCCCGGCCTTGAAGGACAATTATATCTGGGCGATCCATGCCGCGGGCGCGGTGGTCGTGGTCGATCCGGGTGATGCCCGGCCGGTGCAGGACGAGATCGACCGTCACGGCCTCAGATTGGTCGGGATCGTCGTGACCCATCACCACTGGGACCACGTGAACGGCATCCCCGACCTGCTCGGACGCTACCAGGTGCCCGTGTATGGCCCCGCAAGAGAGACGATCCCCGAGCGGACCGTGGGTATGTGGGGTGGGGATACGTTCCAGATCGCGGAGCTCGGGCTCGAGATGCGAGCCCTGGCGGTCCCTGGGCACACCGCCGGGGCCATCGCCTATCACGGTCACGGCTGGCTACTCAGCGGCGATACACTGTTCACCGCGGGCTGCGGTCGGCTTTTCGAGGGCACCGCGGTTCAGATGTACGGCTCCCTCATGAGGCTGGCGGCGCTCGAGCCTGAAACTCGCGTGTACTGCGGGCACGAGTACACGCTGCGCAACCTCCTGTTCGCGCGCCTGGTCGAACCGGGCAACGCGGCGCTGGGTCGCCGTCTGGCCTCTGCGGAGTCCCAGCGCGCTCTGGGTGCCCCGACGGTCCCGGCCGCGCTCGCGACCGAGACGGAGACCAACCCCTTCCTGCGCTGTCACGTTCCCGAGGTCCGGGAGGCCGCCGAACGCCACGCAGGCAGACGGCTGGCAAGCCCGGTCGAAGTCTTCGGAGCGCTGCGGGCATGGAAGGACAGGTTTTAAGCCTGGCCTCTATATGCCCTGCTTTGGTGCGGGCATCGCAGAGGCGTCTCTCTTAGCAACAATAGGTTGTGATATTACATGGAAGTAATTTGTCGCTGCCGGAGACCTCGTCGCTCGGGAGCCAAAGGGTTGACAGCACCGGTTAAGCCCCCTAGCATCCCTTCCAATGCGATGGGGACACGGCGTTTGCCGGCTGCTAATAACCACGTCCACCTCGCTCTTTGTCGCCGGTTGTTTGACGGTTCCGCCGGTTGCGGAGCGGGGGGAGGCGAGGAGGGCGCTGGAAGGACACCCCGGATCTCGGGGCATGCGGGACGGCGCTCGAAGGCCGGTGGCGGAGCCGAGACACGTCCCGGGGTTCGCGACCGAGGAACCCACTGCCGGTGACCCAAACGCCCTAAATTCAATAGAAAAAGGCGGCGATCATAGCCGCGGCGATATTTGGGACCGGGTGCGCGAAGGTCTCGTACTGGCGGATGTCCGGCGTCCCAGTCGGGCGGCACCGGTGCGCTGGGCCGGCCTGCGGCAGGCATTTATCGATCAGATCGTCGAGCGCGCGACGCCTTACCTGCACCATATCGTCGAGGAGGCGGAGCGCCGCGACATGCCCACCGATGTCGCGCTCCTGCCCATCGTCGAGAGCGCCTACCGCGCCGAGGCGCGCTCGCCGGGGCACGCAGCGGGGATCTGGCAGTTGATCCCGAGCACCGGTCGTCACTTCGGGCTCAAGCAGAACGCCTGGTATGACGGCCGGCGCGACGTGCTGGCATCGACCGACGCGGCGCTCGATTATCTCGAAGTCCTGCACGAGCGTTTCGATGGCGACTGGCTCAACGCGTTTGCGGCCTACAACTGCGGAGAGGGCATGGTCGAGCGCGCCATCGCCCGCAACCGCCGGGCCGGGCGCGGCACGGATTTCTGGTCGCTGGCGTTGCCCGCGGAGACGCGCGGTTTCGTCCCCAAGCTGATCGCGGTCTCGAAGATCGTCGCGAATCCGGCGGGCCACAAGTTGAGCCTCCGGCCCATCCCGGACAAACCCTACCTCGCCGAGGTCGAGGTCGGTCGTCAGATCCGCCTCGCCGAAGCCGCCAAGCTTGCGGGTGTGAGCGTCGAGGAGCTGCGGCGTTTGAATCCCGGGTTGATCCAGTCGATCACGGCGCCCTCCGGTCCCCACCGGCTGGCCGTGCCGGTCGACAGGGCGGCCGCGTTTAGGCGCCGGCTGGCGGGCCATTCCCACATTAAGATAAAGGGCGGCCCTCACAACCCCGGCAGGACGCTGGCACGGGTCCGGAGCTACGTGAGCCTGGGCCAGCGAGTCGATGATCGAAGACTGGCCGTCATGTCGGTGCCGGGATGGTCCAGGGGCACGACGCACCGGGTACGCGCCGGCGACACGCTCTGGGACCTCTCGCAAACCTACCGGGTTCCGCTGGCCGCCCTGCGCGAGGCGAATGGGCTGGGCGCCATGGCCGCCGGGATCAAGACCAGACTCCGGCCGGGACAGGAGCTTCTGATCCCTTCCCCGGCGGCGCTGGGGGCGGAGACGAGCGTGGTTCGTAAGCCCCGACGCGTGCATCACCGCATCCAGCCGGGCGATTCGTTACCGCGTATCGCCCGCCGCTACCGGGTCAGCGTGAACCAGTTGCGGCACTGGAACCCGCCCGCCGCCTATCGCTCTATGAAGCCGGGCAGCCTGCTCGTCGTCTACCGCAGCCCGCGCCCCATTTGAATCCGGACTACGCCCGGAAGCCGTCTTAGCGCTAAGGAGAAGTGGGTCTGAGAGGCGCGCTCGGCGCAGACCCCGAGGACCTCGAAGGCACCTGGGCCGCACGCGTCTCGCGCTCCCGGGCGACCAGGAAATCCACGACCGTGAGCACGGCCTCATAGGAACCGGCCATCGATCCGGAGGTCAGGTATCTGCCGTTCACGACCACCGCCGGCACGCCCTCGATACCGAAGCGCTGGATCGCCTGCTTGGCCTGTTCGACCTTGCCCTCGACCGTGAAGGAACTGAAGACCTGGGAAAACTCGTTCTTGTCCACCCCGAAGCCCGCGAAGAAATCGGCCAGGCTGGCTTCATCGTCCAGCGTCTTGTGGTCCGCGTGCAGGGCCTTGAACAGCGGTACGTGTACCTTATCGAGCACCCCCAGCGCCTCGGCCGTGTAGTAGGCCTTGGCGTGCAGGTACCAGCCCGGCCGGAACACCGCCGGCAGGCGCCGGAAGGCGACGTCCTCGGGCTGCCGCGCCTGCCAGCGCGCCAGGGCAGGCTCGAAGTCATAGCAATGGGGACAGCCGTACCAAAACACTTCCAGGACCTCGATGCCGGTTCCGGTCACCGGTTGCGGCGGCACGATCTCCTTGTAGTGTTTTCCCGCTTGGAACGATCCGGGCTGGACCGCCCCCGCTTCTTTGTTGTTTTCAGGACCGGAGGTCTCCGCCGCAATGACCATCCCCAGTACCCCTGCCGCCAATTGGGCACCCAGAGCCCACGAAATGCTGCGCCGCATCTCTCTCGCCTCCTATCGGTACAGCCCTTGGATATAGGACGATACGGCCTCGATCTCCGCGTCGGTGATCCGGGACGATATCTGACGCATCATCGCCGCCCGATCGTTGTTGCGTTCACCGGAGCGGTAGGCCCGCAGTTGGATCGCTGTGTAGGCCGCGTGCTGGCCGCCCAGCGATGGGAACCCGGCGGCCGGGTTGCCGGTACCGGCCGGCCCATGGCAGGCCATACAGGCCGGCAGCCCGCGCTCGCGGTTTCCGGCCCGATAGAGCCGCTCGCCGGTCTTGACGAGATCCGCATCGGCGGCACCGAGTTCGACTGACTGGCCGGCATAGTAGGCGGCGAGGTCGGCGATGTCCTCGTCGCCCAGGGGCTCGGCCATCGGACCCATGACCGGGCTCTTGCGCGCCCCGGACTTGAGGTCCAGCAACTGCTTGACGAGATACTCCGCGTGTTGGCCCGCGAGCTTGGGCCACTCCGGTGCGAGGCTGTTTCCGGTCTCCCCGTGGCAGGTCGCGCACACGGCCGACTTGGACTGGCCGGCCGCGGGGTCGCCCACCGGACCTTTCGCCACCGGGGCCGCGTACAGCAGCGCGGCCGGCAATAGCGACATGAAGGCTAGCAGGGATCTCATCATCATCGATCGCCCCCCGGCAGGCTCCCCCGTGACGATCGTCATTCTGTTCGGGACAGGATACACGATCGCCACGGCCATAACACAGGGCCGGAAGCCCCCGGGATCGACCGCTCCGGGCAAAAAAAAGCCCCGGTACAATAGGGGAGAAAGCGTTACCGGGGCCAACGATGCGCCCGGCTGGGGATACCGGGCTCGCAGTCCCGCTCAGGGAGGGAGAGCGGGAACGTTCACAACGAACGTGGCTGATACGACACCCCACCCCCCGAGAAGTTCCACGCCAGAAGTTCCGCAGCCAAGTGGCGGCGCCCCACGGCACGAGCGACCACTTGTTCAACGGGCGCCGAAAACTTGTGCTAGGCCGAACGCGATGTGCCCTGACCAATAAGTCGCACAAAGAGCAGTACGCAAGCAATTGTATTTTCAATACACTGCGAGTTGGTCAATTCTTGACACGTGTAACAGTCCCCCAGGAAGCATCGGGCTTCTGGGGTGTTTGCCCGCATCTCATCCACAGAGATATCCACAGGATCTGTGGACGACTGGGCAGGGCCAGAAACGACGGGGCCTTATCGCGCTCATTTGAGTCTCTTCGTAAGTTGTTTCAGCAAGCTATGCTCCCCTCCGCGCTTCTTGCCGCACTGCCCCAACGGCGGGCACTGCACTCTTGTAGTGCGTATCCGCACTTTTGTGGGTCGTCCTCCCTGGCTCAGACTCGACGGCGGTCTCGCTCATGGCCCCTGGATCGCGACCTCGGCACCACTGGAAAGATCCTCGGGCGGGTCGAGGACCACTCGATCCCCGCTCGCGACGCCGCGCACGACCACCACTCGATCACCGAGCCGCGCACCCGTCTCGATCACGACCTCGGCGACCCGCCCCTCCCGCAATACGAACACGATCGCCTTGCCCTCGCGTGAGACCACCGCCCCGAGCGGTACCGAGACCATCGCCTGACGTTCCTCCGGTGTGGGCTCTTGCGACAGGAAGGCGACCTTGGCGCTCATGTCGGGCAGGATGCGCGGATCCAAGTCGATGAATCGGATCTTGACGAGCACCGTGGCCTTGCTCCGGTCCACCTTGGGCACGATGCTCGCCACCGCGCCGCGCAGCCGCGCACCGGGTAAGGCATCGAGCTCCACCTCGCAGGGCTGGCCGATCTCGGTCTTCGCGAGATTGGATTCCGACACATCGGCCTCGACCTCCAGCGAGCCCATGTCCGCGAGCGACACCACCGCACCCTTGGACTGAGAGGTCGTGGCGAAGGGCGCGACCATGTCCCCCATGTCGGCGTACTTGCTCAGGATCACGCCATCGAAGGGCGCACGGATCAGCGTGTACTCGACCGCCACCCGGGCCTCCAGGCGCGCCGCCTCGGCGGCGGCGACGGCCGCTCGCGCGCGCTCCACCCCGGCGGCGGCCTTGTCATAGCGCGCCACCGCGGCATCGTGGTCCTCGGAGGAAACGAAGCGCTTGTCGACCAGGGTCCTGGAGCGCCTGAGCGCGAGGCGCGCCTCGGTGAGCGTGGCCCGGGCCTCGACGACCTCGGCGCGCGCCAGCGCCACGTTGGCAGCCGCGCGGTCGGCGGCGGCCACGAGGTCGCCGTTCTCCAGGCGCGCGATGACCTGGCCTTTCACGACCCGGCTGCCTTCCTTGACGTCCAGGACCTCGAGCCGGCCGGTGGCCTTCGAGGCCACATCGGCCTTGCGCTGGGGTACCACATAACCGGTGGCGTTGAAGAGCATGTAGGCCTGTGCGGGATAGGCAACCACGGCCGTCCCGACCGCCACCGACATGCTAGGATCGAGGAGCGTGCGCGCGGCCAAGTACACGACCAGCACGGCCGTGATGGCGCCGAGCGCATAGCGACCCAACCGGCGGTAGGTCGCACCACCACTCACCTCCGGCTTCGCGCCGCGCTCGATGCGTAATCGCGCGAGATTATCGTCCATTCGGATCCGTGACTGTGACGACGTACAGGTGCACCCCCTGTCCATCGCCCTCAGTCCGCGGCACGACGGCGATACTCCCGCGCACGGGCGCGCGCCCGTGCCGCCCCTTCGGCATCACTTAGTCCCGCCCGCGCCTTGCCGACCACGAGCCAGTTTCCCACCAGGAGCCGACGGTTGCCGCGCGCCAGCACGTTGGATTTCTTTGCCAGCTCGATGGCAAGGGAGTGCTGCCCCTCCTGGAGTCGCAGCACCGCGAGGCGGTGCCAGAGCCACGGGTTTCGCGGCTCGATGCGGATGGCGCGTTCCAAGGTCGCCGCGGCCTCTTCGGACTTCCCGGCATGGGCAAGCGACTGCGCTCGCGTGAGCAGCACCATGGGCGCGGGTCCGGCCGCGGGCTCGGCGGCATGCGAAATATTGTTTGGAGTCAGGGGTGCGGCGGGCGATACCGGGCCGCCAGCCAGACTCGCGAGCAGACCGAGAAGAGCACGGAGCGCGCACGACCCATTACAGGACATTAGCGGTACCCGGCTCTGGGGCGCGAGATTCACGGCAGAAGATCCGACACCGCCTCTTCGCCACAATGCCGGAACCCCGCGGGGCGATGCGGCGTGATGAACGGGAATCGCCGGGCACCGGGACACGAGGCCTCGGTGCGGGCACCGCTCCGCTCATCGACCCAGTGCCATTCGATCCCCTCCGGCGGGTAGAGGTCCAGCGACGAGGGAGGGCGCGCCCGCATCATGGCCGACCACACCTGCATGGCACCCGCCGCGCCGGAAAGGCCGGCCGGCCGATTGTCGTCGCGCCCCACCCACACCGTGGCCAGCATATCCCCCCCGAAACCCACGAACCAACTGTCGCGCAGATCGTCGGTGGTTCCGGTCTTGCCGGCGAGCGGCAGGGCGCCGCGGAACGCGCGGGAAAGTTGCGCGCCGGTGCCAGAAACCAGCACCTCGGTCAAGAGCGTCTTGAGCAGATAGGCCGGGGCCGGCGCGATCGTCTGCCGCACGATCAAACCGTGGCGCTGCAACGGCCGGCCGTCTTGCGTCAGGACCTCGCGGATCGAGTGCAACGGGCTGTGGAACCCATCGCTCGCGATGGTCTGATACATCTGCGTGACCTCGAGCGGCGAGAGGTCGATCGCGCCGAGGAACAGCGAGGGATAGTCCGGGACATCGCCGGGGATCCCGAGCCGCGCGAGGATGCGGCGTACCTCGCCGGTCCCGACGCTCATGCCCAACCGCACGGTGGCGAGGTTGTACGAACGCGCCAGCGCCTCGTGGAGCGGAACGGTGCCGTGCGTTTCCTTCGTGTAGTTGTTCGGCACCCACTTCACCCCTCGCCGATCGACCCAGCTGAACGGTCGATCCTCCAGTGACGAGACTGCATTGAAGCGCTCGGGTCGTGACAAGGCCGCGAGATAGACGGCCGGTTTGATCAAGGATCCGACCGGCCGCCGTGCATCCAGGGCGCGGTTGAAGCCACGATAGCGGGTGCGCCGATCGCCGCAGAGCGCCAGGATCTCGCCGTTTTCCGGGTGTATCGCGATGACCGCCCCCTGCAGCGTCCCACGGGTCATACGACGCCCGCGTTCCAGGGCCGTGAGGCGCTCGGACAGTGCGGCCTCGGCGCGCCCTTGAACGATCGGATCGAGGCTCGTGAAGACCTGCAAGCCTTCGCTCTCGAGGTCCTCCTCACGATAGATCCGGCGCAGTTGGCGCCGCACCGCCTCGGTGAAGGCTGGGAAGCGCACGGCCACGGCGGATGCGCGCGCCGTGACACCGAGCGGTGCGCGGCTCAGAAACTCCGCGTCGCGTGCGGTGAGCATGCCTTGCTCGGCCATGCGCGCCAGCACATCGTTGCGCCGCTTGAGGGCGCGGCTCGGATGGCGGCGCGGGTTGTACCGCGACGCGCCGCGCACCATGCCGGCCAGGAGGGCCAGCTCCGGTGTGGACAGCTCGGCGAGCGGCCGGCCGAAATAGAACTGCGCGGCGAGCCCGAAGCCATGGATCGCGCGCGGCCCGTCCTGGCCGAGATAGACCTCGTTGACATAGGCCTCGAGGATCTCCTCCTTGCTGTAACGCAACTCCAGCAAGAGCGCCATGAGCGCCTCGCTGGTCTTGCGCCCCAGTGTGCGCTCGGGATGGAGATAAAAGTTCTTGACGAGCTGCTGGGTCAAGGTGCTGCCGCCCTGGCGCACCTCGCCCGCACGCAGGTTTTCCACTAGAGCGCGCAGGATGGCGAAAGGATCCACACCAGGGTGCCGGTAGTAGGCCTTGTCTTCCACGGCGATGAGCGCGAGCACCAGCGCGGAGGGGATCTCGTCGCGTCGCACCAGGAGCCGGTCTTCGTTGTGGCGCCCCGCGTCTATCGGATAGATGCGGGCCACTTCGAGCGGGTCGAGCCGCACCAAGGCCAGCGATTCTTTCGTCTCGCCGTCGCGCAGGTGGCGCACACGCCCGCCGGAGAACTCGATCTCCACTGCCCGCGGGGGTTCGCGGCCATCCCAGAATACGAACCCGCGGGTCGCCACGCGCAGGCGTTCCCCCAGGACCCGGTACTGCCCCGGCTCCGTCACGCGGCTCACCTCCTGATAGCCCAAGAGCGCCAACTCACTCCGGGTATCCGAGAGGGCCTGGGCCTTCCCCGCGTACAGCTCCAGCGGGCGCGCGTAGACGCGCGCGGGCAGCGCCCAGCGCCGGCCTTCGAACTGGCTTCGGACCTTATGATCGGTCCAGAATAGCCATACGACGGCCCCTACGCCGGCCAAGAGGAACGGCAGGATCAGGAGACGGAACGACCACGTGCAGAGAGCGCCACGCGCTGTGCTCGGAGACCGCTTGCCTCGATCGGCGCGATCGGGTCGTGGCACGTTGGATTCGGGAGGGAGTAGAGAGCGGCACTATCCAGCACGGCAGTGTAGGGCAAGCGCACGGAAATGCGAAGCCCGCCGATCGTCGATCCACTTCAAGGACCGAGCTCGAGGCGAACGTTGGCCTCGGCCGCGAGTCGCCGCTTGGAAGGACTCGCGCCCCGCGGCGCGAGATGTTGCGGGGCTAGCGACCTCTACTCGCGGTTTTCTTGGCCGCCTTCTTCTTCGCAGTCGTTTTCTTGGCGGTTGCTTTCGACAGTTTGGCTGCTTTCTTCGCCGTGGTCTTCTTTGCCGTCCTCTTGGCGAACCTCGCGGCGATCACCTTCTTCTTGGTCATCCCGATCTTCTTCTTGGTCACCGCCATCTTCTTGGTCGCCGCGGGCTTCTTCTTGGCGGCTGCCTTTCGTACCAACCCCTTCTTGGTTACGGCCATGATGGATTCTCCGCGCAGTGCACGAGCCTTGAATGCACACTCAAGACGTGGATGCTATATACATTACAACTATAGCGCATGCAACCGTTTTATGTATTGTCTACACCGCTGCGCGCGGGGCCCACATCGCTACGCTCGGGGTCTGCGCCGCTGCGCTCGGCTCTTGGGTGTTGCGTGCCCACGATCATGCATGTTCAGCCATGGTCTGCCAGTGCGTTCAGTATGCGAGCGCGAACCTCGGCCACATCCCCCACACCGTTGACGCGGGCGTAGCGCGGTTTGCCGCACGGATCCAGCGCGCGCTGCCGGTAATAGGCAACCAAAGGCTCGGTCTGGCGGTGATAGACCGAGAGACGCTCGCGCACGGTAGCCTCCCGGTCGTCGTCACGCTGGATCAGCGGCTCGCCGCTCAGATCGTCACGACCCGCGACACTTGGGGGGTTGAACAGCACGTGATAGGTGCGGCCCGAGGCCGTGTGGACCCAACGGCCCGACATGCGGCGCACGATCTCCTCGTCATCGACGGCGATTTCGATCACGTAGTCGATGTCGATCGCCGCTCGCGCCAGGCCCTCGGCCTGCGGGATGGTGCGGGGGAAGCCGTCGAACAGGAAGCCCCGGGCGCAATCGGGTCGCGCGATGCGTTCCATCACGAGCCCGAGGATGAGGTCGTCGGACAGGAGCGTGCCGCTGTCCATCACGCGCTTGGCCTCGATACCGAGCGGCGTCCCCAGTGCGACCGCCGCCCTCAGCATGTCTCCGGTCGAGACCTTGGGGATCCCGAACTGCCGGCACAGGAAATCCGCCTGAGTCCCCTTCCCGGCCCCCGGACCCCCTAACAATATGATACGCATCGCTCGATCCCCTCCCACTTGCCGACGTTCATCAAGAACATGGCGCCCACCGTTACTCCCGACGCTCGCGTGCCTTGTCCACAGAAGCGCTTGGAGTCTCGCTCCCCATGTGGGAATATAGCATCTCTATGATAAGAAGCAGGCGCGTCGCGGCTCGAACGCCGCGGCTGGCTCATCGCACACGTTCAATCACAATACCAAGGAAACCTCATGACCAAGAAGCACCTGCTGGCGATCCTGTGCATCGCCGTCACCTCCCCGAGCATCGCCGAGGAAGCCCCGAAGCTGGGTACCGACCAGGAGAAGCTCAGCTACATGATCGGAAGACAGGTCGGCGAGAGCCTGAAACAGCAGGGCATGGACCTCGATCTTCCCGCGTTCTCTCTCGCCATTGGCGATGTCGGCGGGGGGCTTGAATCGCGTGTCCCACGCGAGGAGCTCGAGGCGGTCATGGCGCGCCAGCAGGCCGCGATGAAGAAATCGCGGCAGCTTGTGGCCGACAAGAACCTGGCGGCGGGCAAGGCCTTCATGGAGGAGAACGGCAAGAAGGAGGGCGTCGAGAAACTAGAGAACGGGATCCAATATCGGGTGATCAAGGCCGGGTCCGGCGCCAAACCCAAGACCACCGACACGGTCTCCGTGCACTACAAGGGTACGCTGATCGACGGCACCGAGTTCGACAGCTCCGAGCGCGCCGACAAGCCGGTTTCGTTTGGACTCAACGGCGTGATCAAGGGGTGGCAGGAGACCCTCGTCCAGATGCCGGAGGGCTCGAAGTGGCAGGTGGTCATTCCTCCCGCCCTGGCCTACGGCGAACAAGGCGCAGGCGGCCGGATCGGACCGAACGCGACCCTGGTCTTCGACATCGAGCTGGTCGCCATCGCCCCGCCGCAGGAAACCAAAGAACCGAAAGAACCGAAGGAGAAGTGACCCGCGATGAAGGTGCTGGGAAGTCCAGGGCCGCCTAATCCAGTTGAACCTGGGCCAGGGCCGCCAGATCCAAGGCCACGCGATGCGCGGTCACTGGATCATGGGCCACGGGCGATCTGTGCGTGACGGTGCGAGCGCTCCGGCAGTGCGATGGCGGCACAAGATCTTCTGTTAGCCGGCGAAACGGAGGCCCTGATCGCGATCGTCGAGGAGCTTGCAGATGAGCTGCGGCAGGGGACGATCCGGCGCGCCGGCCTGACGCTCTCGAGCTCGCTCGATCGGGACGTGGGGCTCGATAGTCTCGGGCGGGTGGAGCTCCTGGCCCGCATCGAACGCCGCCTCGGCGTGCACCTCCCCGAGCAGATCGCGGTGGAGGCCCAGACCATCGGCGATCTCCTGCAGGCCTTGCACCGTGCGGGCGAGTCGCCGGCGCGAGCCTCGTCGACGCAAGGCCACCGCACCGATGCCGCGCCCATGGCCGCTACCCCGGAAAGCGCGCAGACGCTCGTCGAGGTCCTCTGCTGGCACGTCGCCACCCACCCCGATCGGACCCACATCACCCTGCTCTCCGGTGAGGACCGTGAGGAGGGCATGAACTACCGCGAGCTCTTCGAGGAGGCCGAGACCTCGGCCGCGGCGCTCCAGTATCGCGGGCTCAAACCAAAGGAAGCCGTGGTCATCATGCTGCCCACGGCGCGTGCGTACTTTTCGAGCTTCTTCGGAGTGCTCCTCGCGGGCGGCGTGCCGGTGCCCATCTACCCTCCGGCGCGCATGAACCAGCTCGAGGACCACTTCAAGCGACACCGCACCTTGCTTCAGAATTGCCAGGCCGCGATGTTGATCACCATCGCCGAGGCGCGCGGTTTCGCGCGGCTTTTCCAGGCGCAGTCCGACACCTTGCGCGCCGTGGTCACAACCGATGACCTCGCCGCCCGGCACGGGCACTGCGACACGCCCCCCTTCACCGCCGAGGACATCGCCTTCCTGCAATACACCTCGGGCAGCACCGGCAACCCCAAGGGCGTGGTGCTGACCCACGCCAACCTGCTCGCCAACATCCGCGCCGCGGGCCGTGCCCTGCAGGCGGACTCGACGGACGTGTTCGTGAGCTGGCTGCCTCTGTACCATGACATGGGCCTGATCGGGGCGTGGTTCGGGACCCTCTATCACGCGACCCGGCTCGTGCTTATGTCCCCGCTCATGTTCCTGGCCCGGCCGCAACGCTGGTTGTGGGCGATCCACAAGTACGGCGGCACGCTCTCGGCCGCACCCAACTTCGCCTATGAGCTGTGCCTCCGGCGTTTGGTGGACCGCGACCTCGAAGGTTTGAACCTCGGTGCGTGGCGGGCCGCGCTGAATGGGGCCGAGCCCGTCCACCCGAACACCGTGCGGCGCTTTTGCGAACGCTTCGCGCCCTACGGTTTTCGCCGCGAGGCCATGGCGCCGGTCTACGGCCTGGCCGAAGCGACCCTGGCGCTCGCCATGCCGCCGCTCGGGCGCGGCCCGCTCATCGATCGCATCGAGCGCGAGGCGTTCGTGAACGAAGGCGTGGCCGTCGAGGCCGGGCCCACTGCACCAACGATGGGCACCTCGGGCAACGTCCTCGAGTTCATGGCCTGTGGCCAGCCCCTGCCCGCGCACGAGGTGCGCATCGTCGACGATGGCGGCCGCGAGCTGCCCGAGCGCCGTGAAGGCCGCTTGCAGTTCCGGGGGCCGTCGGCAACGGCTGGTTATTTCCGCAGCCCCGACGCCACTCGCGCGCTCATCCAGTCCGAGTGGGTGACGCCGGGCGACCTCGCCTACATCGCACGCGGCGAGGTCTACATCACCGGCCGGACCCAGGACGTCGTGATCCGCGCCGGCAGAAACATCTATCCGCACGAGCTGGAGGAAGCGGTGGGGGAGCTGCCGGGCGTGCGGCGCGGGAGAGTCGCAGTCTTCGGGAGCCCGGACCCACAGTCCGGCACCGAGCGGCTGGTGGTGGTGGCGGAGACTAACGGGCTGCAAGACGAGGCCCGCGAGCGCCTGCGCGTGCTCGTCAACCTCCTGGCCTCGGATCTGGTGGGCGGACCGCCGGATGATCTGGTACTGGCCCCCTCGGGGACGGTGCTCAAGACGAGTAGCGGCAAGATCCGGCGCGGCGCCTGCCGCGAGCTCTACGAAGCGGGCGCCATCGGACGGCGGCAACCCCCCGCCTGGCAGCAGGTGGCCCGGCTCATGGTCGCGACCGTAGGCCCTGCCCTGCGCCGGGGGCGCCGGGGCTTGAAATCGGTGGCCTACGGGGTCTACTGCTGGTCGCTCTTCGCCCTCCTGGCGCCCATCGTCTGGACCCTCGTGGTGCTCTTGCCTACGCGCAGCTTGCGCTTTGGGGCCATGCGCATGGCGGCGCGCTTCCTGGCGCGCGCCGCCATGGCGCCCTGCACGGTGCAAGGCGCTACGTTGCTCCCGCCCGAGGGCACGGCGGCGGTCCTCTGCGCGAACCACGCGAGCATCCTCGACGCCTATTATCTCGTGGGCTTTCTCCCCCGCCCCGTCAGTTTCGTCGCCAAGGCCGAGCTCGGCCGGCGTTTCATCCCGCGGCTGTTTTTTAGGCGCATCGGCACGGAGTTCGTCGAACGTTTCGATAAACACAAGGGCGTGGCCGATGCGCGCCGCATCGCGGACACATTGGGTCGCGCCAGCACCCTCTTGTTCTTCCCGGAGGGCACCTTCTCGCGTATCCCGGGGCTCCTGCCCTTCCACATGGGAGCCTTCGTGGCGGCCGCGGAGCACGGTGCCGTGGTGGTGCCCGTGGTCATACGCGGCACGCGCTACCTCCTGCGCGACGGTAACTGGATCCCTACCCCCGGGCCGGTGCGCATCGAGATCGGTGCGGCCATCGATCCCCGGGCCGTAGAGGCCGAGGCCGGCGGCGACGCTTGGAAGACGGCGCTCCTGTTGCGCACGCGCACCCGGGAATACCTGCTCGCCCACTGCGAGGAACCGGACCTCGCGCATGACGCCTCGGTGCTGTAGCCACCCGCCTTGGACGTCACCCGTATCCTCGATCCGCTCAACCCGGCGCAGCGCAAGGCGGTGGCGGCCGAGCCCGGCAATACCCTGGTGCTGGCGGGGGCCGGGAGCGGCAAGACCCGCGTGCTCGTGCACCGCGTGTGTTGGCTCTGCGAGACCGGCCAGGCCACGGCACAAGGCATACTCGCCGTCACCTTCACCAACAAGGCCGCCGCCGAGATGCGCGGGCGCATCGAGGCGCTGCTCGGCCCGTCGATGCGCTCGCTGTGGGTCGGGACCTTCCACGGCATCGCCCATCGTCTCTTGCGGCTGCACTTCGAGCGCGCCGGTCTGCCCCGCACCTTTCAGATCCTGGATGCCGATGACCAGCAGCGGGTCATCAAACGCGCCATCCGCACCCTCGGCCTCGACGAAGCGCTGTGGCCGGCCCGCGAGATCCAATGGTTCATCAACGCCCGCAAGGAAGAAGGGCTGCGGCCGGCACGCCTGGAGACTTCGGGCGATCCGCATCGCGTGGAGACGATCCGCATCTACCGCACGTACGAAGAGATGTGCAAGCGTTCGGGTCTCGTGGACTTCGCCGAGCTCCTGCTGCGAGTCTCGGAGCTGTTTCGCGACCACGCCGATCTCATCGATCACTATCGACGGCGTTTTCGCCACGTGCTGGTCGATGAGTTTCAGGACACCAATTCCCTCCAGTACACCTGGCTCAAACAACTGGTGGGCGACAGCGGGACGCTGTTCGCGGTCGGCGACGATGATCAGTCGATCTACAGTTGGCGCGGCGCGCGCGTCGAGCACATGCTCAGGTTTCAGAGGGACTTCGCCGGGGCCCGGCTCCTGCGCCTGACGCAGAACTACCGCTCCAGCGCCACGATCCTGAAGGCCGCCAACACGCTCATCGCCAACAACAGCGAACGCCTCGGCAAGGAACTCTGGACGGAGGGGGCCGAGGGCACGCCGATCGGTCTCTTCTCCGCCTTCAACGACCTGGAGGAGGCCCGTTACTGCGTCGAGACCGTGAGCCACTGGCACCAGGACGGGCGCCGTTACGGCGAATGCGCCGTGCTGTACCGGACCAGCGCCCAGTCGCGGGTCTTCGAGGATGCGCTGCGACAACGCGCCATCCCCTATCGCGTCCACGGCGGTTTCCGGTTCTACGAGCGCGCCGAGGTCAAGGACGTGCTCGCCTATCTGCGCCTCATCGCCAACCGCGACGACGACGCGGCCTTCGAGCGCGTGGTCAACACCCCGAACCGCGGCATCGGCGAACGCAGCCTTACGCTGATCCGGGAGACCGCACGGCGCGAGACGGTGTCGCTATGGCAGGCCACGGAGCGCCTGCTGACCGGGGGCAGCGCCGGCGCCCGGGCGCTCGGCGCGCTGCGGGGCTTTTTGATCCTGATAGAGCGCATGGCCTCACCGGGCGACGATCGCCCGCTCGCCGCGCGAGTCGAGGCCGTGATCGAGGCGAGCCGCCTGCCCGAGCACTACCTCAAAGACAAGAGCGAGCGCGGAGAAGACCGCATCGAGAACCTCGAAGAGCTGGCGCGCGCGGCCGGCGAGTTCGTGCTCGATCCGGAGAGCGAGTTGGACCCCCTCACCGCGTTCCTGTCGCAGGCCGCGCTGGAGGCCGGCGAGGGCCAGGCCGAAGACGGGGCGGAGGGCGTACAGCTCATGACCCTGCATTCCGCCAAGGGTCTGGAGTTTCCGCTGGTGTTCCTGGTGGGTTTGGAAGAAGGGTTGTTTCCCCACCAGCGCAGCCACGACGACCCGGCCCAGCTCCAGGAAGAGCGCCGCCTGTGCTATGTCGGGATCACGCGCGCCCAGGAACGGCTGGTGCTCACCCACGCCGAGGCCCGGCGCCTGCACGGGGACGAGAAATATCCGCAACCGTCGCGCTTCCTCCGCGAGCTGCCGGCCGAATTGCTGGCCGATGTCCGGGCGCGCAAGCCAATGTCTCCTCCCCCGTCCGCGCGCACGGACACGACCGCGGGCGGGTTGCGGCTGGGCCAGCGCGTACTCCACGCCAAGTTCGGCGAAGGGGTGGTCTTGCACCTGGAGGGCCTGGGCGAGCACGCCCGCGTCCAGGTCAACTTCGAGCGCGCCGGGACCAAGTGGCTGGTGGCGTCCTACGCGGGTCTACGGGCCGTCTAGCGTTAGATGTCGGACGGTACGCCGCGTGCCGCCGGAGGCCGATCGATCTGCCACGGGCGTACCCGCCGTCCGCGCTGGGCCAAGATCGGTGCGGCCAGCTCCTGAAGTCGCAGCAGCGCCCGTACCTTGGCGGGAAAGGATTGGGCGGCCAATTGCCGGCGCCGTTGTTCCTTGGCGGCCAGGATCCGGGTCAGTTCGTCCTTCAAGCCGTCCATTCTCTCCATCGGCTTTCCAACTGATGTCGGCGCAGGATGTCTTCCAGGCAATTGCGGTCGAGATCCGCTTCGCGCAGGAAGGCGGAAAACCGCTGGCGATCCTTGTCCCGACCGGTTTGCAGCATGATGGCCGCCAGATGCTCCGCGCCTAGCACCCGGGTCGGCGTTCGTTCGTAGAAGACCGCCCGGGCCCGCGCCAAGGCCTCCTCGACCAACGCATTGTAGGCAGGAAGAAACTGCACGGGCACCCCCTCGATGTTCACGCATTCGCCCTCTTCTGTGTAACCCCGCTGCCTCAGGGCCGCATACAGCGGTCCCAGCGTCAAAATGCCGGACCCTCCGGCCGGCAGTACCACGAACACATCGAGGTCGTACGTCAGAAACGGCTCCATGTAAAAGATGGCACCCAGGCCGCCACCGATGGCGTAACGAGCGAACACCTCGTCGCGTTCCAAATCGTTCAGCACCTCGAGCGTACGCTCCATGGCGTCCAGGCGATCAGACCTTCACCTCAAATGCGATGGGGGTGTCGCGGCCGCTTCCGGTGATTCGGAGACCAACGCATTGACACACCGCAAGCCCGATACCCAGACGGAAGGATGAGCCAGCCCGTCGGTCCTCCCCGTGGAATGCCGCCCGCCGATCAGAGACAGGCGCTGTCGGCCGGCTCCTCGATGACCGGGTTCTCGATGTGGCCGATCCCTTCCACCTCGACCCGCACCACGTCTCCGATCTTCAGGTAACCCCTCGGCTTCATCAGGACCCCGACCCCGCTGCAGGTGCCGGTCGAGACGATGTCGCCCGGCTCCAGCGTGAAGGCGGCGGACAGGACCTCCACCTGTTGATAACAATTGAAGATCATGTGGCGGGTATTTGAGGACTGGCGCAGGCCACCGTTGACCCAGGTCTTCAGATCCAGCGCATGGGGGTCTTGGACCTCGTCCGGCGTCACGATCCACGGGCCGATGGGGCCATGGGTGTCGAAGGACTTGCCGAGCGTCATGGTCGGCGCGCGCGCCTGCCAGTCGCGCACCGAGACATCGTTGACGACGAGATAACCCGCGATCACCCCCCGCGCCCGCTCCTTCGGCACATGCCGGCAGCGGCGGCCGATCACAAACCCGAGCTCGCCCTCGTAGTCGAGCTTTTCCGACACCCGAGGTCTCTGGATGGGATCATAAGGGCCGTTCACGCAGGTCGGCTGCTTGTTGAAGAAGGCCGGGAACTCCGGGCGCTCGCGGCCCGTTTCGGCGATGTGATCGGCATAGTTCAAGCCGATGGCCAGGAACTTGGGCGGGCGCGGCACGGGCGGACCGAGATGCACCGCCGCCACCGGGATCCGCGCCCGGCCACTGTCGATGAGTCTAGCGAGCCCATCGAGCGCCAGCCGGCCGGCCGTGAGGAACCCGAGCATGTCCTGCGGCAGCCCCGGCGCGGCCGAACCATCGACTACCTCCTGGCCCACGACCGCGCCGATGCGGGTCGAGCCGTCATGCGTAAAGGTGACGAGCTTCATGGGGGTGTTTCCAGATCACGCCCAGCCATATAGGAGTCGCGTTATAGTACGCGTTATTCTACCGGAGGTACCCCATGGCGATCACGTTCTACTGCGGTTCCGGCTCACCCCCCGCCTGGCGAGTGTGGCTGGCCCTGGAGCACAAGCGGCTCCCCTACACCCTACAGATGCTGTCGTTCTCGGGGGGCGACCTCAAGACTGAGGACTTCGCGCGCCTGAACCCACGCAGGAACGTCCCGGTCCTCACCGACGGAGGGTTCACGCTGTACGAGTCGGTGGCCATCGTAGAATACCTCGACGAGCGCTATCCCGAGTCCGGCGACGGCTTGCTGTTCGCCGGGGACGCTGAAGCACGCGCCGTCACGCGGCGCCTCATCCAGGAGGTCGACCACTACCTCGCTCCGGCCGCGGGGCCGATGCTCCGCGAGGTGTTCTACAAACCGGAAGCCGAGCGCGACCGAGCCGTCATCGCAAAGGGCCGCGAGAAGCTCGCAAGAGAGCTGGGAACCTTCGAGGGGGCGCTCCGGGGACCCTATCTCATGGGCGCCCTGGGCGCCGCCGATCATGCCCTCTACCCGATGCTGGCCCTGGCGCTCAGGACCGATCTCAAAGACCCCGGCACCGAGGTCCGCGGTCTCCTCGGGCCCAAGCTCGCCGCCTGGATGGGGCGCATCGAGGCCCTGCCGTACTTCGAGAAGACCTACCCCCCCCATTGGAAGATAGTCTGAGGGGCGTACAAGGTCTTGGAGATCGCGATGAGCGCCGCGAGACCTCCGAAAGACCGGGACCGCCCGCGGTGGACCGCGACAGCCATCGGCGCTAAAGGCTCGCCGGGCGAGTTCGACTATACTCGAACGCCCATCGACGTACCGCAAGAGTGAAGCCTATGCCGCGTTCGCCACACGCCCCCCGCATCGCCACCAAAGGGAGATCCGCCGAGGCGATCCGCCGCCACTACGACACCGAGAAGACCCTCGCGGCCCGACTGCGCGGCGCATCCCGTGAAGACAGGCCGTCGCTCTATCGCACGGTATACGACGATCTGTTCCGGAGCGTTCCGGATCATCCACAGCTCGTCAGGAAGCACTCGCCGGAAGAGGCGCGCCGCACGATCTCGGCACAGCTTCGCCTACTCGGGCCCTTTCTACGCCGTGATGCCGTGTTTCTGGAGTTGGGTGCCGGCGATTGCGCCTTGTCGCTGGAGATCGCCAGGCGCGTCGAACAGGTGTTCGCCGTCGATGTGTCCGAACAGATCACGGCCGGTGTCCGGAAACCCGATAACCTGACGGTCGTCATCTGCGACGGGTGCACGATCCCGCTCCCTCCGAACACGGTGGACCTGGTATACAGCAATCAGCTCATCGAGCACGTCCATCCCGACGATCTGGTGCAACAGTTCCGGAGTGTCCGCAGCGTGCTCAGACAGAACGGTATCTATCTGTGCGTGACGCCGAACCGCTTGAACGGACCGCACGACATCTCGAAATACTTCGATGACGAAGCGACCGGCCTCCACATCAAGGAGTACACGAACGCAGAGCTCAAGGCCCTGTTTCTCGAGGCGGGCTTTTCCGATTGCTGCGCCTATGCGGGGGCCGAGGGCCGGTATCTGAAATTGCCCGTGTCGCTGCCTGTCGCGATCGAGACCATCCTGCAGCGCCTCCCCATCTCGATAAGAAAATCCATCGCGAGACGATTTCCCTTCACCGCCCTCCTCGGGATTCGGATGGCCGCACGCGCCTGAAGCCGTAACGGTAGAGCGGCTCTATCGCGTAACCCGCCTTCCGGGCTTGTTCTGGAGCGGGTCGCGAGGCGCACGGCCCTTGTGCCGGGCGGCGAGCTGCGCTATACGGCCGGACAGAGATCCGCGCCCGGGATCGGCCGACCCGAGGAGGGAATAGGATGCGCAAAAAAGTGATAGACATCGTTGGTTCGCTGTTTCGCCGCGGGCGGGTGGTGGTCACCGGACTCGCGATCGCGAGCGCCATGGGCCCGGCCCTGTCCGGCAGCTATGCGCCCATGACGCGCGAACAGGCGCTGGAGGTCCTGGCCGGCGCCGGCGCGGACCAGAGACCGGACCTGCGCAACCGGGACTTCCGGGGACAGGATCTTTCCGGTGTGGACTTCAAGGGCGCGGACCTCTTCGGCACGCACCTGCACGGCGTACCGCTCAGGGGCGCCAAGCTCGCGCGCACCAACCTCGATGTCACCATCCTGCGCGGGGCCGATCTCGAGGGAGCTGACCTGCGTGGGGCGAGCATCTTCGGGGTGGTGCTCGTGGACGCCAACCTGAAGGGCGCCGATCTCACGGGCGCGCGCCTCATCGCCGATCTTCAACGCGCCAACCTCGACGGGGCGAAGCTCGCAGAGGGGCGTTTCGGCGCGGACATGAAGAACCAGCCCATGGGCAAGCTCAGCACGCTCATGGTCAATGCCAAGCTCAGAGGGGCGGATCTGACCGGCACAGATCTGTCCGGATGCGACGTGCGCTTCGCGGATTTCACCGGCGCCAACCTGACCGACACCGATCTGTCGCGCTGCGATCTGCGCGGCGCCGACTTCACCGCGGCCGACATGACCCGCACGCGCCTCACCGGGGCCACCCTGGACGGGGCGAGGTTCCATCAGGTCAAGGGCCTTGACACGCTCGTCGGCCTCGACAGCGCCAAGGGCCGGGACGCGGCCAGCTTCGATTGAGATTAGCTGCAACCGATCCCGCGCCCCGCCCCTTACCTCAGCTAGCGCCCGCGCTGGTACGTCCCCATGAGCTCGGCCTCGCCCAGAATGTGCCCGGCCATGGCCTCTTCCAGCTCGGCCTTGGTGGCCTGGGGCAGCGATAGCACGGTATCCAGGGCGTACAGCCTGTGGAAGTAGCGATGGCGCCCGATGGGGGGGCAGGGGCCCCCATAGCCCGTGCGTCCCCAGTCGTTCTGCCCGTCTCTGGTTCCTGGGGGGAGCGCCGCGGGACCGACCGCTTCTGGCAGTCCCGTGGCGCTGGGCGGGATGTCGTAGAGCACCCAGTGTACCCAGATGCGCTTGGGGGCTTTGGGATCGGGCACGTCGGGGTCGTGCACGATGAGCACGAGGCTCTGGGTCCCGGGTGGGACTTCGGACCAGTAGAGCGGCGGCGAGCGATCGGACCCGTCGCAGGTGTATTGCCGCGGGATCTCCGCCTGGTCGGCGAAGGCCGGGGAGGTGATGGCCAAGGAAGTGATCGGGATAGACATAACTGAGTCTCCTCCGGGTGTCGTGTCGGCCGCCGCGACGGCGGCGGGCCAGGGGCCCTCCAGTAGAGAAAGTTGGGCCACCAGCATGAAAAGGGAGGGAGTCATCGGGAATGGGGACTGGTGAAGGGTGAATAGAGTCGTGGGGGCCGCTTCACAGCACCACCGGTTCCCAACCGAATTCCTCGACGATCCGAAAGACATCGGTATCGCTCACGATCCCGACCGGGATGTCGTGCTCCTCGACTACCACGCGCCGGATGTTCGACTCGACCATGCGTGAGGCGCACTCCTGCAGCGACATGTCGCCGGGTACCGTCACGAGCGGTTTGCTCGCGATCTCTTCGACCCTGACGCGGGCCGGGGAGCGGTTGGCGTGCACGATACGGCTGATGATGTCGCGCTGGGTCATGATCGCCCAGAGCCCGTCCGCGCCGGGCTCGACGACCACGCTGCTGATCTCGCGGTCGCGCATCAGGTGCATGATCTCGCTCACGGCTACCCCGGGCTTGACGGTCATGATGGGGCTCGCGATGTCGGCGACCGTGTGCGGCGTGCGCCCCGAGGCCTTCATCTCCGCGATGGGCTCCGCGACGCGCCGGGCCTCGCGCTCGCGGCGCTCTTCTTCGACGGCGCGCTCCCGCTCGGCGCGCCGCGCCCCGATGTCCACATCCGCCCCCATCTCTTCGATGAGCGCGTCGGCGAAACCGCTGGTCGAGACCTCCGTGGCCCCCGCCATGAGGCGCGCGAAGTCGTAGGTGACGATCTTCTTCTGGATGACCTCGGGAAAGGCGAAGGTGATGAGGTCGGCGGCCTCCTTCCAGCCGAGGTATTCGAGCATCATGACGCCGCTGAAGAGCAGGGAGCCGGGATTGACCTTGTCGAGGTTGGCATACTTCGGGGCCGTGCCGTGGGTGGCCTCGAAGACCGCGACATGGTCCGCCATGTTGGCGCCGGGGGCGATGCCGACGCCACCGACCTCGGCCGCGATGGCATCCGAAAGATAATCGCCGTTCAGGTTGGTGGTCGCGATGACATCGAACTCGTTGGGGCGCAGCAGCATGAGCTGGAACATGATGTCGGCGATGCGGTCCTTGATGACTACACGGCCTTCCGGGCGCTTGCCGCCGTAGACGCCGAACAGATCGGCTTCGGTGACGGTCTCTTCCGGGAACTCCTCGCGGGCGACCTCATAGCCCCATTGACGGAAGGCGCCCTCGGTATATTTCTGGATGTTGCCCTTGTGGACCAGGGTGACGCTCTCGCGGCGATTGTCCAGGGCGTAACGGATGGCCTTGCGTACCAGGCGCTTGCTGCCGAAGGCGCTCATGGGCTTGATGCCGAGGCCGGAATCTTCGAAGAACTCGGCCCCGAATTCGGTCTTGAGGAAGGCCTCGAGCTTCCTGGCCTCGGGGCTGCCGGCGCGGTACTCGATGCCGGCATAGACGTCTTCGGTGTTCTCGCGGTAGATCACCACGTCAACCGACTCGGGCTCGCGGAGAGGCGAGGGCACGCCCGGGTAATAGCGCACCGGCCGCACGCAGGCGTACAGATCGAGGTCTTGCCGGAGCGCCACGTTGAGCGAGCGGAAACCGCCTCCGACGGGCGTGGTCAGCGGACCCTTGATGGAGACGATGATGTCGTTCAGGGCCTCCTTGGCCTCCTCGGGAAAGAAATCGCCGTCGTACTTCTCGGAGGCCTTCTCGCCCATGTACAGCTCCATCCAGTGGATCTTGCGCCGGCCGTGGTAGGCGCGCTCGACCGCTGCATCCCAGACCCGCAGACAGGCCCGGGTGATGTCCGGTCCGATCCCGTCGCCCTCGACGAAACCCAGGATCGGGTCGTCGGGCACCCGCAGCCGCTCGTTCTCCACCGTGATCTTGGTCCCCGCTTCGGGGTATTTGATATGTCGATAGCCCATTACCCTGCTCCCCATGCTGTGGCCGCAGCGCCTCATTCTAACTCGCCCGTGGGGTTTGACGAGCATCGCTTCGGGGAGTATCCGGAGAGTCGTGGCACGGGTCTTCCGCGTGCTAGACTTTGAGCCATTACCGAAAAGGGGGGCTGGGGTTACGTGCCGAATCGGCGGGTGGTGATACGGGGCATCCTCGGTCTAGGGATCGCGGCCGGCACGCGGGTACTCCTGCCGGGCACGGCCCTTGGCGGCGAGCGCCTCCGGGACGCACAGGGGGATGGGTCGGTCGGAGGATCGGGTTTGCTGGAGGCCCTGCCCGGGAAATGGCCGCTCATCCGGCGTACCCGGCGGCCTCCCAACTTCGAGACCCCCCTCTCGTATTTCAATGACTGGCTGACGCCGAACCGCGCCTTCTACGTGCGCTATCACGGGGCGCAGATCCCGGAGATCGATGGGCGGCAGTGGCGCCTGCGGATCGGGGGGCCGTCCGTGCAGCGGCCCCTAGAATTCACTCGGGAGGAGCTCAGACGGGATTTCGAGTGGGTCGAGGCGGTCGCCGTGAACCAATGCTCAGGCAATCGCCGCGGCCTGTTCGAGCCACGGGTGCCGGGGATCCAATGGGGTTATGGGGCCATGGGTAACGCGCGCTGGCAGGGGGTCCGGCTCGGTGATCTCCTGCGGCGAGCGGGTCTCGCCAAGAGCGCGGTCGAGGTGGTGTTTCAGGGCGCCGATTCGCCGGTCCTGCCCGGGACCCCGGATTTCGTCAAGAGCCTGCCCTTGCCCAAGGCCCTGCACGAAGACACGCTGGTGGCCCTGGAGATGAACGGGGAACCACTCCCGCATTGGCACGGCGCGCCGGCGCGCCTGGTGGTCCCGGGTTGGACGGCAACGTACTGGATGAAGCATCTCGCGGCCATCGAAGTCGTACCGCAGCCGTGCGACAGTTTCTGGATGCACACCGCCTACCGGATCCCCAAGGGCGCCTTCCCAGCCGGCGAGCGCTTCGATTCCCAGGATACCGGAGCGACGAGCCCGATCACCGAGATCGTGATCAACTCCGTGATCACCAACCTGGAGGACGGCGCGCATTTCTCCTTCGGCCAGCAGATCGAGGTCAAAGGCATCGCCTGGAACGGTGGTCATGGGATCCAGGAGGTCGCGGTGTCGCTCGACGAGGGTCGCTCGTGGCGTCCCGCGGAGCTCGAACCGGACCGCGGCCGCTATGCCTTTCGCCCATGGGTCTACCGGTTCACGCCGGGGACGAAGGGCGGCCATAGCCTGTGGGCCAAGGCCACCAGCCGCAACGGTGAGACCCAGGGTCCGACCGTCATCGCCAACCCGGCGGGCTATCACCACAACCGGGTGCAGCGGCTCGGCATTGTGGTGGGGTGAGTCGGGATCGATGACCGGGACATGGCGCCCACACGGTGCTTCCGCCCGACGGGAGTGGCCGATCCATGGCGACCCCCGCCGCCCCGGGGGCAACGCGCGAAGCGCATGGCTTGGGTCCTGGCTTGCGGCACTAGCCCAGCCGGCACATGCGGACGAAGAGCAGATCGTCCTCAAGGCCGGGCCCGGCAGGGAGCGCGTCACGAGCCACTGCCAGACCTGCCACAGGTGATCGTCGAGTACCTGACCGGGAGCGATGCTCCTCTCCGCGCACAACGACCCCGGGAAGTACACCGAACGCCTTCTCCTCGGCGCGCACTTCCAGGCGCTTCTCCGCATCCTCCCGCCCCCCTTGGCGCTCGCCCCTCGGCATGACCGAGCCCGAGGAGAAGGCCGAGCGCACCGCCTCATGCGGGAGCGCCAGTGCACCGAGATCGAGGCCGCCTACGCGATCGCCCAACGGCTTGCCGAGGGCAGGGCATGAGGCCGCTCGGTGGTATCTCGTCAGGGACTCGCTGCGATCCGGACGACGATCATGTGCTGACCTGCGCCGTGGCAGGACAGGCGGACTTGATCGTTTCGGGAGACCGGCATTTGCATAGCCTGGGCGGGGAGTACCACGGCATTCGCATCGTCAGACCCGCTGAGGCGGTCAGGTTCATCGAAGCAGG
>JBOIDT010000021.1:0-30801 GCA_050740755.1 Gammaproteobacteria bacterium
CGCCGCCGGATCCGGTGAACAGCCTCCTGTCTTTTGGCTATACGCTCCTCTTCTACAATGTCTACGCGATGCTGCGCGCCCGTGGGCTGCACCCCCATGTCGGGATCTACCATGCCCTGCGCCCCGGGCACCCGGCGCTCTGCTCAGACCTCATGGAGGAGTTCCGCGCCCCCATCGTCGATGCCACTGTTCTGGCGCTCATCCACCGCCGCCAGGTGAGCCCGGCCGACTTCGTGCTGCCGGCCGCGCCCGGCCTGCCCTGCCTCTTGACCGACGCCGCCCGCAAGCGCGTGACCCATGCCTTCGAGCAGGCGATGAACCGGCCGATCTCGCATCCCGATGCCGGCGAGCGCTGCGACTATCGGCGCGCCATGGCGCTCCAGGCGGAACGGCTCGTCGCGTATCTGCGCGATGAGGCCAGGGCCTATGCGCCGTTCCTGACGCGATAAACGATGGGAACCCCGGCCGGTGAGTTCGCGTAGGGGCACCCCCCTGTGGGTGCCCTGGTTCCGATAAACGATGGCACCCCGCCCGGTCTCCGTCCCCTCCCACACCTGGGTCATTGCCTACGACATCGCCGACGATCGCCGTCGGGCGCAGGTGGCGCGCGTCCTCGAAGGCCATGGCCTGCGGGTGCAGTGGAGCGTGTTCGAATGCCGGTTGAACCGGACCGAGATGCAAGCGTTGCGGCACCGGCTCCTGGATCTGGCCGAGCCCGGAGCCGACCGCCTGCGCTTCTATCCGCTCTGCGGGCCTTGCTGCGGGCGCATCTCCGAGCAGGGACTGGGCGCCATCGAGACCGATGGCGAGGACGGCTATCGGGTGATCTGATGTTCGTCGTGGTCAGCTACGACATCGCCGACGATCGGCGTCGGACGCAGGTGGCCTCGGAGATGGAGAACTTCGGGCGGCGCGTGCAGTACAGCGTCTTCGAGTGCCATCTGAGCGAGGCCGAGATCACCGATCTCGAGAGCCGCCTGCAGGCGATCATCGACTGGGACCGGGACCGCGTGCGTTATTATCGCCTCTGCGAGCGCGACGCGCGGCGGATCGTCGTGGATGGCCCCGGCGAGGTGAGCCGCGACTGGGACTACCTCATCATCTAAACACCTTGGCATCGTGTGACGCCCGGCCGAGCGCCTCCCGCGCCTCCCGCGCCGACCGGCGCCCATCATGAGCACCGGCCCGCGGTAGCGTGCGCATGTACTTGACAGACGGCGGAAAACGGCGTGTAATCCCCCGCGGAGATCGGCGCACGTTGATTTCCTTGGCGTTTTGCCACCTTTGGCAGCGAGAGAGGAGGTGATGACCGATGACCGGAACCCGATCGGCGCGGGAGGGCCCGAAAGCCCATGAACGACCGAGCGAAAAAGTGGTGGCAGTTAAAACCGACGACCCGATTTGAGGGGATTGAAACTGGGTACGGTTGACCTTGACCGGCGCGAACTGTTCGCACGTTAAGGCCAACGACCCGATTCCATCGGCTCGGCCCTGTAGGGGCGCACGGCCGCCTCGCGGGCCTCCGCCCCACCGGACGTTGTAACGCCGCGAGTTGCGCGCTGCATTTTCCCGATGATGGTCGATCTGACATTGTGGATTGATGAAGGTCGGTGAGGTGCTGCGCATGTTGCGAGACGATGGTTGGATCCTTATGGCCACACGTGGTGGCCACCGTTAGCGTGAAGTAACACAGATCCCAGACGACAAAAACCCTCGCAGCCAAAGCCACGATTTTTGAATTATTTCATAATCAGGGGCGCTGCGTCATCGAATCATGAAAGTTAGTACAACATCCGTCGAAGCCTGGACGCGTCACAGTTCCAGGCAAGCCAGGCGATGATCTGGCGCCCGGCACTCTGAACAGCATCCTGAAGCAATCCGGGTTAAAGCGTTGAGGTGTGTATGCGTTACGCCGTCGTAATCGAGAAAGCTGAGGGCAATTACTCGGGCTATGTTCCCGATTTACCGGGCTGCGTGGCCACAGGCTCCAGCATCGAGGAGGTAGAGACCCAGATCAGAGGGGCCATTGAGTTTCACCTCGATGGTCTTCACGAAGACGGTGTACCGGTTCGCGAGCCCTCCAGTCACGTCGAGTACATCGAAGTCGCGGCTTGACAAGCGCTTTGAACATACCGTGATCAGCTCTCGTACGTGGGATAGAAGCCGACGAGTTCCAGAACCGCCTGGCGGGCTTTTCGGATTTTCTTCTCTTCTTCGTAGCGCTCCTGCGCCGGCTCATGGACCTGCCCCGGCTTTACCAGGATCCCCTGGACGTGGATTAGCACGGACTCATGCAGCGGGCGCAGCGGGTGGCGTTCATCCTCCGCCCGCTCGCGTGCTGCGACTGGGAACGCTACTCCAACCGCTAGCTAGCACCACCGATGAACAGTTGCTGCGGGACAGCGCGGTGACGTTGCCGATCCTGGACGTGCAGCTGCCCATCCGCGGGTTTTACACCTTCGTCCCGTGGCTGTTCCTGCTGGCCCATTTCAATGTCCTGTTCCAGCTCACACAGCTCGCGCGCAAGCTGCGCGTTTTCGACCGGTACGTGGGCGACGTAAGGGAACCCGAGCGGACCGCTCTGCGCGAGCGGCTGCCGAATATCCTTCGTCCACCTGCTGGCCGGCCTCCAGCACCACCGCGTCATGCGGGGCGAGGGGAGCGCCGCAGTACCACCTGGTGACCCACTGCCGGCCGGCCTCCAGCACGACCGCTTCATGCTGGGGCTGCTGGGCGAACTCCTGGCGCCCAGCATGATGATCTTGCCTCTCGGGCTCTTGTTGTGGGCCCAGTTCCGCTTTGTCCCGTTTCACAGCGAAACCGTCACCTGGTCTCAATGGGGCGCGGTTGTAATGGACGCCACCATGCTCGCCTTGTTCTGGCCCAGGATCTCCTCGGACCAAACCTCCCTCGACTGGTTCAAGATGTATTGGTTAAGATTTTGGGACTGGCTCAGCTGGCGGTGGAGGTGGGTCTTCAGATCGATCCGATGGTGGCTTGCGCCGGCCGGAGCTGCGCCCGCCAGGCTGGTGGAACCTCCGGCGGAGCCTGGCGGCCATCGGTTCGCACCAGCACTTAATCTACTCTCATGGGCGGGGCTAGCCGTCCTGCTATCCCTCTTCATCGCTATCCTGCCGGACGAAGGATGGTGGCTGGATCTGGACGAAGACGTGTTGGCCCAAAACGATCTCTCCCCGAAGGTGATCAATGCCTTGCGCGACGGCGATGCGGTAGCGCGAAATCAGGCGCTTTCCCAGGTCTTGGGGATCAGGTTGCAGGGCCGCGATCTGCGGTACGCCAGGTTAAACCAAAGCCTTCTGCCCAAGGCAGACCTGCGCGGGGCGGATCTAGAGGGCGCGAAGTTGTTCGAAGCGGAGCTGCAGGGCGCGGACTTGAGCGGGGCCGAGCTGCCGGGCGCGGACTTGTTCGGGGCGCAGTTGCAAGGCGCGGACTTACGTGGAGCGCAACTGAGGGGAGCGCATTTGCAGGGCGCGGATTTGAGTGGGGCCGAGCTGCCCGGCGCGGACTTGCGTGAGGCCTTCACGGGAGGGGCATCGTTCGAGTCCGCCAACCTCGACCTGGCCGACCTGCGAGGTCTCAACAAGTCGCTGACGCAGCAAAAATATCGATTGCTCCGCCAGATGCTGTCCCGCCAGATAAGGGACACGGAACGCCGAGATATAGTACTCAAAAGACTCAAAGCAGCGATAGGGCAGGGAGGCAACCTACAGGGGGTGGGAAGCGCTGCGCGCTGTCTGGGCGATGATCCGATGCCGCCGCTTGAATGCCGCGAGGTCGAGTGCCTCACCGTCGAACGGCTGGCCCAGTATCGTGCCGCCCTTGTTAACTATCTCGCCGACCTCGCCTGTAGCGCCCCCGAGGTGGGACTCGCCCTGGCACGGCGGGCAACAGGGGGCCAAGAACGCGACCTGGGAACTGCATTGCTGAAACCGGACTGTCCGGTGGTGAAGGACTTGCACCGGGAGGTCAGGGAGGAATTAGAACGATTGAGAGGTCGGTGAGTACTGAGAAGTATTTTCACCGAGGCCGTGATAGATTCTCACATCTCGGTTCTTGGACGAAAGCTGTGCAAAATTGTTCATACAGCGTCGAGTAATTGAATTACTTGTCAAGAGAGTCATCGGCCTTGTGCAAGGCGGATCCCACAGGGTCTGTCCCCTATTGTCCTACAGTAATTCACGAAACTCCTCATTGGTCAACCCCACATCCCGTACAATGTTTCCCATTGTAATTGCATTGACTGGATTGTGACGCGGGATCGTTATGACCCGATTCCCACCCGTCATGATGATATGTTTGCCTTGGCGCGCAATCCGGAAACCCGACTTCGCCAGGGCACGAACAGCGTCAAGGTGATTGACGCCGGCCAGCTTGGGCACGGCTAAACCTCAACTTCGACTTCCCGCACAACTTTGCCGCGATTCAACTCTGCGACGACCCCCAGGTATTCTTGGATGGCATCGGTGATGTTCTCCAAAGCTTCATCTTCGGTAACTCCCTGGGAATGACAACCCGGGAGCCCGGGTACTGAAACAGCAAACCCTTCGTCAGATTGTTCCAAAACTACTTTGTATCTCACCACCATATCCCTCCACGTTTACATTACGAATAGTCACGACAATTCCCCAGTGCCGACGCGAAAGCCGAGATCGGAGGGTGGGCAAGCGTGTTTTTGCTTGCCCGCCGATTTTGCCGGTTCGGCGTGGACAAACGATAGAGCCGTTTGCCCACCGTACCGGGCTGGCCCCTGTCCCTCGCGCGCGCTTCACCCGCAGCGCCAAGGTCGAGGCCACGCCCGGCGCCGGCCGGCCATGAACGCCGTCGAACCCGCCTTGCAGGGGCTGGAAGCGTCGCGAGCGAGGCTCAGAGCTCCGGCCGTTGCCTTCGCAGATAACCCCTCCCGCCATTCCGCGGTCCAGCCCACCGGTAGCGCGCATCGCAAGCAGACCGTGCTCGATCCACGCCCGGCCCGACAGCCGCTGGTCGGCTGGGCCGGCGCCTCGACGATGCGGCGCAGGGCCTGGCGCTTCCACGACCTCGATCGGGGAGCCGTCATTCCATCAGCGTCTGTGAAACAACCGGTCGCGAGCGAAGGGAGGTCGCGTTCCATCAGGGCATCAGGGCGAGCCCGCCGAGCGGATGGTCAGCACCGGGACCTCGGAACCGCGCACCACCCGCTCCGCCACACTCCCCAACAACAGGCGCGACATCCCGGTGCGGCCATGGGTGCCCATGACGATGAGGTCCCGCCCTTTGGCGGCCTCCATGATCTCGACATAGGGTACGCCCTCGAGCACATGGGCGGCGGCCTTGGAGCCGTCGCCCGCCTTTTCGATGACGAGCTGCTCGAGCCGCTCGTGCAGCCGCTGCGACAGGTTCTCTTGCAGATACAGTGGCAGCGCCACGGCGTCCTCGACCGCGAAGGTTGGAAACTGGAAGACATGGACCACATCAACCTCTGCCCCGAGCCGCTCGGCCAGCGCCAAGGCGTACTCCAGGGCGCGTGCGGAAGGCTCGGAAAAATCCACAGGACAGAGAATACGATGGATGGCAAGCATGAGGTACTCCTCGCATGAGCAATGGTGTTCCGCCTCCGAAGCCCGCGCCGCGGCCGTGGACGCGACGGTCGGCCAAGCCGTACCTTTCAGAATCGCCCGGCATCATAGCCGAGGTTTAACACGGAATGTAGGCTGGGAAGAGGCGCAGCCGAATCCCAGCAACGCGGCCTCGGGACGCGGGGATGCTGGGATTCGCTCCGCTCGTCCCAGCCTACATCTACTGGTATAAGAACATCACTTCGGCCAAAAGCCGTCGTCCATTACCTGTTCGACGGTCCAGAGACACGTTTCCGGAAACAAGTCCTCCTCCAATCCGGATTCACGGGCGGCTTGGATCCGCGCAATCTCGTAAGCTTCTTTGAAGGTCTCATCCAACATTCTCTTCAAACCAGGGCTATGTTTAAGTAGCAAACGGAGCTGGTACCGTTGTTCCTTGATCGTCAGCGCCCAGCTTCGATTAGGTGTAAGCTGGGGCTGATGGCGCCACTTCAGCAAGTGCGCAAGGAGAACGCTGAAACGGTTTCTTAGCTCTTTTTGCTCGCTGCGCCCCATATCCTCCAGCTCCTCAGCCACGGCATCCCACTCGATCCCGGCGAAACGTCGCTCGCGAATAGCCTGGGCTGTTTCCATTGCCCAGGTATAGAAATCCGCATCATGCAGTTGGATAAAGACATCAGGTTTCGTGGACATACCTTCGTTCCTCTGCAGCATGCTCATAAAGCACCACCGTGATATTGTCCGGGCCACCGGCTTCGTTGGCCCGATCGACCAAGTTCCCTAGACTGCCGCGTCAGGTCGTCTTCCGGCGTGCGCCCGTCAGAGCTCCGCGAAGCGTTCAACGGCTCGTTGCGTGGCGGACCGCGACGGCGGCGCTCACCACCGCGATGAGGACGAAGCACAGGAATGCCCACCCGGCGATCGACAGCCCGAACAGGCTCCAACCGATCTCCGCGCACTCACCGCTTCCACGGAAGACCTTGGCCAAGACGTCCCCGAGCGGATAGGCCTCCAGCATATACTGGAGCCCCGGTCCGCATTCCGGCACCTGGTCCTTGGGCAATTGCTGTAGCCACACCTGCCGGCCCGCCGTGAGGCCCCCGCCGAGCGCGAAGAGCTCACCGAGGCTCGCGTAGAGGATCGTTCCCAGGCGCGCCGGGTGATGCAGGACGGCGATGAGGGCGGTGATGCCGACGAGCGCGAAGCAGAGTCGCTGGATGAGGCACAGGGGACAGGGCTCGAGACCCCGGACCCACTCCAGATAATACCCGAACCATAAGATCCCGGCCGAGCCCAGGAACAGTCCGAGGTTGATCAGGCGCGTGCTGGGCATGAGGGTTTCTCTCGGGTGATTGGGTGGGGAAAAAGGCGCGACGATCGCACCCGGCCGGTAGTATCGGATTGGGCGATATTACCGGCTGGGCAGCACGGTCTTCAAGAACGCCGGTATGCGCTCATCGAGCCAGTAGCGCGGCCGGCCCGGCACGCTGCCGGCCACGAAGCCCACATGCCCGCCGTGGGCCTGCAGATCGAGGCGGATGCTGGGCGCGAGCTCGGCGGGGGTCGGGACCGCGTCGGGGGTCATGAAGGGATCGTCGCTGGCGTGCAGGATCAGCGTCGGCGCGGTGATGGCGCGCAGGTATTGCCGGCTGCTGGAACGCGCGTAATAGTCCTCGGCACTGTCGAACCCGTGCAGTGGGGCGGTCACGGCCCCGTCGAAGGCGCGGAAGGTATGTAGGGCGCCGAGACGGCGTAGATCGATGGGGCTAGTCATGGCCGCGAACTTGTGTGCCGTCTTGGCCCGTAGCTTCCCGACCAGGAACCACTGGTAGAGGCGCGAGAAGCCATGTTCCATGCGTCGTGCGGCTTTGTCGAGCTCGAAGGGCACCGAGACCGCGACCGCACCCGCGAGCCCGGCGAGGTCACCGTGCTCGCCCAGGTACTTCAGAAGCACATTGCCGCCCAGCGAGTAACCGACCGCGCACAGCGGCAGGTGCGGGTGGCGGGCGCGCAGGGTCTCGATGAGAAAGCGGAGATCCCCGGTTTCGCCGGAGTGGTAGCTCCTCGGCAGGCGGTTCGGCATCCCGCTGCAGCCGCGGAAATGCATGACCACCCCCTGCCAGCCGTGGCGCCGAACCGCGGCCAGGGTCGCGAGCGCGTAGGCCGAGTGCGCCGATCCCTCCAGGCCGTGCAGGACCACCACGAGCCCCGGCCCTGCTTCCGGGGTCCAGCCGAGGTCGATGAAATCGCCATCGGGCAGCTCCAGGCGCTCGGGCCTGAGCGGGACGGACGGGGGCCCGCGATAGAGCGCCGCCCAGATCGTCTGGGCGTGGGGACCCGGCAGCCACCAGGCCGGACGAAAGGCCGGGGGCGAACGCCGCGGCCCGGCCGGTGTATCAACGGTCGGCGCAGAGGTCTTGCCGCACACACCATCGTCATCATGAGATCCCGTCCCGCAGTATAGCAAGGCGAGTAGGGGTGGACCCCCGTGTCCGCCCGGGCCGTCTCCTCCTGGGACCCGCCCCGCAGCGCGGAAGGGGTAACAGGGGCGTACCCCCTGTCCACCCCCGGTTTGTCTCCCTCCAGGATTCCCCCCGTAATAGGGCAACGGCCCGACCGTCATCCAGGCACGAAGTGGGTTGCGTCGCGATGCCGCGGCGCGGTAACGTAGGCTCGGCCGATGAACCTCAATTTCCTGGATTTTGAACAGCCCATTGCCGAGCTCGAGGCCAAGATCGAGGAGCTCAGGCTGTTGAGCAGCGAATCGGCGATCGACATCACCGAAGAGATCCAGCGCCTCCAGGCGCGCTCCAAGGACCTCACCGAGTCGGTGTTCGCGTCGCTGACCCCGTGGCAGATCTCGCGCCTTGCGCGCCACCCGCAACGGCCTTATACCCTCGACTACGTGAAGCGGATGTGCACCGAGTTCCACGAGTTGCACGGCGATCGCGCGTTCGGTGACGACCCCGCCATCGTGTGTGGGCTGGCGCAACTCGACGGCCGGGCGGTGGCCCTCATCGGCCACCAGAAGGGCCGCAATACCCAGGAGAACCTGCAACGGAATTTCGCCATGCCGCGCCCCGAGGGCTATCGCAAGGCGATGCGGCTGATGCACCTCGCGGAGAAGTTCGGGTTGCCCTTGCTGACCTTCATCGATACCCCCGGCGCCTTTCCCGGCATCGATGCGGAGGAACGGGGCCAGAGCGAGGCCATCGCCCGCAACCTCCTGGTGATGGCCGGCCTGCGCATCCCGATCATCGCGACCGTGATCGGCGAGGGGGGCTCGGGCGGCGCGCTCGCGATCGGGGTCGCGGACCGGGTCTTGATGCTCGAGTACGGCACCTATTCCGTGATCTCGCCCGAGGGCTGCGCGTCCATCCTGTGGAAGAGCTCGGATATGGCCGAGAAGGCCGCCGAGGCCATGGGGATGACCTCGAAGCGCTTGCTGGAGCTAAGCCTCATCGACGAGATTATCGCCGAGCCACTGGGTGGGGCGCACCGGGGCATCGATGAGATGGCCGCCCGGCTCAAGGCGGTCCTGACCGATCAGCTCACGGTCCTGTCGGCGCTGGACCTCGAGGCCCTGCTCGGCAAGCGCTACGACCGCCTCATGGCCATCGGCCACGTCAAGGACGGTAAGTAGCCCGCGCCAGGTTTTTACATTAGCTCGCGGTCCGGCGTGCCGGCGTTCGCAGAATTTGTGAAAAAACCGTCGCGAGCGAAGGGAGGTCGCGTTCCGCCGGAGCGCAGGACCGTTTCGCCGGGAGCGAAACGGCGCACAAGCCCCGCAGGGGCGAGTCCCAAGGATGGGACGAGCAACCGGAGTGTATGTCGAAATACATGAGGATTCCGAGCACCGCCGGGAAGCCAGGGCCAGGGAATGGCCCTGCTTGGCGCGCCGAGGACGCAGCGCGAGATCCCGAGCGCAGTAGGTTTTCTCACAAATTCTCACCTGAGCGGCTGTTAGCGGTCCTCCGCGACCTGCCTGAAACCCCGTGTTACTGGGTGGCCTTGAGCGGCGGTCTCGACTCGCGGGTGCTGCTCGAAGCCATGGCCGCGCTCCGTGTCGTGCTCGACCTACCGCTATTGGCCGCTCATGTGGACCATGGCCTGCACCCGGACTCCGGCGCCTGGGCGGCGTTCTGTGCAGAGACCTGTGCGGGGCTCGGGGTGCCGTTGCACACGCTTCGGATGGATGCCCGCGCCCCGCCCGGTGCGAGCCCCGAGGCCTACGCGCGCACCTTGCGCTACCAGGCGTTGCGGGGAGTCGTCGGGGCGGGCGATGTCCTAATGATCGGCCACCACCGGGACGACCAGGCCGAGACGGTCCTGCTGCAACTCCTGCGATCCGCTGGACCCCACGGACTCGCCGCCATGCCGCGCTGCACCTCCTGGGAAGGCGCGTGGCTGTGCCGGCCGCTCCTGGATTTCCCGCGCCAGGCCCTGCGCGAATTCGCAGTAGCCCGCGGGCTCCGGTGGATTGAGGACCCGAGCAACGATAGCGCCCGCTTCGAGCGCAATTTCCTGCGCCATCAGGTGATCCCGATCCTGGGACGGCGCTGGCCGGCTATCGCCCGAACCTTGGCACAGGCGGCGGATCGGCAGGCGGACGCGGCGGCGGTCCTCGACACGATGGCCTCCGAGGACTTGCAGGGGGTGCGTTGCGGGGGCGAGGGAGCGCTCTCGGCGAGCGCCATGCGCGCGCTGTCGCTGCCACGGCGCCGCAACCTCCTGCGCGCCTGGTTGCGCGCGGCCGGGCTCCCCCCACCGCCCGCTGGCCGGCTCCGAGAGCTGGCCGGGCCGTTCCTCGACGCCGCTCGGGATCGGCAACCGCGGGTCTCGTGGTCCGGCGTGGAGGTGCGCCGCTACCGCGATGCCGTCCATGCGATGCCCGCGGTGGTCGCGCCACATCCCGTTCACGTGTTTCCCTGGGACCTGCGCGAGCGCTTGGCGCTGCCCTGCGGGGTACTTTATGTCGAGGCCGCGGTCGGCGCCGGGCTCAAACAGGCGCTGTGCCGGCCCGGGACGGTCACGGTGCGCTGGCGAGGGGGCGGTGAACGCTGCCGGCCCGCCGGCCACTCCCACACGCGCCCGCTCAAGCGCCTCTTCCAGGAGGCCGGCATCCCCCCCTGGCGGCGGGATCGCCTACCGCTCGTTTATCTCGGCGATCGACTCGCGGCGGTGGCCGGGCTGTGGGTGTGCGAGCCCTTCGCGGCCGACCCGGGGGAGCCCGGTTGGGCATTGCGATGGGCGGCGGCAGAGGGCCGCCAGCCCAGATAGAACCAGCCCGATAGAAGTTGAAAAATAGAATTCATTCCATTCGATTACGCGCCGGTCCTGGTTTCGGTGGGGGCGCCGCCCTCGGGCTCCGGCTCGGGGGGCGGCGATCCCCCGTCGGTCGAAAACGTCAGGCGCAGATCGCCGATATCGATCTGCGCACCATCGGACAGTGGTGTCCATTGAACCTTCTTATTGTCGACGAACACGCCGTTCAGGGAGTCCAGGTCCTTGATGGCGAAGTGGCCGCTGCCATCGCGCACGATCTCGGCGTGGTGTCGCGACACGGAGTTGTCGCGCAGCACCAGTTCGTTGTCCTTGCCGCGACCGATCCGCCACGGGGTCGTGGCCACGAGGAGGCGGCCGGCGTCCCCGTCCGAGCGCGTGACATAGGCACGCGCCGCGGGCGGGCCGGTCTGCGGCGCGTCCGCCACGCCGCGGCGTCGTGTCCGGAGGAAGAGGATGGCGCCGACGGCGAGGAACGCCGCTGCCAGGGCGGACAGCCAGATCCACGGCGGCATGCCGCTCTGCGCCACCGTCGCAGCGCCGGCCCTGGCCTTTGGTGGCGGCGGGGTGGGCGGGCCGATGGTCACGGGGACCTCGACCTCGAGTGTTTGGTTCCCGGCCGCCACGTTCAAGGTCAGGGTCTGTGGGCCGGTCAGGCGCGCGCCGATGGCGGGGGTCAGATCGATACTGAGGCGGCCCCCGCTGTCGATCGCCGCGAAGGGATCGGTGGCGAAGCCCTCGGGCAATTCATAGTCGGGCGCCCGCCCGATGACCAGGTCTCCGCCGGATTCCTTCGCCAGTTGGCCGAGCGCTTCCAAGGCCGGTGCCATCGGATCGGTGCTCGGATAGACGACGCCGAACACCAGGACCTGGGCATCGCGGGCCGCGGCGATGAGCTTCTTGTGGTAGTAGGCATCCGGGTTGGCCGATTCGTCGCCGAAGAACAGGATGGCCTTGCGGGCCGCCGGTGACGCGGCGAGGCCACGTATGGCCGCCATCGCGTCCTGTGACAGCGCGACGGGGCTCGGTTCCCGGGCCAAGGTCTGGACCGCGGTCACGATGTCCTCTGCGCTGGCGCCGAGCGGCAGCGACAGCCGCGGCTGGGCGTCGAAGGTCGCGACGCCCACGCGGTGATGAGGTTTGAGCGCAGCCAGGATGCGTTCGATATGTGCCGGGATCCTGCTCCCGCCGTCCGGTCGCTCCAGGGCGCCGATATCGATCACGATGAGGAGCGCGGTGATGCTCTGACCGTACGGGTAAGGGAGGTGCAAGGGCGGCGGCAGACCCAGGTCCCGAACCTTCGCCGTCACCTTCGGGACGGGGCCCGGGATCGACAGGCGATATTCACACTCGACTCTATCGGGCCCCGGCTGGGAGCAGCTATGCCGCACGACCTCGGCCGGTTCCAGACCCTGGACGGAGGGAGCCGCGAGGGTTCCCAGGACCCAAGCCAAGCGGCACGCTTTGCCGGTCGATTCCCGCCACATGCCGCTCATTCTGTCCCACCGCGGGTAGCGGTGCAAAGCGCGGCGGGCGCCGACGCTCCATTCGCAGTGCAGCTATTCGTTGATCACGACCTTGGTGCCGACCCCGATGAAGTGCATGAGCTCATCGATCTCGTCGTTGGTGAGGGCGATACACCCCTTGGTCCAGTTGCTCGTGCGGTGGATCTCGAGCTTCTCGTCGGTGATCTCACCGATCCCGTGGATGCCGATCGCCCCGCCGAGCGGGGTGTTCTGCAAGGGGATGTCCTGGTGGCGGAGCGCACCCAGGATCTGGAAGAACTGCGGCTCCGAGATCACGCGATCGCGGAGGCCCAGGAAGGCGTCTTTGAGGTTCGGGTAGTTGAGGTGCAGGAAGATGTGAAACCGGCTGTTGCTCTTGATCTTGACGATGCGGTAGCTGCCGACCGGCGTGACCCCGTCCCCGGCCTGGTGCTTGTCTCCGGGTCCCCCGCGCCCGTAGGCGATCGGATAGCTCCTGTGGATGCGCAGCCCGTTCTTGAGCAGCAAGGTCCGCTCGGATTTCCTGATCTCGATCTCGTAATTGCCGATGGCCCCGAGCGGCGTGGGGAGAGGGGTCCCCGCCAAGACACCCGCCCCGACCAGCGCCCAGCCAACCCAACCCAATCGACCCCATCGCATATCCACCCCCGGTCTGTCTCCAACCCGAACGAGGACCCCCTCGAGCCAAGCTCGATCAACTGAGATCCCCCGACGCCTCGCCCCCCAGGAGTGCAGGCGGTCTTGCGAATATCGCCACCCGGCACTCCCCGCTTCTCAGCACAGTAACGCTTATCAATCATCTCACTAAGACCCGGAGTTCACAAGGGGAATGATATCCTCGTAAGACCCTCTCCCGGTCCCCTTTCTCAGCGCACCGTCTACGCTATCATGCGACACATGCAGGACTCACTGCCGCAAGAACGCTATACCTCGCTCGCCGTCCTCATGCACTGGGCGGTCGCGGTGCTCGTGTTCTTTCAGCTCGGGCTGGGCTGGTACATGCCGGGCCTGCCGCAAGGGCCGGATCGGAGCACCTATTTCGCCTTGCACAAGTCGGTCGGGCTCACGATATTTTCGCTTGCCGCGCTCAGGCTCGCATGGCGCGCGGCCCACCCCCCGCCGCCGTTACCGGCGTCGATGCCCCGGTGGCTGAGCCTCCTGGCGCGTGGCAATCACGGGCTCCTGTACGCGCTCCTCTTCCTGCAGCCGGTCTCGGGGTATCTATCGTCGTCGTTCAGTGGCTATACCACGAGCTTCTTCGGGTATCCGCTGCCGCACTGGGGCTGGAAGGAGCCGTTCCTGAACGAGCTTTTCAGCGATATCCACGCGGCGAGCGCCATCACGCTTGCGGTCCTGATCGGAGTGCACGTGCTGGCGGCCGTGGCCCATGCAATGAGACCGGGCGACCATCTCTTCCGTCGCATGCTGCCTCGGAGCCTGGTTCCGTAAGGTGGCCGAGCCCGTCATTCGCGTCAGCGTGGCGGCGATCGCCGAGCGCGCCGGCGGCTTCCTGATGGTAGAGGAGGCCATCGAGTCGGGCCGGCGGGTGTTCAACCAGCCGGCCGGGCACCTGGAGCCGGGCGAGACGCTCGTCGAGGGCGTGTGCCGAGAGGTGCTGGAGGAGACGGCCTATCGGTTCGAGCCCGCGGGGCTCGTGGGGCTGTACTTGTACCGGAACCCAGAAAGCCACATCACCTACTTGCGGGTGTGTTTCCATGGCGCCTGTGTCGCGCACGACCCGGCCCGGGCGCTCGATGCGGGGATCGTGCGGGCGGCGTGGCTCACCTACGCCGAGGTCGTGGGACGGAGCGACCGCCTGCGCACCCCCTTGGTCCTGCGCTGTCTGGACGATTACCTGGCCGGCCGGCGCTTTCCGCTCGCGGTCATCGCGGACCTCGCGGGACTGCCGTGATCCCGTCGCGCGAGGCCGGTCCGGCCGCGGCCGTCACCGTGGGGCTGTCGGGCGGCGTGGACTCGGCGGTCGCGGCGCTCGTCTTGAAGCGCCGGGGCTACCGGGTCTCCGGCGTCTTCATGAAGAACTGGGACGACGACGACAGCGAGGACCACTGCCCGGCGCGGGCCGATCTCATCGACGCCGCGGCCGTGGCCGAGCGCATCGGCATCGAGGTGGATGCCGTCTGCTTCGCCGCCGAGTACCGCGAGCGCGTCTTCTCTAGCTTCCTCAGGGACCTTCGTGAGGGCCGTACCCCGAACCCCGATGTCGTGTGCAACCGCGAGGTCAAGTTCATGCTGTTTTTGGACCACGCACTCGCGCGCGGCGCCGAGCGCATCGCCACGGGCCATTATGCGCGGATCGCGCGGCAGGGCGGCCGTTATCGCCTGCTCAAGGGCGTGGATCGCGACAAGGATCAGAGCTACTTCCTCTATACGCTCGGTCAGGCACAACTCGGGCGCGCGCTGTTCCCGCTCGGGGGGCTCACCAAGCCCGAGGTGCGGCGTCTGGCGCGCGAGGCGGGTCTGTCCGTGCACGACAAGCGCGACAGCACCGGGATCTGCTTCATCGGCGAGCGCCCCTTCCGGGCGTTCCTGGCCCGCTATCTCGCGCCCCGGCCCGGAGAGATCCGGACCGTCGAAGGCAAGACCGTGGGCGAGCACCCCGGTGTCTTCTATTTCACCCTCGGCCAGCGCGCCGGGCTGCGCATCGGCGGGGTCGCCGGTGCCCCGGAAGCACCCTGGTATGTGGTGGCCAAGGACCTCGACCACGACGTCCTGGTCGTGGCCCAGGGGCATGAGCATCCGCTCCTCATGAGCCGTGCCCTCACGGCGACGGAGCTGTCCTGGGTCCGCGGGACGGCCCCTGCGCTACCCTGCGCGTGCGGCGCCAAGACGCGCTACCGGCAGCCGGACCAGGCCTGTGCCATCGTGGCCCTGGAGGCGGGCCGGGCGCGGGTGGTGTTCGAAGAACCCCAGCGCGCCGTCACGCCCGGGCAGGCGGTGGTGTTCTACCAGGGCGACGAGTGTCTGGGCGGGGGGACCATCGCGTCTACGGATACGGATACGGAGCACCTCGCGCCCAGTCCACCGAACCGCGTAACGCATCGAGCCGGACAGGCTATGCTTTAAGAAGCTGCGATGGCCTAGGCTTTCTGGTCCTGACCAAGCGGCGATGTATCGCCGAGAAGGATGAACGCAGCCCAATAATAGGGATGGTCAAAGGGATGGTAAGAATCCGGTTGTGCAAGGTATTGTTGGATAGCGACGCGAACCGGAGTGTTGTTCGCGGCGAGGCGCCTGACGCTCTCGGTATTGAAACAACGAGGTGCCGCGACCGGCGGGAACAGGAGGGAAGGTGTCTACCAGCGTGAGCATCCATCCCCTCGGCCAGCGCGCCGGGCTTCGCAGCGGGGGGTCGCCGGTGCCGCGGGATCACCGTGGTATGTGGTGGCCACGTACCTCGACAACGAGGTCCTGGTCGTGGCCGAGGGGCATGAGTCTGCCTGGGCGGGGGGACCATCGCGTGCACCGAGTCGACGAAAAAGGACCGATCGTCCGCGTGCGAACTCATCAGGGGGGCCAAGACTCCGCGTCCAGCAGCTCGTCGCCGGGAAAGGGAAAACGCTCGGGAAAGACCGAATCGGCCAGCCCCGTTTCATCGATGGCGTCGGCGCGGGCCGCGGGGTACTCTTCAACCCCGATCCCGGCTACGGATCCGGCCAGGCTCGGGCTGTCGCGAAGGATCTTGCGGATCTCGATGCGCCCGTTGCGTATCGATTGTCGCCACGACGTGCTGCGCTGCGCAGGCTGATACTTCCACTTGAGCAGATGCAGGATCAGGTTTCGTACATGACTTTCGAGCGCCCGCCGTTCGCGCTTTCCCATGTCCTCGATCTCCTCTGCCAGATGCGTGGCGTCGATGCCGGAGAAGCGCTTCTCCCTGAGTAAGGCGGCGCTGCTGAGAGCCCAGGCGTAGAAGTCCTCTTCATACCGGGCGCTCGTACGGGGAAGGACGGGCGCGGACTTACTCATAGGACGCTTCCAAGACCTAGCGCGCTGCCGGTGACGGTTTTGCGGAACATGCACATCGATTTCAGTTATCTTTGACTTGGGCCCCCATGACAGGACAAGGTAGCCGCTTCACGGGGATCGTGCAATCGCACGGGCAGGCGCCAGTGCGCTGCACGAGAGTCGGAGGACGGGGCAGCCACCGGCGGTGGGCGCCCCGCGGCCCAGGGCCGCTGGAGTAAGTCCCGGCCGCGTCGAGGGTGGCCACTATTCGCGGTATATATATTTATTTGTATCCTCCGCGCTCCTTCAGGCGCGTAGCACGGATACGGAGCACCTCGCGCCCGGACCACCAAACCGCGTTCGGGCCAATCTTTAGCGATCAGGATGGCATCACGCACGGAATCACCTGGCGGCCGTGGCGCCGGTAGATGCGAAAATCGGAATCGGTAGTGAGGATGACAGCGTCGGAGCGCGTTTCGGTCATGCGTACCAGACAGGCGTCGGCGAGACTCATGGGGACGCTCGCGTACTTTCGCATGAGCTTTAGCACCGGTTCCAGATCGTTGGCGAAATCGAAAGCGACGACCACGGCACCGCGGCGCAGAAGCGCGCTCAGTACAGGTGTGCCGCGTGCTCCCAGTAGATGGAAAGCCTCGGACAATACGGCTTCACACGTGCCCCAAGGTGGGGCAAGACCCGGCGTCTGTGCCACCGCCCAGTGGTGATGTGCGTCACGGCGACTGAGCAGCGCGACTACGAAACCGGCATCAAGGAGCGCCCTTCCGGCCATAGCCTGTGGCCTTCAAATAGTGCTTTCTGCGCCTGCTCAGATCACTGGGCAGGCCATCCACCGAGCCGATGAGGTCGGCGATGGCAGCGAGTGGCGCAGGTCGTTCTCGCATTGATACGCTCGGGTGTTGCAAGCGCCCGCGAACGACATCAGACTTCGAGACCAGGCGCTCACGCGACTCCGCCTCGATTTCTGCCACCAACGCCTCGGGCAGGCGTACCGTCAGGGTTTTCATAGACGCAGTGTATTACACAGGTGCCAGTGACGCAATACATCGCCCTCCGGCGCATCCGCGTGACGGCGCTTGTAGACGGCCGGGTGCTTGGATTGCGCCGTGTTGTTAGTACATGGACCACGATCCGCGCCGCGCTGACGAGCGACGACCTCAGGCAGGCGCGTGAGCTCGTCAACGGTGGGAGCCATGGATTCGACCGCTTCAAGGATACCTAACCTAGGATCGAGGGCTGAGGCTGCTGCCGGCCTGAGGACCCCGCAAGACTCACGGTGTTTCGGGCCGAACCGGTGGCCGCGGGTCGGCAGTGCGCTCGCGTCTGGGCCGTCCGGGTGTGTGCCTCGGTCGTGTGGCGCGAGTAGCGAGCACCGGCGTTTTACGATATCCTCGTCAATGCTTCAGGCGCGTAGCTCAGCTGGTTAGAGCACCACCTTGACATGGTGGGGGTCGTTGGTTCGAGTCCAATCGCGCCTACCAATAAATAGTTAGACGACCGGGTGGCACGACCGGGCGGCGGCCCCGCCCGGATGGCGAGGGCACCGCTACGGCGGTGCTTTTTTATTGCTGATCCGATGATATGGCCCCTCGTACCGGCCATGGAGGAAGCGTAGACCATGCCCACCATCATGCTGCCGGACGGCAGCCAGAGAAGCTATCCAGCCCCCCTCACCGTCGCCGAGGTCGCGGCCTCGATAGGGTCCGGGCTCGCGCGCGCCGCGATTGCGGGCAAGATCGACGGCCGGCTCGTCGATACCGCGGTCCGGATCGGCCACGACGCGTCCCTGGAGATCGTGACCGCCGATGAACCGGAGGGGCTCGAGGTCCTGCGACACAGCAGCGCCCATCTCCTGGCCCATGCCGTCAAGCGCCTGTTCCCGAGCGCCCAGGTCACCATCGGGCCGGTGATCGAGGACGGGTTCTACTACGACTTCGCCTTCGAGCGCGCCTTCACCCCCGAGGACCTCGCGGCCATCGAGGCAGAGATGCGGCGGTTAGCGCAAGAGGACCATGCGCTCAGCCGCGAAATCCTGGGCCGCGCAGAGGCTATTGAACTGTTCCGCGGCATGGGGGAGCACTACAAGGCCGAGATCATCGCCTCGATCCCGGAAGGGGAGGAGCTCTCGCTCTACCGGCAGGGGGATTTCGTGGATCTCTGCCGTGGCCCGCATGTCCCTAGCACCGGGCGCATCAGGACCTTCAAGCTCACCAAAGTGGCCGGGGCCTATTGGCGCGGAGACTCGCGGAACGCGATGCTGCAGCGGGTCTACGGCACCGCCTGGCCCAGCAAGAAGGCCCTGGACGATTACCTCCATCGGCTGGAGCAGGCGGAGCGCCGCGACCACCGCAAGCTCGGCCGTCAGCTCGACCTCTTCCATATGCAGCCCGAGGCCCCCGGCATGGTGTTCTGGCACCCCAGGGGCTGGGTGCTCTACCGGGTGGTTCAGGACTACATCCGCGACCGCCTCCGGCGTCACGGCTATGAGGAGGTGCGCACCCCCGAGGTCGTGGACCGGAGCCTGTGGGAGCGCTCGGGGCACTGGGACAAGTTCCGCGAGGTCATGTTCACCACCAGTTCCGAGAACCGTGACTACGCGATCAAGCCCATGAACTGCCCCTGTCACGTACAGATCTTCAACCAGGGCATCAAGAGCTATCGCGACCTGCCCTTGCGGCTGGCCGAGTTCGGGTCCTGCCATCGCAACGAGCCCTCCGGGACCCTGCACGGGCTCATGCGGGTCCGGCACTTCGTCCAGGACGATGCGCACATCTTCTGCACCGAGGACCAGATCGAGTCCGAGGTCTCGGCCTTCATCGATCTCTTGTACGCGGTCTATTCGGACTTCGGCTTCGATAAGGTCATCATCCGGCTGTCCACCCGCCCCGAGGCCCGCGTGGGCAGCGACGCGGTGTGGGACAAGGCCGAGGCCGCGCTCGGGCTGGCCTTGGAACACAAGGGCCTCGCCTATGCGCTGCAGCCCGGGGAGGGGGCCTTCTATGGGCCCAAGATCGAGTTCTCGCTCACCGACTGCATCGGGCGCGTGTGGCAGTGCGGGACCATACAGGTGGACTTCTCGATGCCCGAGCGCCTGGGCGCCCAGTTCGTGGCCGAGGACGGCGGGCGCCGCGTCCCCGTCATGCTGCACCGGGCCATCCTGGGATCGCTCGAGCGCTTCATCGGGATCCTCATCGAGGAGCACGCCGGCATCATGCCGCTGTGGCTCGCACCGCTGCAGGTCGCGGTCCTCTCGATCACCGATGCGCATGCCGAATACGCCCGCGAGGTCGAGGCCGCGCTCAAGGGTGCCGGCATCCGCGCCGTGGCCGACTTGAGAAACGAAAAGATCGGCCTTAAGATCCGCGAGCATACGCTCTCCCGCGTGCCGTACCTGGCAATCGTGGGGGGCCGGGAGGTGGCGGACCGGAGCGTGGCCGTGCGGACGCGCGCCGGGGAGGACCAGAAGTCCATGCCCATCGCCGCGTTCGCCGAGCGCATCGAGTCGGAGAGGGGGCCGCGCGCCCGCCGGCCGGTATCGTCACCAAGGCAGTAACTTGCGGAGGATCAGCACATCGCGTTAGAGAAAAAGAATCGCGTGAACCACGCGATCACGTCGCCGACGGTCCGGCTCATCGGGGCCGACGGCAGTCAGGTGGGGGTGGTCACTCTCGAAGAGGCACTGAAGGCCGCCGAGGGCAACGACTTGGACCTGGTCGAAATCGTGCCGAACGCGGAACCGCCGGTCTGCCGGGTCATGGACTTCGGCAAGTTCATCTTCGATCAGAACAAGAAGCGCCATGTCCAGAAGAAGAGGCAGAAGCAGATCCAGGTCAAGGAGATCAAGCTCAGGCCCGGTACCGGCGAGGGGGACTACCAGATCAAGCTGCGCAACGTCGTCCGCTTCCTGGAACAGGGAGACAAGGTGAAGGTGACCTTGCGCTTTCGCGGGCGGGAGATGGCGCATCAGGACCTCGGGGCGCTGATGCTCAAGCGGGTCGAGCAAGATCTGGTCGGCAAGGCGACCGTCGAGCAGATGCCGAAGCTGGAAGGGCGCCTGATGGTCATGGTGATGTCGCCCGCCAAGCGGCAATGAGGGCCAAGCGTTATCAGGGCCCCGGTAATCAGGGCCCATGAAAAAACGCCGCGAGCGCAGCAGGTCCTCGAGGGTGGTTTCGGGTGAGTCCTTTTATGGTATGGGAGTCGGATCAAGTGCCGAAATTGAAATCGAATCGTGCTGCGGCCAAGCGGTTCAAGCCCACCGGGACTGGCCGCTTCCAGCATCGCCAGTCGTTCAAGAACCACATACTGACCAAGAAGAGCAGCAAGCGTAAGCGCCAGCTGCGGGGGCTCTTGCCGATCCACGCCGCCGATCAGAAGGCGGTGAAACAGATGCTGCCGTATAGCAAGAGGTAAGGGAATGGCAAGGGTAAAACGCGGCGTCACCGCGCGCGCGCGACACAAGAAGGTCCTGGCGCAGGCCAAGGGTTTCCGCGGCCGGCGCAAGAACGTCTTTCGGATCGCGAAGGAGGCCGTCACCCGCGCGCAGCAGTTCGCTTACCGCGACCGGCGCCAGAGGAAGCGGCAGTTTCGGGCGCTCTGGATCACGCGCATCAATGCCGCCGCGCGCCAGTTCGGGCTGTCGTACAGCCGCTTCATGAACGGCTTGCGCATGGCCTCGGTCGAGGTGGACCGCAAGGTCCTGGCCGATCTGGCCGTGACCGATCCCCCGGCCTTCGCGCGCCTCGCCGAAAAGGCCCAGGCGGCCCGAACCGAATCTAAGTACTCGAGTTGAAGCTCGTTTAGGCCGGGCGGCACCCCGCGGCGCTCGGCAGGAGGTTCGACAGGGAACGGCAGGGGAAAGGCCGGTGGGCCTTTCCCCGTTTTTTTGTCCGGGCCGAGCGTGCACGCCCGGCTTCGTGGTACAGAACACGCGAAGGCGCCACGCAAGCCATGAACGACGTGACCCAAGTGCTCGACGAGGCACGGCAGGCCGTCGCCGAGGCGCAGAACCTCGGCGAGCTCGAGGCCACGCGCGTGCGTTGGCTCGGGAAGAAAGGGGTGCTCACGGGGCTCCTCAAGCAGCTCGGCGGCCTGCCCGCGAGCGAACGCCCCGAGGCGGGAGCGGCCATCAACAGCGCCAAGCTCGCGATCACGGAGGCCCTGGAGACGCGCCGCCAGGCGCTCCGGAACGCCGAAATGGAATGCGCCATCGCGTCGGAAAAACTGGACGTGACGCTCCCGGGCCGCGGCCAGGGCCTGGGCGGGCTACACCCCGTGACCCGCACCTTGGAGCGCCTGTGTTCCCTGCTCTGCCAGATCGGCTTCGAGGTCGTGGAGGGCCCGGAGGTGGAGGACGACTACCACAATTTCGAGGCCTTGAACATCCCGGCGCATCATCCCGCGCGCACCACGATGGACACGTTTTATATCGATGCCCACACCCTGTTGCGCACCCACACCTCTCCGGTACAGATCCGGACCATGAAGACACGCCCGCCGCCCTTGCGCATCATCGCACCGGGGCGTGTCTACCGCTGCGATTCCGATCTGACGCACACCCCCATGTTCCACCAGGTCGAGGGACTCATGGTGGACGAGGACGTGAGCCTCGCCGATCTCAAGGGCGTGCTTGAAGACCTCATGCGCAACTTCTTCGAACAGGAGGATCTGGCGTTGCGCTTCCGGCCCTCGTACTTCCCTTTTACGGAGCCCTCCGCGGAGGTGGACATCCGCTGCGTCATGTGCCGGGGCGGCGGTTGTCGCGTATGCGGCGAGAGCGGCTGGCTGGAGGTCCTGGGGTGCGGGATGGTCCACCCCAGGGTCTTTGAGCACGTCGGCATCGACAGCGAGCGCTTCACGGGCTTCGCCTTCGGTCTCGGTGTAGAGCGCCTGACCATGCTGCGCTATGGGGTGAACGATCTGCGCATCTTCTTCGAGAACGATGTGCGCTTCCTCGCGCAGTTCCGCTGACCGAGCAGGGACATGAAGTTCAGCGAAAAGTGGCTGCGCGAGTGGGTCGATCCCGAAGTCCCGACGGCCGCGCTCGCGGAAGCACTTACCCTGGCCGGTCTGGAGGTGGCGGCGGTGACCCCGGTCGCAAGCCGTTTTTCGGGTGTCGAGGTGGGAGAGATCAGGAACGTCGAGACACCCCTTGGGGGCCCGGGGCTCCGGGTGTGCTCGGTACTCGGTCGGGAAGGGGATGCGCATCCCGTCGTCTGTGGGGCACCGAACGCGCGCCCCGGTTTGCGGGTCGCCTGGGCGCGCATCGGGGCCACCCTGGCCGGGGGGCGCGTGATCGGCCGTCAAGCCTTCGGCGAGGTGGCCTCCGCGGGGATGCTGTGCTCTGCCGAGGAGCTGGGGCTCGAGGACTCGAGCGCCGGGATCCTGGAGCTACCGGCAGACAGCCCGATCGGTGCCGGGGTCTGGGACCTGCTGGGGCTGGACGACCAGACGATCGAAGTGGACCTGACCCCCAACCGGGGTGATTGCCTGGGGATCGCCGGCATCGCCCGCGAGATCGGGGTCTTGTTCCGCCGCCCCGTCACGCCCCCCGCGGTACGTCCGGTTGCGGCCGTCATCCCGAATGTCCTGGAGGTGCGGGTGCTCGCCCCCGCCGCCTGTCCAAGCTATGTCGGGCGCATCGTGCGCGGTCTCGACGCACGTGCCCACACCCCGCTGTGGATGCGTGAGCGTCTGCGACGCGCCGGTGTCCGGTGCCTCGGTCCCATCGTGGACGCGACCAACTATGTGATGCTGGAGTGGGGGCAGCCCATGCACGCCTTCGATCTCGCGAGGCTCGGCGCTCCGATCGAGGTGCGCTACGGTCGGCAGGAGGAGCGCATCACCCTGCTCGATGGTCAAGAGCTCATGCTCACCGGCGAGACCCTCGTCATCGCCGACCGCAACAGGGCGGTGGCCGTGGCCGGGATCATGGGCGGCCACGACACCGGCGTTGGCCCGAACACCACCGATGTGTTCCTGGAGTCCGCCTTCTTCGCGCCCGCTGCCGTGGCCGGCAAGGCACGCGCGTATCGCCTGCAGACCGACTCCTCCCACCGCTTCGAGCGCGGCGTGGACTTCGAGATCCAGGATCGGGCCATGGAGCGCGCCACCGCCTTGCTGATCGCGATCTGCGGCGGGCGGCCCGGTCCCGTGGTCTCGAAGCGCGCCCCCGGCCACTTACCGGCGCGCCATGCCATCGCACTCCGGGGCGCCAGGATCCGCCGGTTGCTGGGGGTGGATGTGCCGGCCCAAGAGGTGGCGGAAGTGCTATCCCGCCTCGGGATGTCCGTGGCCGCGGAGCCTATAAAAAAAACGTCGTCGGGGCCGGCCGCTTCGGAGGCGGGTATCTGGCGCGTGCAGCCGCCGTCGTTTCGCTTCGACCTCGCGATCGAGGCCGATCTCATCGAGGAGCTGGCGCGGGTGCGGGGTTACGAGCGCATCCCGGGCCGGCCTCCCCTCGGTGCCCTCAAGATGAACCCGAGACCCGAAGCAGTGCTGGACGCCTCGCGCTTGCGCCGGGTGCTGTGCGACCGCGGATATCACGAGGCCATCACCTACAGCTTCGTGGACCCCGTGACCCAGGAGCGGCTGATGCCTGGTGTCGAGACGTTGCGGCTCGCCAACCCCATCGCCAGCGACATGAGCGTCATGCGGCCCAGTCTGTGGCCGGGGTTGCTCGGCGCCCTGAAGCGCAATCAGGACCGTCAGGTGGCGCGCGTGCGGCTCTTCGAGATCGGGCTCGTGTTCCGCCTGGCGGACGGGGAGCTGGACCAGTGCCCCAGGATCGGCGGGGTCGCCTTTGGACCGTGTGTTCCGGAGCAGTGGGCGGAGCCACGCCGTGGGGTGGACTTCTTCGATGTGAAAAACGATGTGGAGGCCCTGCTCGCCCTGGCCGGTGCGGAGGGGGGCGCGGTCGAGTTTCAACTGCGTACCGATCCGGCCTTGCACCCCCATCAGTCCGCAGCCGTGCTGCGGGCCGGGACCGAGGTGGGAGTGATAGGCGCCCTGCAACCTTTTGCAGCCCTTGGGCTCGGCTTGCAGACCCCGGTGTATCTCTTCGAGCTCGATCTCGGGCCCTTGTGCCGGCGCGAGCGGCCGAGCTACCGGCCGCTGTCGAGGTTCCCCTTCGTGCGGCGCGACCTCAGCCTCGTGGTAGCGCGTGACACCCCCGCCAGGGCGGTGCTCGAGTGCATCGCCGCAGAGGCCGGCGAAGTGCTGCAGGAGGCACGGCTTTTCGATCTCTATTGCGGAGAGGGCCTAGACACAGCCGAAAAAAGCATTGCCATAGGCTTGATCTTTCAAGGCATTTCTAGCACTCTTATAGATGAAGAGGTGGATGCCTTCGTGGAGCGGGTGCTGATCCGGCTCCGACAGGCCCTCGGCGCCCGGCTGCGCGGCCAAAGAAGTTCAGACTAGTGCACAGGGTTTCGGGTAGGCGGACCGAGGAAGGCGTCCGGGCAAACGGGTGGAACAGGCGGCGGAGGGTAACTTGGATCACGATACGGTTGGACGGGGATCGAGAATGGCGCTGACCAAGGCCTGGATAGCGGTGAAGCTGTACGAGGAGCTGGGCCTCAATAAACGCGAGGCCAAGGACCTCGTCGAGGGGTTCTTCGAGGAGATGCGCCGCGCCTTGGAATTGGGACAGCAGGTCAAGCTGTCGGGCTTTGGTAATTTCGATCTGCGCAGCAAGAGCCGGCGTCCGGGCCGCAACCCCAAGACCGGGGAGCCGATCCCGATCACGGCGCGGCGCGTGGTCACCTTCCGGCCGGGGCAGAAGTTGAAGGCACGGGTAGAGACCTATGCTGGAAGCATCGAACACTAACGAGCTGCCCGCGATACCGGGCAAACGCTACTTCACCATCGGTGAGGTGAGCGATCTGTGCGCGGTGAAACCGCATGTCCTGCGTTACTGGGAGCAAGAGTTCCTCCAGCTCAAGCCCATCAAGCGGCGCGGCAACCGCCGGTATTATCAGCGCCAGGACGTGATCCTGATCCGCCAGATCCGAAGCCTCTTGTACGAACAGGGGTTCACCATCGGCGGTGCCCGCCAGCGTCTCTCCGGTGACGAGGTCAAGGCCGATTCCAGCGTGAGCCAGCAGATCATCCGGCAGTTCCGCACGGAGCTGGAGGAGCTGTTGGACATCTTGCGCCGGTGATGCCCTGACCGTCGATGCCTTGCCCTCGGATCCCTTGCGGGCGGATCTGGACTACAATCCACTATCCCACTCGGGGCTATCTCACTCGGGGCGTAGCGCAGCCTGGTAGCGCACCACCTTGGGGTGGTGGTGGTCGGAGGTTCAAATCCTCTCGCCCCGACCAATCAACCCCCTGCCAACGACGAAAGCCGCCCGCACGGATGATATAAGACGACCGCTGTCCCTCGTCGGTGAGCCTCATCCGGCGTCCCCCTCCGCCATGCGCCCGAGAGCGACGTAATCGAGCTTGCCACTCCCGAGGAGGGGGAGGGCGGCAAGGTGGACGATCTGGCGGGGGATGGCGATCTCGGGCTGGCCGAGCTCGCGCGCGCCTTGTTGCAGGCGCTCGCGGCTGAGATGGGCATCGGTCGAAAAGAGCACGATCAGCTCGCCCCGCCGGGTATCCGACTTGATCGAGGCGGCGTGGGTCGCTCCGGGAGAGGTCAGGGCCGCGATGCGCTCCACGACCTCGAGCGATACCATCTCGCCGGCCACCTTCGCAAAGCGCTTGAGTCTCCCGGTGATGTTGACGAAGCCATCCTCGTCCATCTCCACGATGTCCCCAGTGTTGTACCAGCCCGAGCCGAGGTCGGAGCAAGGCGGGTCGAGCACCCCGGGCGCCGCGTCACGGTAATAACCGGACATCAGGTTGGGGCCCCGCACGTGCAGCTCGCCGCCGCGATCGATCCCGGGGATCGGTTCGATGCGCGCCTCGATGCCCGGGAGGAGTTGGCCCACCGTCCCGCCGCGGTAGGCCATGGGCGTGTTGATGGCGAGCACCGGGGCGGTCTCCGTCGCGCCATAGCCCTCGAGCACCCGGATCCCGAAGCGCTCGAACCAGGCGGCGCGCACCGCCTCGCCGAGCCGCTCGGCGCCGGCGATCACGTAGCGCAGGCGGTGGAAATCGTAGGGATGGGCGAAGCGGGCGTAGTTCTGCAGGAAGGTCGGGGTGCCGAGCAACACGGTGCAGCCGCGGTCATAGACCAGCTCCGGGATGACCCGGTAGTGGAGCGGGCTCGGGTAGATGAAGATGCGGGTCCCGGTGACCAGCGGCAACAACGCCCCGATGGTCAGGCCGAAGGAATGGAACACCGGAAGGGCGTTGAAGATCTTGTCCTCGGCCCCGAAGTCGATCACGGCCCGGACCTGGGCGATGTTGGAGAGGAGCGCGCGGTGCGAGAGCACCACGCCCTTGGGCCTGGCCTCGGAGCCCGAGGTGAAGAGGACGACGGCCGGGTCCTCGGGCGCGACGTCGCGGCCGAGCGTGCGCGGCAGCCATAACGCGTACCCGAGGAGCCAGAGCTTGTCGAGCGGCCGCGAGAGCGCAACGAGATCCTCGAGATAGCACACTCGCACGGGATCGAGCGCGGCGACGGTGGCCTGCAGCCTGGCCGTCGCCACGAAGGCGCGCGAGGTGATGACGGTGCGGATGTGCGCGACCCGGCAGGCGTGCTTCAAGCCCTCGCGGCCGGCGGTGTAGTTCAGCATCGCCGGAACGCGCCGGAACACCCCGAGACCGATGACCAGGGTCACGGTCGCGACCAGGTTCGGCAGCAGGAGCCCGATACCCTCGCCCGGCTCGCCGAGGCGCGCCGCCACCCGCCCGAGCAGGAGCGTCTCCATGAGCAAGCGGCCGTAGCTGTACTCGATGCCGCGTACGTCTTCGGCCAAAAGCCGCTGGCGGCCCTGGACCCTAAGTGCGTCGAGCAGGCCGGTGTAGAGCGTCTGCTTGGGCTCGGAGGCGAAGATCATGGCTTGCATGATCCCGCGCATGCCCTCCCCGGCCGCGCGCCTCCGCAGCCTGGGCGAGGCGGCGGTGCTCGGGGAAAGGCGAGTCGCCGGAAGGATCGTGACCGTGATGCGGGGCAGGAGCCGGCGCGGATGGCGCCCCGCGATCCGCCCGAAATACGAGCGCCCGGCGCCGTCCAGTCGCACCGGGACGATGGCGGCGTGGGTCTTGACGGCCGCGAAGGCCGGGCCGTCGTAGACCTTCATGAGGCTACCGGTGGTCGTGATCCGGCCTTCGGGGAAGATCAGGACGGGCCGTCCCGATTCGAGCAGCCTGACCACGTGTCGCATGGCCAGCGGGCTCGTCGGGTCCAGGGTCAGATAATCGACCAGGCGCAGTCCGAGGCGAAACCAGCGGTTCTCGGCCACGTAGGTGTGCACCACGAACACCGGATCCGCGGGGAGGAACAGCGCGAGGATGACGCCGTCCAGGAACGACTCGTGGTTGGCGATGATGAGCAGGCGCTCGGTCCCGTGCCCACCGAGCCGGACGGGGCCGAGCCCGCCCACGACCCGCACCCGGAACAAGATACGCAGCAAGACGCGCCCGATCGGTTTGAGCAGCTTGGCAGGCATCGCAGTGGACAACCGACGGTGGCCCTAGATCAACCCGTATGCCTCCACGGTCAGGAACGCGGGCAGCTTGGTGGTCGTGACCAGGCGGTCCAGGAGCGCGCCCGCTTCTTTGAACTTGCGCGCCAGAAACTCGGCCTCTCCGATCTCCCTGCGCAATGCGGCCATCTCCTCTGCGAGGGTCTCGCGGAACAACTCTTTCGTGATCTTGCGACCGTCCTCTAGGACGCCCTTGGGATAGCGGATCCACTGCCATAGCTGGGCCCGCGAGATCTCGGCGGTGGCCGCATCTTCCATCAAATGGGCGATGGGGACCGCGCCCCGGCCGCAGAGCCAGGAGTCGGTGTAGCGTAGCGCGGCGCTCACGTTATGCCGCAATCCGTTCAAGGTGATGGTGCCCTCGGGCAGGGTCAATAGATCGGCGGCGGTGGTGTGGACGTCCTCGCGGAGGTTGTGGATCTGGTGCGGCCCCGGCATGTATCGGTCGAATACCCGTTTCGCGATCGGCGCGAGCAGGGGATGAGCGACCCAGGTGCCGTCGTGTCCGTCCCGGACCTCGCGCTCCTTGTCGGCCCGCACCTTGTCCAAGGCCGCCTCGTTGGCCAGCTCGTCCTCTTTGATGGGGATCTCTGCGGCCATCCCGCCCATCGCGTGGATCCCGCGGCGATGGCAGGTCTGCACCAAGAGCCGCGAATAGGACCGCAGGAAATGCTGGGTCATGGTCAATCGGCTGCGGTCCGGCAGCACGTAATCGGGATGGTTGCGCAGGCATTTGATGAAGCTGAAGATGTAATCCCAGCGCCCGCAGTTGAGCCCGCCCGCGTGCTCGCGGAGCTCATAGAGGAACTCGTGCATCTCGAAGGCGGAGGTGAGCGTCTCGATGAGGGCCGTCGCGCGGATCGTGCCCCTCAAGATCCCGAGCGCGTCCTGGGAATACAGAAACACCGCGTTCCACAGGCGCGCCTCTTTGCGGCTCTCCATCTTGGGCAGATAAAAATACGGTGCCGTGCCCTCGTGGATGAGCCGCTTGGCGTTGTGGAAGAAATACAGGCCGAAATCGAAAAGGCTCGCCGGGATCGGCTCGTCGTCCAGGATCACGTTCTTTTCCTTCATGTGCCAGCCGCGCGGCCTGACGATGAGGGTCGCGAGCCGGCCGTCGTTCAGGCGGTAGGCCTTGCCGTCCGGCCCGGTGTACTCGATGGTGCCGGCGATGGCATCCCTGAGATTGACCTGGCCATCCATCATCTGCTCCCAGGTCGGGCTGGAAGAGTCCTCGAAGTCCGCCATGAAGGTGTTGGCGCCGGAGTTGAGGGCGTTGATGATCATCTTGCGGTCCACGGGACCCGTGATCTCGACCCGGCGGTCCACGAGGTCCGGCGGGATGGGCGCGACGTTCCAGTCACCCTCGCGGACATACCGGGTCTCGGGCAGGAAATCGGGCAGGCCGCCGCGATCGAAGAACTCCTGGCGCCGGCGGCGGATCGCGAGGAGCTCCTTGCGCCTGGGTCCGAATCTGCGCACCAGCTCCTCGACGAACACCAGGGCCTCCGGTGTCAGGATCGACTCGTAGTCCGGTGTCATCTCGCCCCGGACTTCCAGGCTGGTCTCCAGGATCTTGTGAACGCTCATGGCTGCCTCCTCGGTCGCGGCGTAACAGGCGTCTTCGCCCTCGCCTCGCGCGGGTGGCGCCGCTACCGCATTGCAGCATTATAGGACTTGGAAGGCGCTACTCAAGCCCCGGTCGGAGGCGATAGGTCGACCGGCCGGTCGCGCCCATTATTGGCGGACACCGGGCGACGAGCCCGGCTCGGAAGTGCTTCTCGATGCACGCCTGCTTGAGGACGGCGTTGGCGGTATGCCGGGACTTGATCTTCCCATCCACCGCAAAGTGGCGGCCCGAGATCGCGCTGGAAGCCGATTTCGTGATCGCCTTTCCCGTGCCGGTCGAAGCGGTAGCCGTGAGATCGAAGGATTTCCTTGAGCCGAGGCGCGTAATCCGCCATCAGATGCGGCGGGGCGCGGCGGAAGCGCGCTTGGTAACGACCTCGAAGGGAACGGCTGATTCGTCATCACCCGGGTAGCCATTCGAGTCCAGCAACTCCGGTACCATGATCTTCAGCTTTTCGATGAGTTGCTCGAGCGTCTCGGCTTCGGTGGCCAAGCCCGGGACATCGTCGCTGATAGCGAGCCAGACCGTGGCGTCGTCGTCCCAGTCGGCTTGAATCTGGAGGGATTTGACCATCGTTCGGGGATCCTATGCCCCTGTGCAAGTGTGTCAAGCCGAGGCGGAGCCTCGCTAGACCACCGCTAGGGCTGGACGATGACCGGCCTGCTCGTGGCCGGCCTGGGGCGTAAAGTTCAGCCACACCACATCGCCGCGTTCCGGCACATAGCGTTTCACCATGCCTCGCGCCCTTCTGGCCGGCCGAAGTCCATCGCGCTGTGAAGATTTTCCGGCGTTATGCCGAGCAGCAGCCCGTCCAGGCTGGGCTCGGGCCCGCGCGGCCGCAATTGGATCACGCCGCCTCTCACCTCGATGTCCATCTCGTCCTGCTCCTTTACACCGGCCGCCTGCGTTTGCCCTTACGGCTTTGCCCAGTTCTCGATCTTCAATCCCGGTATCCGCCCGTGATGGCGTTCGTTATTCGTCACAAGCACCGCCCGCAAGCTGCGCGCGTGCGCGGCGATGAGCAGATCCATGTTGCCGATCGGCTGCCCCTTGGCTTCCAGCGCAGCTCTTAATTCGGCGTAGGCATCTGCGGCGTCCCGGTTCCAGTCAAGCACGGACACATGCCGAAGAAAGGCATCGACCACGGCCCGGTTGATCTTCAGGTTAGGCGAGCGCCGCACGCCGAACATCAACTCAGCATAGGTCACGACCGAGATCGCCTG
>JBOIDT010000022.1:0-30706 GCA_050740755.1 Gammaproteobacteria bacterium
GGCGACCAGGTAGTGGTGATGAGCAACGGGGGTTTCGGGGGCATCCAGCAGCGGCTCATCGCGGCCCTGGGCTCGGGGCGCTCGAGATCGGGATAAACCCGACATCGAATCGATCCTGCGCCTGATGGGCGCATTCGGCGGCCGCGGAAAGGTCAACGGGCCCCCGACGAGCATTGAAGGCCCCATGACTGACGGTGTCAGGCCTCGCGGTAACGCATGCTCAAAAGGCGATCCTGATGACGGCCGCCTTCACAAGTGTGGCGAGCGCCGCATAACCGTCGAAAATGTCTTGCGCCGACAGGCCGCGGGCGGCGAGTCGCTTCGCAAACTTCGGCCGGCAAAGCACGCCCTTCAGTTCCACCAGCAAGGGCGTGCTCGTAACCAGTTCAACCCTGCCCGCTTCCGCGGCACCGATCAGTTGTCCGGGCGTGCCGTGCCATAACAGCCCCGAAACGGCCGTATTGGTATCGAGCACCAGCCGCACGCGTAAGCGGCCGGCGGCCCGGCCCTCGGCGGCCCGTGCGGCGGATCGCCCTGCGGGCATCCGCTCTACAGCTAGGTGGAATGGGCAGCCCCCGCGGATGTCCGTGCATGGGAGTTGGAGTGACGGCCCGGATCGCGAACGGCGGGTTACGCGATGAAGCCGCTAACCCGCCCTGGGAACTGGTTCAGGTGTGAGCGGCTTCCGAGTCGAAGCGCGTGATACGGGATAGGGCATCACCCGCTGCCTGCCCGGCTTCTTCCAAGTCATAATCGGCCTGTAGACCCAACCAGAAGCCAGCACTGGTGCCGAAAAAACGGGAAAGCCGGAGCGCCGTATCCGCCGTGATCGCCCGCTTTCCAGCACAGATCGCGGAAATACGTGCCTCCGGCACGCCAATCGCCTTCGCCAAACGGTATTGGCTTATGCCCAAGGGGATCAGGAACTCTTCCCGCAGTACTTCACCAGGGTGGATATTCGGCAATCTTTCCATTGTCATAACCTCTCAGTGATAGTCGCAGATTTCTACCCGCTCAGCGTTGCCATCATGCCAGGCGAAACACACGCGCCATTGATCGTTGATACGTATACTCCATTGTCCGTCCCGGTTACCCGAGAGCTTTTCCAGCCGATTCTGGCGCGGGATACGCGGGTCATCGAGACGGCGAGCATTGCTAATCATTCTGAGTTTGCGCCGCGCCACGGCCTGAATTTGGTTCGGAAGCTTGCGGGAAAACTCCCCCTCCCACACCTTTCGCGTTTCATCGTCATGGAAGTTCACAATCATCCGAAGATACTAGCGCCGCACGCAAGTACTGTCCATACTTCCGTCAGGCCCCGCGCCCGCGCGACGTTGCCGAGGCCGAGCGCCACCAGGAATAGCGTTGGTTCGCCTTCTTCCAATGCGGCGTTGAGGTAAGCCACGATCTCCTCGTCGGTGCGCCGCTCCCGTGGCCTGCCGGGCCAGACCGACGAGACGGCGGGCGAGGCCCTGCAAGCCCGCTTTGGCCGCGGCATGGGCGCCCGTTTTCCACCCCTGGCACCTTGCCCTATAATGCGGCCGTGGCACGGGTAGCGGGGCTTCCCGAACGCATCGATTCGCGGTACCTCGCGGAGCGGGAGGGGCGTTTGAGCGGGCACTTGTCCCTGGCGCGCATGGAACGGCTCAGAGCCAGCCTCTGCTGTGGGGAGGGGACGGTCTTCATCGACGTGCGCTTTCAGAGGGACGAGCAGGGTCGGGAGTTGGCCGTCGGCCACGTCACGGCGCGGCTCCCGGTGCCCTGCCAGCGCTGCCTGGAGGCCATGGAGATCGCGATCGCCACGCCCCTGCGCCTGGCCTTTACCGATGCGGATGCCGCTGCGCCGGCACCGCCGCCCGACGGCTACGACGCCGTGCCGCTCTTGGGCGATACGATATCGCTCGCGGATCTGGTCGAGGATGAGCTCATGCTCGCGCTCCCCATGGCACCGATGCATGAGGACTGTCCCGTCGGCGTGTGGTGCCGGTACCTGGGGGACGGTGCGCCGTCCGAGACGCCACTGAAACCGTTCGCGGCATTGTCGCGTATCCGCAGGCCCGCCGGCTGAGCGGGCCCCGTAGTGCGGTAAGGACATTGGCGCTTGGGACATGGGCGCTTGGGACATTGGGAACTTCTGAGGAACGAATCATGGCTGTACAGCAGAATCGAAAGTCGTCTTCGCGACGGGACATGCGCAGGTCTCACGACCGCCTCGCCGCGGCCGCGATCTCGATAGAACCGACCACCGGGGAGGTCCACCGCCGTCACCACATCAGCCCGACGGGTTACTACCGTGGCCGCCGGGCGCTGGTCGTAAAGGTCAAGAGCGAAGAGGCAGAGGGTTAACGCCGCACCGCGGGCATCGATGCGCATCGCCCTCGACGCGATGGGTGGTGACCATGGGCCCGCTACGGTGGTCCCGGCCGCCGTCGCGGCGCTCCGCCGGCACCCCGATCTGCACCTGACCCTGGTGGGCCGGGAAGAGGCGCTGGAGAAGGTGCTGGCATCCCACAACGGGGTGCGGAGCGATCGCCTCGCGATCCGCCATGCGAGCCAGGAGGTGGGCATGAACGAGGCGCCCTCCCAGGCCCTGCGCACCAAGAAGGACTCCTCCATGCGCGTCGCCATCGATCTGGTGAAGGGGGGCGCGGCCGATGCCTGCGTGAGCGCCGGGAACACCGGGGCCCTCATGGCCACGGCGCGCTTCGTCCTCAAGATGCTGCCCGGCATCGAGCGCCCGGCGATCTGCTCGGCGATGCCCGCGACCCGCGGCCACTCCCATGTCCTCGACCTCGGCGCCAACGTCGATTCGAGCCCCGAGCAGCTCCTGCAGTTCGCGCTGATGGGCGTGGCCTTGACCAGCGCGGTCGACAACAAACCGGCGCCCAGCGTCGCACTCCTCAATGTCGGGGTCGAGGAGATCAAGGGCCACGACCAGGTCAAGGGCGCCGCGGCGCTGCTCGCCCGGAGCAACCTGAACTACGTCGGCTTCGTGGAGGGCGACGACATCTATGAAGGCGCGGTGGACGTCATCGTGTGCGACGGCTTCGTCGGCAACATCGCGCTCAAGGCCAGCGAGGGCGTGGCGCGCATGCTCATGCGCTTCGCCAGGGACGAGTTCCTGAAGACGCCCCTGTCCCGCCTCGCCGCCTGGGTCTCGAAACCGGTGCTGCGGGCCGTCATGGAGCGCCTCGATCCCAGGCAATACAACGGCGCCAGCCTCCTCGGTCTGCGCGGGATCGTCATCAAGAGCCACGGCGGCGCCGATGCCGTGTCCTTCGTCAACGCCATCGAAGAGGCCATGCTGGAGGTCAAGAAGGGCGTCCCCGGGCGCATCAGCGGGGAGCTGCAGGTGATCTTCGACGAGAGGCGGGCGGTTTGAGGTATGCCCGCATCGCGGGCACGGGGGGCTATCTCCCGGAGCGCGTCCTGACCAACGCCGATCTGGCGCGCATGGTGGACACGACCGACGAGTGGATCGTCGATCGCACCGGTGTGCGCCAGCGCCATATCGCCGCCGAGGGCGAGACCACCTGCGATCTGGCCGAGCACGCCTCGCGCCGGGCGCTCGAAGCCGCCGGGGCGGGTCCGGGCGACATCGACCTCGTGGTGGTCGGGACCGCGACGCCGGACCTGATCTTCCCTAGCACCGCTTGTCTCCTGCAGGAACGCCTGGACATCCACGATGGGCCGGCCTTCGACATCCAGGCGGTGTGCACGGGTTTCATCTATGCCCTCGATATCGCCGACAAGTTCATCCGCACCGGTTCCGTAGACCGGGCCTTGGTGGTGGGCGCCGAGACCTTTTCCCGTATCGTGGACTGGAGCGATCGGAGCACCTGCGTCTTGTTCGGCGATGGCGCCGGCGCGGTCGTGATCGAGGCGGCCGAGGGCCCGGGCATCGTGAGCACGCACCTGCACGCCGACGGCCGCTATCAAAGCCTCCTCAACGTACCGTCCGGCATTTCGCGACGGTGTAACGAAGCCGGATCTGGCTATATCAAGATGGCGGGCAGCGACGTCTTCAAGGCCGCGGTCAAGACCCTGGATCGCATCGTCGACGAGACGCTCACGGCCAACCGGCTCGCCAAGACGGACATCGACTGGCTCGTGCCCCATCAGGCCAATACCCGCATCATCGCCGCGACGGCGAAGAAGCTCGATCTGCCCATGAGCCGCGTGGTCCTGACCGTCGAGGACCATGCCAACACCTCCGCCGCCTCGGTGCCGCTGGCCCTCGATTGCGCCGTCCGCGACGGGCGTATCCGACGCGGCGAGCTCCTGCTCCTCGAGGCCTTCGGCGGGGGCTTCACCTGGGGCTCGGCCCTGGTGCGCTATTGATGCGGCGGTTTGGATGGTAGGGGGCTTCGTGTTTCCGGGACAGGGGTCCCAGTCGGTCGGCATGTTGAAAGACCTGGCCGAGTCGTACCCCGCAATCCGCGACACCTTTGCGGAGGCCTCCGAGGCCCTGGGCTATGACCTCTGGGCGCTGGTCCAGCGCGGGCCGGCCGAGGCCCTGGATCGGACCGAGAACGCCCAGCCGGCCCTGCTCGGGGCCGGGGTGGCGGTGTGGCGGGTCTGGACGGCCGAGGGGGGTGCGCGGCCGTCCTTCGTCGCGGGCCACAGCCTCGGGGAATACACCGCGCTGGTGTGCGCCGGCGCCTTGCCGTTTCGGGAAGCCGTGACCCTGGTCGCCGACCGCGGGCGTTATATGCAAGAGGCCGTGCCGCCCGGCGCCGGGAAGATGGCCGCCATCCTGGGCCTCGACGATGCGGCGGTCGCCCGTGCCTGCGACGGTGCGGGGGTTGGCGAGGTCGTGTCTTGCGCCAACTTCAATGCCCCGGCCCAGGTGGTGATCGCGGGGGACACGAGCGCCGTCGAGGCCGCCATCCTGCGCGCCAAGGACCTCGGGGCGCGGCGGGCCCTGGTGCTGCCGGTGAGCGTGCCTTCGCATTGCGCGCTCATGAGGCCCGCGGCGCTTCGGCTCAAAGAGCGCCTGCAAACGGTCCGGATCGAGGCGCCTGCCATCCGGGTCGTCCACAACGCCGATGTGTGCAGCCATGGGGACCCCGGGGAGATCGCACGGGTTTTGTCCGAGCAACTGTTCAAACCCGTGCGCTGGGTGGAGGTGATCCGGCGCCTGTGCAGGGAAGGGGTCGATGCGGCGGTCGAATGTGGCCCGGGCCGGGTCCTCGCGGGACTCTGCAAGCGCATCGAACCGCGACTCAAGACCTTCGTCACCGACACTCCCAAGGACCTGGAGAACGCGCTCGCGGAGGTCAGATGAATCAGGACGCCGCAAAGACCGCGCTCGTCACCGGCGCGAGCCGCGGGATCGGCCGGGCCGTCGCGCTGGAGCTCGGCCGCCGCGGCTATGCCGTCGTCGGTACGGCGACCTCGGGGGCCGGGGTCGCTGCGATCCAGGCGGCGTTTCGGGAGCATGGCCTCTACGCTCGAGCCTATGTGGTGGACATCGCGGAGCGTGCCGGCGTCGAGGCGCTCTTGGCCGACCTGAGCCAGGCGGGAAGCCTGCCGGCGGTGCTCGTCAACAACGCCGGGGCCACCTATGACAACCTGCTCCTGCGCATGAGCGAAGACGAATGGCAGCGCTGCATCGATGTCAACCTCGGTGGCGTCTACCGCCTGACCAAGGCCTGTCTGCGCGCCATGATGAAGGCGCGCTTCGGCCGCATCATCAACGTCACCTCGGTGGTGGGGGCGATCGGCAACCCCGGTCAGTGCAACTACGCCGCCGCCAAGGCCGGTACGATCGGCTTCACCAGGGCCCTGGCCCGTGAGGTCGCCTCACGCGGGATCACCGTCAACGCCGTGGCGCCGGGGTTCATCGATACCGACATGACCCGCGGGCTCACCGAGGAGTGGCGCGCGGAGTTGCTCCGCAACATCCCCCTGGGACGGCTGGGCACGGCCGCCGAGGTCGCCGCCGCGGTCGCCTTCCTGGCCTCGCGTGAGGCCGCCTACATCACCGGCCACACCCTGCACCTGAACGGCGGGATGTACATGTCCTAGTAGGCACCGTTAATTCGAAGTGGACGTGCCTGTTTGAATCTTCTTGACAGACTACTAAGATAGAGAGTCTGTTTTATCAATAGCTTGCATGTGCATCGCCAGGCAGGGGCGCGAGCCCGGCCGGCTTGCAAGTTGGCGCTTTTCCACTACACTAACCGGCGCCGCGCACACAGCGGCAATCGGAATCCGGGAGGACCTTTGGCCTATGAGTAGCATAGAAGAACGTGTCAAGAAGATCGTGGTCGAGCAGCTGGGGGTGAAAGAAGACGAGGTGACCAATGAAGCCTCGTTCGTGGACGACCTCGGTGCCGATTCACTGGACACCGTAGAACTCGTCATGGCGCTGGAAGAAGAATTCAAGACCGAGATCCCCGACGAGGACGCCGAGAAGATCACGACCGTGCAACAGGCCATCGATTATGTGTCGGTGCATGTAGCCGCCTAGGATCCCAGGGGTTCCCGGCACAAGGCCGCGTTCCGCGGCCTTTGTTTTTGAGTCGAGATGGAACGATGAATACGGTCGAGAGGCGTCGCGTGGTGGTGACCGGGGTCGGGATGCTCTGCCCGGTCGGCAATACCGTGCCCGAGGCGTGGGCCAATATCGTGGCCGGGAAGAGTGGGATCGGCCCCATCACCCTGTTCGACGCATCGGCGTTCACGGTGCGCATCGGTGGCGAGATCCGGGGGTTCGAGATCACCGATTATCTGTCGCCGAAGGACGCGCGCAAGATGGACCCCTTCATGCACTTCGGGATGGCCGCCGGCATCCAGGCCTTCCAGGACGCCGGTATCGAGGTCACCGAGGGCGAGGCCGATCGCATAGGGGTCATCATCGGTTCCGGGATCGGGGGGCTCTCGGGCATCGAAGAGACGCGCGTGACCTATGAGGCGGGCGGCCCGAGGAAGATCTCGCCCTTCTACATCCCGAGCAACATCATCAACATGACCTCGGGCAACCTGTCGATCAAGTACGGGCTGCGCGGCCCCAATTTCGGTATCGTGAGCGCCTGTTCCACCGGGACCCATTGCATCGGCGAGGCGGCGCGCATGATCGAGCGCGGGGTCGCGGACGTCATGATTGCCGGGGGTTCCGAGATGGCGACCACGCCCACGGGTCTCGGCGGCTTTGCCGCGGCGCGCGCCCTCTCGACGCGCAACGACGACCCCGCGACCGCGAGCCGGCCGTGGGATCGGGACCGCGACGGCTTCGTGCTGGCGGACGGCGCGGGTGTCGTGGTCCTGGAGGCCCTGGAGCACGCCAAGCGGCGCGGGGCGGCGATCTATGCCGAGCTCGCGGGCTATGGGCTCAGTGCCGACGCCTACCACATGACCGCCCCCTCGCCCGGTGGGGAGGGCGCCGAGCGCTGCATGGTGCACGCGCTGCGGGACGCCGGTATCGAGCCCGAGGCGGTCGATTACATCAACGCCCACGGGACCTCCACCCCGGCCGGCGACAAGGCCGAGACCGAGGCCGTGAAGCGGGTCTTCGGCGATCATGCCTGCCAGATCGCCATGAGCTCCACCAAGTCCATGGTTGGGCATATGCTCGGCGCCGCCGGTGGGGTCGAGGCCATCTTCTCGATCCTCGCGATCCGCGACCAGGTGGCGCCGCCCACCATCAACCTCATGACCCCCGACCCCGAATGCAATCTCGACTATGTCCCGAACGAGGCCCGGCGGATGAGGATCGACACCGTGCTCTCGAACTCCTTCGGCTTCGGGGGTACGAATGGTACGCTCGTCTTTCGGAGGATCTGAGCAGAGCGCTTGACGCACGCATCGTCACCGGAGCCGGACCTCGTCCTCATCGACGGCCGGCCGGCGCGGGCCGTGTCCGTCGCCGACCGTGGACTGCACTACGGGGACGGTCTGTTCGAGACCCTCCCGATCATCGCCGGAGGAGCCCGCCACTGGGACCGCCATCTCGAACGCCTGAGGCTCGGTTGTGCGCGCCTCGGAATGGCTTGCCCGGAGGACACGCTGCTCAGCGCGGACCTCGACCTACTCCGTGCGGGCGTCGATCTCGGGGTGCTGAAGCTCATCGTCACGCGCGGCGTGGGCGGTCGGGGCTTCCGTCCCCCCGACCCTGCAAAGCCCAGCCGGATCTTCGCGCGGTATCCCTGGCGGCCCTATCCACCGGCCCTGTACCGGAGCGGCATCGTCGCGCGGGTGTGCGCCACGCGCCTCTCGCGCAACCCCGTCTTGGCCGGCATCAAGCACTTGAACCGCTTGGAACAGGTCCTCGCACGCCGCGAATGGGCCGATCCCGACGTCCATGAGGGCCTGATGCTGGATACCGGAGGTCGCGTGATCGAGGGCACTATGACCAACCTGTTCCTGGGCGGCGCCGGGCGGCTCGTGACCCCGGATCTGTCCGAGTGCGGCGTCCGCGGGATCATGCGCGGGCTTTGCATCGAGGCGGCGGCGCGCATCGGCCTGGAGACGGAGATCCGGGCGCTGGACCTCGCCGAGATGTATACCGCGGAGGGCGCCTTCGTGTGCAACAGCCTCGTGGGCGTCTGGCCCATCCGCGAGTTGCGGGGCGAAGGGACACGCCGCTACGCGCCTTGCGATCTGTTGGCTCGGGTGACGGCAGCGATGGGGCCCGACGCCATCGGGGGGGCCTGAGGTGGCGGGACCGGGACGCCGGGCGATCCTCGTCGCGCTCCTCCTCATCGGGCTCTGCGTTGGTGGCGCCCGGTTCTGGACGGGGCTGCAAGAACACTTGGACCGACCGCTGCAACTCGCAGGCACCAGCGTCGATTACACCGTGGTACCGGGCGCGAGCATCGGGTCGATCTCCCGCGATCTGGCCCTGGCCGACATCCTCATGGGGCCCGGGTATCTCGTCATCGCGGCACGCCTCTCGGGCAAGGCCGGCCGCATACAGGCGGGCGAGTATGCGCTCACACAAGGCCTCACGCCGCGCCGCCTCCTCGACCACATGATAGAGGGGCGCGTGGTGCAGCATCGCTTGACCCTCATCGAAGGTTGGAGCTTCGATGCCGTCTGCGCGGCGCTCGCCGGTCATCCAAAAGTGAAACAGACGCTCGATGGCCTGAGCCGTGCCGAGGCAACAGCGCGTCTCTACGCGGATGCAAGAGACCCGGAAGGGCGGTTTTACCCCGATACCTACCGTTTCCCCGCCGGGACGACCGATATCGCGATCCTGCGGATGGCCGAGAAGCGCATGGACCGGAAGCTCGCCCGCGCCTGGGCGCGTCGGGCCCCAGACCTACCGTATCGAAGGCCCTACGAGGCCCTCGTCATGGCGTCGATCATCGAAAAGGAAACCGCGGCCGCCGCCGAACGGCCGGTGATCGCCGGGGTGTTCGTGCGCCGTCTCGAACGGGGCATGCCGCTCCAGGCCGATCCCTCGGTGATCTACGCGCTCGGTGCCGGTTTCGACGGCGATCTCCGGCGCAGCCACCTCGAGATCGAAAGCCCCTACAACACCTACCGTCACGCCGGCCTGCCCCCGACCCCGATCGCGATGCCCGGCGAGGCGTCGCTCCACGCGGCCTTCCATCCGGCCGGGGGCGACACCCTCTACTTCGTGGCCAAGGGCGATGGCCACCACCACTTCTCCACCACGCTCGAAGAGCATAATAGGGCGGTGGCGGCGTATCAGAGCGCCAGGACTCAAAGATGATACCGAAGCCAACGTCGGTAATATAGACCAGCACGACTGCCTATGCCGGAGACGTGCGTGAAGCAATCCAGGGTGGTGCCTTCCGAGCCACTCGAGATCGATTGCTCGTGCATTATCGAAGGCGATGCTCGTGTGGTGCTCGGCCGGTTACCGGACAAGAGCGTCCAGTCGGTGATCACTTCGCCTCCTTACTGGGGACTGCGGGACTACAAGCTCTCGGGCCAGATCGGGCTCGAGGAGACCCTGGCGCAGTTCCTCAATCGTTTGGTTGCCATCTTCGCGGAGGTTAAACGTGTTCTAAAAGTCGATGGAACGCTTTGGCTCAATATCGGGGATGGCTACACGAGCGGGAATCGCGGGTGGCGTGCCCCCGACAAGAAGAATGCCGCGCGGGCCATGGACGTTCGCCCGGATACCCCTGAAGGTCTGAAGCCCAAAGACCTGCTCGGCATCCCTTGGCGACTCGCTTTCCGGCTTCAGGAGGACGGATGGTATTTGCGCAGCGACATCATCTGGCACAAACCGAACGCCATGCCCGAGAGCGTCAAGGACCGTCCGACCCGCGCCCACGAGTACTTGTTCTTGCTCAGCAAGAACGAACAATATTACTATGATCGATCCTCGATCCGTGAAGTAAACGGCCGCAACAAACGCTCCGTTTGGAACGTGAGCACCCAGCCTCTCTCCCCACCCCGCGCAGCGACCTTTCCACCCGCGCTCATCAGGCCCTGCATTCTCGCTTCTACCCTTGCAGGTGATTACGTTCTGGATCCTTTCTTCGGATCCGGTACGGTGGGTCTCGTGTGTGAGCAAACCGGACGAAATTATATCGGTGTCGAACTGCACCTGGAATACGTGCGGCTCGCGGTCGAGAGGTTGGGGCCGCTCACGACCCAAGTCATGAAGGTGGCGTAGCGTGCCCATTTCGATTCCCGCTCCAGAGGGGGGGGCACGATGAAGAGGCCCGGTTCCGCGTTGCCGCGGAGCGTCTTCATCACCATCGAAGGCATCGAAGGCGTCGGCAAGAGCACCCAGGCGGGTCTCATCGCGCGATATCTCCGCGATGCCGGTCTTCGGGTGGTCGAGACCCGTGAACCGGGCGGGACCGAGGTCGGGGAAGGGATCCGCGAGATCCTGCTGCGGCCGGCGCCGACGCCCATGGACGCGGAGACGGAGTTGCTCCTGATGTTCGCGGCGCGCGCCGAGCACCTCGCGCGCGTGGTCGCGCCCGCGCTGGCGGACGGGGCCTGGGTGGTCTGCGATCGCTTTACCGACGCGAGCTATGCCTATCAGGGTGGTGGGCGCGGGATGCCACCGGCGCGCATCGCGGTACTCGAGGACTTCGTGCACGGCGGGCTGAATCCACATCTGACCATCCTGCTGGATGCCCCCCTCGACGTCGCCCTGGCCCGTACGTGCGGGCGCGGGCGGGTCGACCGCTTCGAGCTCGAGGGGCCGGGGTTCTTCGAGGCCGTCCGGGCGGCCTATTTGGAGCGGGCCCGGCGGGACCCGAAGCGCATTCGGGTGATCGACGCGAGCCCTCCGGTGGATGAGGTCGCGGCGGCCATTCGCAACGAGCTCGCCCGGCTCTCGATATGAGCCCCCCGTTCCCCTGGCAGGCGGCGCAGTGGGAGCGCCTGTGGGCCGCGCGCCATACGGACCATATGCCGCATGCGCTCTTGCTGAGCGGCCACCGCGGGCGGGGCGTCTCCGAGTTTGCGCGCCGGCTGGCGGCGGCACTGCTCTGCCCCTCGCCCCTGCCGGACGGGGCGCCGTGCGGCCGCTGCCGGAGTTGTGCGCTCCACGACGCCGGCAATCACCCGGAGCTCTTGGTGGTGGCACCCGAAGCGGTGGGCAAGGCCATCAAGGTCGATCAGATCCGCGAGTTGATGGATTTCGTATCTCTCAAACCCGTATTCGGTGCCTTCAAGGTCGCGCTCGTGGACCCCGCGGAGGCCATGAACCGCCAGGCCGCCAACGCCTTGTTGAAAACGCTGGAAGAACCGCCACCACGGACCGTGCTCGCCCTGTGCGCCGAGGGCCGGGCATCACTTCCCTTGACCGTCCAGAGCCGCTGCCAGCGCGTGGATTTCCCTCCGGTAGCCGCCGAGCCGGCCGGCGCCTGGCTGCGGGCGCGCCTCCCGGAGGCGCACGACCTCGGCTCCCTCCTGGCGCTCTACGACCACGCCCCCCTGGCCGTGTTGTCGGCGCACGAGAGCGGCGACTTCGGGCTTCGCGACGAACTCCTCGGGGATTTGGAGCGCCTGGCACTGGGTCAGGCGGATCCCATCGAGGTGGCGGCTCGCTGGTCCACCCTCGATGCGCCGGCGGTGTTCCTGTGGCTCGTGAAGCTCGTAGGGGACCTCATCGCCGTCAGATCCGGCGCCAGCGCCGGCAGGGTGTCCAATAGCGATCGCGCACAGCGCCTCGCGGACCTCGCCCATCCGCGTCGCTTGGTCCAGCTCTTCGCCTGTTACGACCAGCTCCTGCGCGATCGCCATTATCTGCAGGTCGCGGGCGGTGTCCCGGCCATCAATTTTCTCGAGGCGTTCGCGATCACCTGGGCGTTGTCCGAGGGATCGGTTATTTAGGCGGCATCTCAACCTTGACCGCAATCACGTCTCGGATCTCACGCAGCTTTTCTTTAACCGCCGCCGCGTTCGCCGGTCCCATACGGATCAGCGCCTTCTGACCCCACGAGCGCTTTTCGAGCTCGGGGCAATTCCGCGTGCGCATCAGGCCGCTTTTCTCCGCATTGTAAATTCCGCCCGGATCTCGTCGTACACGGAACCGAGGCCCGTTCGACCAGGCGGGACAAATGCGTCTTGGATTCGTGGATGTTGATGGTTTTCATGGATTCGCCCAGGTAAACTATGTCCTCTTAGTTTAGCGCTAGCACCGCCGACCGTAGGGGCACACGGCATGCGCCCCAAAAGCGCGTCCAATGCCGAAACCGCCAAAGGGGGGCAATCTTCTGCCGACACGTTGTCGCAGCGCCCATCCGGGCGGACGCCCTACGGCGGACACGCAATTCACGGCCGCACCGCCCTTTTCCCCCACCCCGTGCCCCGATCTCCGCACCCGACGGCCGCACCACCGCTTGCCGCGGTTCGGCGCCGCCACCGCCGACCGTAGGGGCGCACGCCCCCCGCAGGCGCGTCCAATGTCGAAATCGTCACGGCGGCCGATCACCGGCCCACACGTGGTTGCCGGCCCCGAACGTCAGTTAGCGTGAAATAATACAGATCCGAGACGACAAAAAACCTCGCAGCCAAAGCCACGATTTTTGAATTATTTCATAATCAGGGGCGCTGCGTCAATCGAATCATGAAAGTTAGTTTGATTTCCCGGCCGCGGCCATTCGAGGAACCAGGCGACGAGTCGTCTCCACGAGCGCGCGCCTCACCCCGCGCGTTCATCGACCCCGCGACCCGGCATGCCGTCATCGCGGCCCAAGCGCGCAAGCGTCAAAAGTGCTAAGCTAGCCCTTTGCAGTGCGCCGATGTGGTGGAATTGGTAGACACGCTGTCTTGAGGGGGCAGTGGCGCGAGCCGTGCCGGTTCGAGTCCGGCCATCGGCACCACCTCGGAGGGCCGGGTCCGTGCGGCAGGGCGGCTATCCACACGGGCCCGGCGATCCCTTACAATCGCTGCCCCTGCGGGGAAGGCATTGTCGGCACCCCCCGGCACCCGTTATTTTCATAGAAACTTCACACTGATCGCCCATGCTCGCGGAGTATGTACCGGTACTGGTCTTCATCGTCGTCGCGCTCCTCTTCGGCGCGGTGGCGCTGACCGTCGGCTTCGTGCTCGGGCCGAGGCGCGGCTATCCGGAGAAAGATTCGCCCTATGAATGCGGCTTCGAGGCCTTCGAGGACGCGCGCATGAAGTTCAATGTCCGCTACTACCTCGTCGCCATCCTGTTCATCATCTTCGATCTGGAGATCGCCTTCCTGTTCCCGTGGGCGGTGGCGCTCGAGGACATCGGCGTGACCGGCTTCGTGGCCATGATGGTGTTCCTGGGCGTGCTCGTCATCGGCTTCGTGTACGAGTGGAAGAAGGGCGCGCTCGAGTGGGAATAAGAGAAAGGGCATAGTTTCATGGGCATAGCGGAGCACCTGAACCAGGCCACGCACCCGAACCAGGCCAGGCACCTGAATCAGGGTTTCGTGACCACCTCCGTCGACAACCTCGTCAACTGGGCGCGCACCGGATCGCTCTGGCCCATGACCTTCGGGCTCGCCTGTTGCGCCGTCGAGATGATGCACGCCGGGGCCGCGCGCTATGACCTCGACCGCTTCGGCGTGGTGTTCCGGCCGAGCCCGCGCCAGTCGGATGTCATGATCGTCGCGGGGACCCTGGTCAACAAGATGGCCCCGGCGCTCCGCAAGGTCTATGACCAGATGGCCGAGCCGCGCTGGGTGATCTCGATGGGTTCCTGCGCCAACGGCGGCGGCTATTATCACTATTCCTATTCGGTGGTGCGTGGGTGCGACCGGATCGTGCCGGTCGACGTGTATGTCCCGGGCTGTCCGCCCACCGCCGAGGCACTCCTCTATGGTGTGATCCAGCTCCAGAACAAGATCCGGCGCACGAACACCATCGCGCGCTAGCCCAACTTTCTCAACTGGAGGGAGTCGCTCCTTGGACGCCCCGAAGACCCCCGCGGAAGCGCTGGCCGCGCGCCTTTCTGAGCGCTTCGGCGACAAGCTCATCTGCAAGATCGCGGTCGGCCAGGTGACGGCCGAACTGGCCGCAGAGGACTTGGTCGAGGTGTGCAAGGCGTTGCGCGACGATCCCGAGCTCTCCTTTGAGCAACTCATGGACGTGTGCGGCGTGGACTACTCGGCCTTCGGCCAGGCGGACTGGCTCACCGAGGACGCCAGCACCTCGGGCTTCAGCCGCGGTGTCAGCGCCCGGACGTACCGCGAAACGGCAACGGAGGGCCCCCCCGATCGATCAAGGTTCGCCGTCGTCTATCACCTCCTGTCCGTGACCCATAACCGCCGCCTGAGACTCAGGGCCTACGCGGAGGGCGATCCGCCCTGCATCGCGTCGCTGGTCGACCTTTGGCCCTCGGCCGACTGGTTCGAGCGCGAGGCCTTTGACCTCTTCGGGATCCTATTCGAGGGCCACCCGGATCTGCGCCGCATCCTGACCGACTACGGCTTCATCGGCCACCCCTTCCGCAAGGACTTCCCCCTGGAGGGCAATGTCGAGGTGCGCTACGACCCGGTGCAGGGACGGGTGATCTATCAGCCCGTCACCATCGAGAACCGGGTGCTCGTCCCCAAGGTCATCCGCCACGATTACCCGGTGCCTGGGGGGGCTACCGGGACCAAGGCCAATGCCTGAGATCCGCAACATGACCTTGAACTTCGGGCCCCAGCACCCGGCGGCCCACGGGGTCCTGCGCCTCGTCCTCGAGATGGACGGCGAGGTCATCGAGCGCGCCGATCCGCACATCGGGCTCCTGCACCGCGCGACCGAGAAGCTCGCCGAGAGCAAACCCTACAACCAAAGCATTGGTTACATGGATCGGCTCGACTACGTCTCCATGATGTGCAACGAGCACGCCTATGTGATGGCCATCGAGCGCCTGCTCGGGACAGAGCCGCCCATTCGCGCCCAGTACATCCGGGTCTTGTTCGACGAGATCACGCGTATCCTCAACCACCTCATGTGGCTCGGGGCGCACGGCCTCGACATCGGGGCCATGACGGTGTTCCTCTATTGTTTCCGGGAGCGCGAGGACCTCATGGACTGCTACGAGGCGGTCTCGGGGACGCGCATGCACGCCACCTATTACCGGCCGGGCGGGGTGTACCGCGATCTGCCCGAGACGATGCCGCAGTATCGGCCCTCCACCTTCCGCAATCACAAGGAGGTGGAACGGCTGAACGACAACCGCCGCGGCTCGCTCCTCGATTTCATCGACGACTTCGCCGAGCGCTTCCCCGCGTGCGTGGACGAGTACGAGACGCTCTTGACGGACAACCGCATCTGGAAACAGCGCACCGTGGGGATCGCCGTGGTGACACCCGGGCGGGCGCTCGCGCTCGGCTTCACCGGCCCCATGCTGCGCGGCTCGGGGGTCGCCTGGGACCTCCGCAAGAAGCAACCCTACGCGGTCTACGATCGGCTCGACTTCGACATCCCGGTCGGGGTCAACGGCGACTGCTACGACCGTTATCTCTGCCGCATCGAGGAGATGCGCCAGTCGGCCCGCCTCATCAAGCAATGCGTCGCGTGGCTGCGCGAAAACCCCGGCCCCGTGATCGTCTCCGACCACAAGCTGGTGCCGCCGCCACGCGAGGTCATGAAGGCCGACATGGAGGCCCTCATCCACCACTTCAAGCTCTTCACCGAGGGTTATTGCGTGCCCGAGGGGGAGGTCTATTGTGCGGTCGAGCACCCCAAGGGCGAGTTCGGGATCTATCTGGTCTCGGACGGGGCCAACAAGCCCTATCGGCTCAAGGTCCGGGCCGCCGGCTTCGCGCACCTCGCGGGGATGGACGAACTGGTGCGGGGGCATATGCTCGCCGATGTGGTCGCGACCATCGGCACCATGGACATCGTGTTCGGGGAGATCGACCGGTGAGCGGGCTTTCCCATCACGCCCGACAGGTGATCGACCACTGGATCGCCAAGTATCCGCCCGAGCGCGAGCAATCGGCGGTGCTCGCGGCGCTCACCGAGGCCCAGCACGAGAACGGGGGTCATCTCACCGTGGCGCTCATGGACGAGGTCGCGGATTATCTCGGGATGCCGCGCATCGCTGTCTACGAGGTCGCGAGCTTCTATTCCATGCTGGAGACCAAACCGGTCGGCCGCCACAGCGTCTCGGTCTGCACCAACCTCTCCTGCTGGCTCAGGGGCGCGGACGCCCTGGTCGCACATGTCGAGAAAAAACTCGGGATCAAGACCGGCGAGAGCACGCCCGACGGCCGGGTATATTTGAAGCGCGAAGAGGAGTGCCTGGCCGCCTGCTGCGGGGCCCCGATGATGATGGTGGACCATAAGTACTACGAGGACCTCACACCGTCCAAGATCGACCTGGTGCTGGATGGCCTCACATGACGATGCCCACTTTCAATCAGGTGCCGCATTTCAATCAGGTCTGCTATGCCACGCTTGGGCACGAGCGGCCTTGGAGCATGGACACCTACCGCAAGCTCGGCGGTTATGAAGCGTGGAAGAAGGTCCTCGCCGAGAAGACCCCGCGCGACGTCATCATCGAGGAGGTCAAGGCCTCGGGCCTGCGCGGCCGTGGCGGCGCCGGATTCCCGACCGGGCTCAAGTGGAGCTTCATGCCCAAGGTCCCGAGCGGACCGCACTACATCGTCTGCAATTCCGATGAGAGCGAGCCCGGCACCTGCAAGGACCGCGACATCCTGCGTTTCAACCCCCATGCAGTCATCGAGGGCATGGCCATCGCGGGCTATGCGATCGGCGCCAAGGTCGGCTACAACTACATGCGCGGGGAGTTCATGGACGAGCCCGCGACGCGCTTCGAGGCGGCCCTGAAGGAGGCCTACGAGGCCGGTCTGCTCGGCCGTGACATCCGGGGCTCGGGCATCGACTTCGACCTCTACAACCACCTCGGCGCGGGTGCCTACATCTGTGGCGAGGAGACCGCCCTCCTGGAGTCGCTGGAGGGCAAGAAGGGCCTGCCGCGTTTCAAACCCCCCTTCCCCGCCGGCTACGGCCTCTACGGCCGCCCGACCACGATCAACAACACCGAATCCCTGGCCTCGGTCCCGACCATCCTGCGCAGGGGGGCGCGCTGGTTCCTGGAGATCGGCAAGCCCCAGAACGGCGGCACCAAGGTGTTCTCGGTGACCGGGCACGTCCAACGCCCCGGCAACTTCGAAGTCCCCATGGGCATGCCCTTCCCCGGTCTCCTGGCGCTGGCCGGGGGGATGTGGAAGGGCCGCAATCTCAAGGCCGTGATCCCGGGCGGCTCGTCGGTGCCGGTCTTGCCCGGCATCGTCATGATGGCGTGCACCATGGACTACGATTCCATTTCCAAGGCCGGCTCCTTGCTGGGCTCGGGCGCGGTGATCGTCATGGACCAGACGACCTGCATGGTGCAGGTGCTCCGGCGCATCTCGCGCTTCTACTTTGCCGAGTCCTGCGGTCAATGTACCCCCTGCCGGGAAGGCACGGGCTGGCTGTACCGGATGTTGACGCGCATCGTCGAGGGCCGGGGCCGCGCCGAGGACCTCGACAAGCTCGACGATGTGGCCAGGAAGATCGAAGGCCGCACCATCTGCGCGTTCGGCGACGCCGCGGCCATGCCGGTGCGGAGCTTCATCAAGCACTTCCGCCACGAATTCGAGTACTACATCGAGCACGGCCGGAGCCTCATGGACGGCGTGGAGCGCGAGGCGGCATGAGCGAGAGCCTGGTCACCTCTGTAGGGGCACCCCTTGTGGGTGCCCGCATGGCGGCATGAGCGAGAGTCTCGTCGCCATCGAGGTCGACGGCCTTGTGTTACAGGCCAGGAAGGGCGCCATGCTCATGGAGGTGACCGACGCGGCGGACATCTACATCCCGCGCTTCTGCTATCACAAGAAGCTCTCGATCGCGGCCAATTGCCGCATGTGTCTGGTCGAGGTCGAGAAGGCGCCCAAACCGCTGCCGGCCTGTGCGACGCCGTGCATGGAGGGCATGAAGGTCTACACCCGCTCGCCGCGCGCCAGGGAGGCGCAGGCGGCGACCATGGAGTTCCTGCTCATCAACCACCCCCTCGACTGCCCGATCTGCGATCAGGGCGGGGAGTGCGAGCTGCAGGACCTGGCCATGGGTTATGGCTCCGATGTCTCGCGCTATGTCGAGGGCAAGCGGGTGGTGCAGGACAAGAACATCGGCCCGCTCATCCAGACCGACATGACGCGCTGCATCCACTGCACCCGCTGCGTGCGCTTCGGCGACGAGGTCGCGGGGCTCCGGGAGCTGGGCGCCACTGGGCGCGGCGAGGACATGGAGATCGGGACGTACATCGAGAACGCCGTGTCCTCGGAGATGTCGGGCAACGTGATCGATCTCTGCCCGGTCGGGGCGCTCACCTCGAAGCCCTTCCGCTACTCGGCGCGCGCCTGGGAGCTCAGGCAGAAGCCCGGCATCGCGCCCCACGACGCCATCGGCTCGAACATCTCCTTCCATATCTTCCAGGGCCGCGTGAAACGGGTCGTGCCGCGCGAGCACGAGGGCATCAACGAGGTGTGGGTCTCGGACCGCGACCGCTTCAGCTACGAGGGGCTCTACAGCGAGGATCGGCTGCTGGCGCCCCGGATCAAAGAAAACGGCTCTTGGCGCGAAGTGGAGTGGGACACGGCCTTCGAGCTTGCCGCGGCCGGCCTAAAGCGTGCCGTCGAGTCGCACGGCGCCGAGCGACTCGGGGCCCTGGCCTCACCCGCCGCGACCCTCGAAGAGCTTTATCTCTTCCAGAAGCTGGCGCGGGCGCTGGGGACCGACAACATCGATCACCGCCCGCGTCAGCTCGATTTCAGCGATGACTCTCGGGCGCCCCTCTTCCCCTGGCTCGGCTGTGCCATCGCCGATCTCGAACGGGTCGATGGCGCGCTCCTCATCGGAAGCCATCCACGCAAGGACCAGCCCATCGCCAACCACCGGTTGCGCAAGGCGGCGATGCGCGGCGCGGCCGTGATGGTCGTGAACCCCATCGACTTCGATTTCAACTACCGGATCGCACATAAGCTCATCGTCCCGCCGAGCCGCATAGTCGCGGCGCTCGCGGGAATCGCGAAGGCGCTGGCCGAGAAGGCGCGGGGCACGGCGAATGTCGCCGAGGCATTGGCCGGGGTCATCGTTACGGCCGAGCACCGGGAGATGGCTGGGCGGCTCGCGGACGCGGGTTCGGGCCTCGTGCTCCTCGGTAGCTTGGCGGTCTCCCACCCATGGTTCAGCGCCCTGCGCGCGCTCGCGGGGTTCATCGCCGAAGCATCCGGGGCGCGGCTCGGCTATCTGCCGGAGGCCGCGAACAGCGCCGGTGCCTGGCTCGCGGGCGCCCTGCCTCACCGCCGGCCCGGGGGTCAGGCCCTACCCACACCGGGGCTGGCCGCGGGTGCCCTATGGGAAGCCGGCCTGAAGTCTTTTCTTCTCTTCGGGATCGAGCCGGAATTGGACGCGGTACGGCCGGCCGCGGCGCTTTCGGCCCTGCACGCGGCCGAGTTCGTGGTATCGCTCTCGGGCTATCGCACCCCGCTCATGGATGAGTATGCCCATGCCCTGCTCCCGATCGCAGGTTTCGCCGAGACCGCCGGGACTTTCGTCAACGCCGCCGGGGAGTGGCAGACGTTCGACGCGGCCGTCTCACCACTCGGTGAGGCCAGGCCCGGTTGGAAGGTGCTGCGGGTATTGGGCAATGCCCTAGGCTTGTCCGGCTTAGGATTCGACGGCATCGAGGAGGTCCAGACGGAACTGCGCGGCGCCGTGGGCACCGCGACGCCCGATAACCGTTTCAACCCAGTGGGCGGCCGGTGGCTGCCCCTCGCCGACGTACCGGTTGCCGGTGTACCGGTGAGCGGCGCGCTCGACCTCATCGTACCCGTGCCCATGCACCGGCTCGACCCCTTGGTACGCCGGGCCCGAGCCCTGCAGCGCACCGCAGACGCGGGCGACGACCGCGTCCATATCCACCCGGCGCAGGGCCTGGGACTGGCCGACGGCGAGCGCGCACTGTTGCGACAGGGGGACGCCGTGATCGAATTACCGGTGGCCCTCGATCCTAGCGTCCCGGAAGGCGCAGCGATGCTGTCGGCGGCGCGCGAACCCGCAGTCCGGCTGGCCACCCTGTCCGGGCCCGTGTCGCTCACGAAGGCCGATACGTGATCGATCAGGCGTTCGCGGCAACGGGTGTCGCGGTGACCGGGTCCGAGCCGGTCATCTGGATCCTCCTCAAGATCATCCTCATCGTGCTGCCGCTGCTGCTCGGGGTCGCCTATCTGACCTTCGCCGAGCGCAAGGTGATCGGCTACATGCAGGTGCGCATCGGTCCGAACCGGGTCGGCCCGCGCGGCTGGCTCCAGCCGATCGCGGACGTGGTCAAGCTGGTGCTCAAAGAGGTCATCATCCCGAGCGGCGCCAATCGGGTCCTGTACCTCGCCGCCCCCATCCTGGCGCTCGCCCCGGCACTCGCGGCTTGGGCGGTCGTGCCCTTCGACGATTTCAGGGTCCTGGCGGACATCGACGCCGGGCTCCTTTACCTCCTCGCGATGACCTCCATGGGTGTCTACGGCATCATCATCGCGGGATGGGCCTCCAACTCGAAATATGCCTTCCTCGGCGCCATGCGCTCGGCCGCGCAGATGGTCTCCTACGAGATCCCCATGGGCTTCGCGCTGGTCGGTGTCTTGATCGCCGCGGGCAGCCTGAACCTCCGCGAGATCGTGGCGGCTCAGGACGGGGGTCTGCTCCACTGGTTCTGGCTGCCGCTCCTGCCGCTCTTCGTCATCTACTTCGTTTCCGGGGTGGCGGAGACCAACCGTGCACCGTTCGACATCGCCGAGGGCGAATCCGAGATCGTCGCCGGTTTTCACGTGGAATATGCAGGTATGTCGTTCGCGCTTTTCTTCCTCGCCGAGTACGCGAACATGATCCTGATCTCGGCGCTCGCCGCCGTGATGTTCCTGGGCGGGTGGCTGTCGCCGTTTCAGGGCGTGCCGGTCCTGGAGGGTTTGTTCTCCTTCGTGCCCGGGATCGTGTGGCTCTGCCTCAAGGTTTCGTTCTTCCTGTTCTGGTTCCTGTGGCTACGGGCAACGTTTCCACGCTATCGTTACGACCAGGTCATGCGGCTCGGCTGGAAGGTCTTCATCCCCATCACGATCGTCTGGATCGTCGTGGTGGGTCTCCTGGTGATGGGCGGGGTACCGCCCTGGTTCGATTGTCGATTTGATAGATAACTTTGATAGATAATAGGGGGGCCATGACCGCACCCGCGCAATACTTCAAGAGCCTCTTGCTGACCGAGCTGTTCAAGGGCCTGGGCCTCACCGGCCGCCGGCTCTTCAGCCGCAAGGTCACGGTCCAGTATCCCGAGGAGAAGACCCCGCAGTCGCCCCGATTCCGTGGCCACCACGCGCTTCGCCGGTATCCGAACGGCGAGGAACGCTGCATCGCCTGCAAGCTCTGCGAGGCGGTTTGCCCGGCCGTGGCCATCACCATCGAGTCCGAGCAGCGCGACGACGGTACGAGGCGCACCACCCGCTACGACATCGATCTCACCAAGTGCATCTACTGCGGTTTCTGCGAGGAATCCTGTCCGGTCGACGCCATCGTCGAGACGCGCTTCTTCGAATACCACGGCGAGCAGCGCGGCGACCTCGTGGTGACCAAGGAAAAGCTCCTCACCATGGGCGACCGCTTCGAGAAGGAGATCGCGGAGGACCGGGCCAAGGACGCCCTGTATCGGTAACCGCGCGGACCCGCGATAATGTGCCAGCATGCCGAAGCGGATCAGACAAGAGGGAAATCTCAGGGATCCCGGTTAGCGTGCGGTGCCTGTCGTCATGTTACCGCTGGTTACCATCGGGCACACTTCAACAGATTGCGGCGCGATTATCATGGCACCGCCGGGGTTAAGCGAAAGCGCCTTCAAGAAACTCTTCAAAGAAGCACTTACTGAAACACTTCAGGAGCAACGTGAATTGCTGCACGACGTGTTTGCCGAGGTGCTGGAAGATATAGCGCTCGCGGAAGCTATACGGGAAGGGCAGCGAACGGAGCAAGTGGCACGTGAGGAAATTTTCAAGTCTCTTGAACGCAATGGGTGAAGACCGTATTCCGCAAAAGTCTTGAAAGAGATTTGGTTTCATTGATTTTGATCCTCTCACCCCCATCCTCTCCGTTTAGCAGGGGAGCGAGATTCCGGTCCCCTCCCCTGCGAAGCGGGGGAGGGTCAGGGTGGGGGGTAAAGGCGTTGCGGGGCAGGAAAGGGCTTGGTCAGCACGTGTCGGTCTAACCCCCTCCCCGCCCTCCCCCGTCCGCGAAAGTACGGACAGGGGAGGGAGTGTCTCGGTGCCCTCCCGTAGGGAGCGCGAGCGTGTCTAGGCACCTGAAATTTCAAAGATGTTTGGCTAGGTTTGTAGGGCTTTATCGGGATGGAACAGCTCGTCTTCTATTTCTTCGCCGCGATGCTGGTCGCCTCGGGGACGCTGGTCATCACCGTGAAGAACCCCGTGCACGCGGCGCTGTTCCTCGTGCTCGCCTTCTTCGCGAGCGCCGGGGTGTGGCTGCTCCTGGAAGCGGAGTTCCTGGCCATCACGCTGGTCCTGGTCTACGTCGGCGCCGTGATGGTGCTGTTCCTGTTCGTGGTCATGATGCTCGACATCAACCTGACCCCCTTGCGCGAGGGTTTCGCCCGGTTTCTGCCGGTCGGCGTGGCCGTGGCATTGCTCATGATCACCGCGATGATCCTGGCGGTCGGCCCGCGCTACTTCGGCGCCGAGCGGGTGGCCGAGGCCGTCCAGCACCCCGCGGGCTACAGCAACACCCGCGAGCTCGGCCGGGCGCTCTACACCGATTACCTCTATCCCTTTGAGATCGCGGCCGTGATCCTCCTGGTCGCCATCGTCGCCGCCATCACCCTCACCCTGCGGGAAAAACGCCAGACCAAGGCGCAGAGGCCCGAGGAGCAGGTCGCCGTGCGGCGCGCCGATCGGGTGCGGCTCGTGGAGATGACCCCGGATGAGAGGCAATGAGGTAACGTGACACCTACGAGACAGGTGAGAAGACCTCAGTGATTGTGCCTCTCACAGAGTTCCAAGAGGTCGTGGAGGACATCGAGGGCCTTGCCACTGTGGCAGAAAGGCGTGAGGCCTCCACGATTTCACATGAAAAGTTGGTAACCGCGCTGAAACGAGATGGCCTGTTATAGGATTAAATGGAAGCAGTCGGCCCAAAAGGAGCTAACAAAGCGGCCTCGTAGCTTTGTGGCGTGAGGGCCTGCTTGCCCAGGCTGTCCTCGCGGGCCAGACTCGCGGCTACAAGCATCATCCTCAACTCACACGGTTTCTTCAGTCATCAGCTCCAAGAAAGCATATCGCGGTCTACCTGCGGCTCGTACACGCTGAGGCCACTCGCCGGCTCAAACTTGTTCTCGTCAGAGCGACGCGCCCACTCGCGACAAACCCGAACTATACTTTACTGTTATTGGCCAGATGCAGCCCCGCAACGGGTGGAGGAAGCCGTGAAGTATGTAATGCTAGGTACGCTCAACGCGGAATGGGTGCAGAGGCACACCGAACGGACCACAGATGCCAACGCAAAGCTCCAGGCGCTTGGCATCACCCTTGATGCCGTCTACTACACCCAAGGTCCGTACGACTTCGTCGATGTGATCGACGCCCCAAGTGGAGAGGCGGCGCTCACCTTCTCGGTATGGTATGCGAGCCCGGGCTATGGGCGCATCCAGACGCTCCCGGCCTTCGATGCAGACGCGATGGAGCAAGCGGCCTGGGGGGGATCAAGGGGCAAGAAGCGACACGCCCCCACGCCCGGCTAGGAACGGAGAGCGGCCGCCTGGGCCAACGGAGCCGCAACGCGCACGACGACTCCCTTGGCACGTCGGGCTCGAAGTGACCTGACGCGAGGGCGAAGTCTGGGTGCGGACGCTACTTACCCACTTGAGAGTCGCTCACGGCCATCGCCGCCCGCCCCCACTATGGTTTCCAGTCGCGTCACTGTGTTCGGCGGAACGGGATTCCTTGGCCGCCGTATCGTTGAGCAGCTCGCAGTCAAGGGGGCCTCGGTGCGTGTGGCGGTGCGCCATCCGAAGGATGCTGTGCCGCCTCAAAGAGGTAACATCGAGGCCGTATACGCCGATGTGCGAGACCCAACCTCGGTTGCCCAAGCCATCAAAGATTGCGAGGCTGTGGTCAACGCAGTTGGTCTGTACGTCGAGCAACGCGACGCGACCTTCCAGGCAGTGCACGTCGAGGGGGCACGTCACGTGGCGCAGGAGGCCGCGCAGGCCGGGGTTGGCCGACTGGTGCACATCTCCGGGATCGGTGTCGATGCAAATTCCGAATCGGCATACGTCCGTGCTCGGGCCCTGGGCGAGTCGGCGGTGTTAGAAGCGTTCAAGGAGGCAACCATCCTCCGTCCGAGCGTTCTATTTGGTCCGGGAGACGCTCTCTTTCGTTCTCTCGCCGCGATCACACGGATCTCACCGCTCCTACCGCTCTTTGGTGGCGGGGCGACCCGATTGCAGCCGGTCTTCGTCGGTGATGTCGTCGAGGCTGTTGTGAAGGTCCTGGGCGAGCCATCGTCTCGGGAGAAGGTCTACGAGCTTGGCGGTCCGAAGGTTTACAGCTACAGGGCGCTGGTCGATCTCCTGATCAGGCACCTCAAGCGCAGGCGGCTCTTGGTGCCTATCCCGTTTTTCCTCTGGGAGCTGCAAGCGACCCTGTTCCAGTTCTTGCCAAGCCCACCCGTTACACGAGATCAAGTGGCTCTCATGAAACGCGATAACGTCGTGAGCGAAGGGGCTTTGACATTCGCCGATCTAGGTATCACGCCCACACCCGTGGAAACTGAGCTCTCTTCGTACTTGTAGAGCCCCGTGCCCGCGCTCGCCTCTTTTCGTCGTGCCTGGAAGCGCGGTGGACATGGGGACGTTGGAGACATGCAGAACAGGATCAGGCGATGGTTACGCGGTGATTCTCTAATCTCCCGTTTCTTGCGGAAATCCCCCCGTTATCCTTATCACAATGTGAGGATGGGCGTGCGGCCGATCGTCGCTAAGGCATACGCGAAACAATGGCCGAGGTTCAATGGAAACCGTCCGTGCCTGCGCGTTGTTGTCATTCCGTCACGGTGTGGCGCGCGATGCACGCCCTACCGCGATCGTGGGGCACAGGCCGCCGACCTCGGCGACCCGGGTGAGCGTCGGACCGCGCTCGTCCAGGCACAGCACGCTGTCCGTCTCGTACCAATCCCCGAGCACGATACGGCGCGCCTCCCCGCTCTGCAGCACCAGCCGATGGATGGCGGGGCGGTGGGTGTGGCCATGGATGAGCTGCCGGACGCCGTGTGCCCGCATCGTCTCGACGACCGCCTCCTGGGTGACGTCCATGATCGCCTCGGCCTTTCCCTGGGTCGCCATGCGGCTGCCCTCGCGCGCCTTTTGGGCAAGTGCCGCGCGCTCGGCCAGCGGGCGGGCCAGGAAGCCCGACTGCCACCTCGGGTCGCGCACCTGCCGGCGGAAGGTCTGGTATTCGAGGTCCTCTGTGCACAGGGTATCGCCGTGCATGAGCAGGGTGGGCTCCCCATAGAGATCCACCACGGTCGGATCGCGTAACAGCCGGCACCCGGTCTCTGCTTCGAAACGCGCGCCCACGAGGAAATCGCGGTTGCCGCGCATGACGTACACGGGTGTCCCCGTGGCGCAGAGATCGGCGAGCGAGGCGATCACCTCGGGATGCGGGGGCCGATCGTCGTCATCGCCAATCCAGGCCTCGAAGAGGTCTCCCAGGATGTAGAGCGCCTCGGCCCGGCGCGCCGGCCCGGCGAGGAGCGCGTGGAAGCGCATGAGCGGCTCGGGACGCACCGCATCCAGATGGAGATCGGAGATGAACAGGGTCGCCATACGCTGGCCTCGAGGGATGCCGTGGCTATAATGTCACATCCCCCCGCACCCGCCCATGATCAAGACCCGCTTCGCGCCCAGCCCCACCGGGCTCAGGCACCTCGGCAACGTGCGCACGGCGCTCTTCAACCATTGTCTTGCGCGCCGTGAGCGGTTCGCCGCACTCATCAAGAAACCCTGATGCTCACGATCTACAACACCCTGACGGGCACCAAAGAGCCCTTCACGCCGATGGTAGCCGGCCGGGTCAGCCTGTACGTGTGCGGGATGACGGTGTATGACTACTGCCATCTGGGCCACGCCCGCGTCATGGTGGTGTTTGATGTCGTGACCCGCTATTTGCGTGCGCTCGACTACGAGGTCACCTATGTGCGCAACATCACCGACATCGACGACAAGATCATCCGGCGCGCCGCCGAGGCGGGCGAGGATATCGGGACGCTGACTGAGCGTTACATCGGGTTCATGGACGAGGATGCGCGGGCGCTCGGGGTTCGGAAACCCGATCTCGAGCCGCGCGCCACCCGGCACATCGAGGTCATGACGCACATGATCGAGCGGCTCCTCTGGCGCGGCCATGCCTACCTCGGAAAGAACGGCGATGTCTACTACCGGGTGGCGAGCTTTGTCGAGTATGGAAAACTCTCGGGGAAGCGCCCCGAAGCGCTGCGCGCCGGCGCCCGGGTCGAGGTGGACGAAGCCAAGGACGATCCGCTCGATTTCGTGCTCTGGAAGCACGCCAAACCGGGAGAGCCGGCGTGGGCATCGCCCTATGGACCCGGGCGTCCCGGCTGGCACATCGAGTGTTCGGCCATGGCCACCCATTGCCTGGGCGATTCCTTCGACATCCACGGGGGCGGACAGGACCTCCAGTTCCCCCATCACGAGAACGAGATCGCCCAGGCCGAGGGCGCAACCGGCCAGCCCTTCGCCAGGGTGTGGATGCACAACGGCTTCGTGCAGGTCGAGGAGGAGAAGATGTCGAAGTCGCTCGGCAACTTCTTCACCGTGCGCGAGGTCCTCCACCGCTATGAGCCCGAAGAGGTGCGCTGTTTCCTCTTGGCCAGCCACTACCGGAGCCCGCTCCACTACTCGCAGGAGAACCTGGAACATGCCCGGCAGGCGATCACACGGCTCTACCTAGCGCTACGCGATTTCCCAGACGACGGGCAACCGGATCGACAGGGACGTCGGGCTGTTCTGGAGGTACAGGATGACCCCCCTGTGCAGGAAGATGGCTTCGAAGCACGCTTCCGCGCGGCCATGGACGATGACTTCAACACCCCCGAGGCCATGGCCGTGCTCTTCGACCTGGCGCGCGAGGTGAACCGGCTCGCCGAGTCCAACCGCGCGGCCGCGGGCCAACTCGCGGCCCGGCTGCGTCGTCTGGCCGCGGTCCTGGGTCTTCTGCAATCGGCGCCCGAGCACTACCTCCGCCACGGATCCGTGGACGGCGGGCCGACTGATGCCGAGGTGGAGGACTGGATCACCCGGAGGACCGAGGCCCGCGCCCGCAAGGACTGGCAGGAGGCCGATCGGATCCGCGTGCGCCTCGCCGCCCGAGGCGTGGTGCTGGAAGACGGGCCGGGCGGCACGCGCTGGCGGCGGGGATAGGTCCCGCCCCGTTACGTGCCGGTCCAAGTCCATTGACGCCTGGAAGACGGGTGCGTATCATCCCTCGCGCTTCCGCGACCGGCCCGATGCACATCGACCTCTCGGGGCATAGCGCAGCCTGGTAGCGCACCTGCTTTGGGAGCAGGGAGTCGGGGGTTCAAATCCCTCTGCCCCGACCACGTCTCCCCGGTGAAACGTCTCTGCTTCACGCCGGGGACCCGCAAGGCGCCTGTAGCTCATGCGGATAGAGCATCGGCCTTCTAAGCCGAGGGTAGCAGGTTCGAGTCCTGCCAGGCGCGCCAAAGCGCTGTGGGGTGCAGGGCATCGCTGTACGAGCCCCCTGCCCCACCCGTGACAGCGTACGGGGAGGTCGTTCGGGACGCGAAGTACCTTACGCTGTCGAGCGGTTACGATGGTGGGCGTAGCTCAATCGGTAGAGCCCCGGATTGTGGATCCGGTTGTTGTGGGTTCAAGTCCCATCGCTCACCCCATCCCCTGACCGCGTCTTGCCGGTACCCGCGCGGGCCGTTAGCTCAATTGGTAGAGCAGCTGACTCTTAATCAGTAGGTTGGAGGTTCGAGTCCTCCACGGCCCACCAATGAACTCAGCAGCTTACTAACAATCCCCCACCCGCTGGCCTGCCCCTAGGGACCCTGGCGGGACACTTGACCCCAACAAACACCAACACCGGGGCCGCCATCCTGGCCGCCGGCACGGACGCGCGATCGGCCCATTTCCGCCCCTGACTGCCCCCTGAGTGTCCCGTGACCGGTGTGCATGACGCGCCTGTCAAGGCATTTCAGTATGTTACTGGCCAGTACCAACGGATAGGCTATCACTAGTTGCCATTAGTTGCACCTTGCTGTAGGCTGTCAGTCACGATAGCCGACAACAGGGCCGCGACATGGCAACCATCGAGAAACGAGACACCGGCGAGGGCATCACCTACCGCGTCAAGGTCCGCATCAAAGGCCATCCGGCGCAGTCCGCCACCTTCGAGCGTCTGACCGACGCCCGGCGCTGGGCGCAGTCCACCGAGGTCGCGATCCGCGAGCGGCGCTACTTCAAGACCACCGAGGCCCAGCGGCGCACGCTCGCCGAGCTGATCGACCGCTACACCCGCGACGTGTTCCCACAGAAGGGCGCATGGGCTCGCAGCCAAGCGACACAGCTTGCATGGTGGCGCGCCGAGCTCGGGGCGTTGTCCCTGGCGGACGTGACGCCGGCCATGGTCGCCGAGGCTCGGGACAAGCTCGCTCGGGGCATGACGGTACGCGGCGGACAGCGTTCACCATCCACTATATGCCGCTACCTGGCGGCGCTGTCGCATGCCTTTGCCATCGCCGTGAAGGAGTGGGGTTGGCTTGAAGACAGCCCAATGCGCAAGGTCACGAAGCCCAGGGAGCCACGGGGGCGCGTGCGGTATCTCGCGGACGAGGAGCGCGGCCGGCTGCTCGAAGCGTGTCGCAAGAGCGAATCGCCGGATCTCTACTGCGCCGTGGTGATCGCGCTCAGTACCGGCGCCCGCCGCATGGAGGTCCTGGGCCTGCGGTGGGGGCAAGTAGATTTTTCCCGCCGTGCGATCACCCTGCTAGAGACCAAGAACGGCGAGATCCGATCGCTGCCGCTCGTAGGCCATGCCTTCGACCTCATGGCGGAGCGCGCCAAGGTGCGGCGCATCGATACGGATCTGGTGTTTCCGGGGCGGAAAAAGAACCGGCCGGTGGATTTGCGCGCGCCCTTCGAGACTGCCGTGAAGCGGGCCGGCGTCGAAGATTTCCGCTGGCATGACCTGCGGCATTCGGCGGCTTCCTATCTCGCCATGAACGGCGCCACGCTCGCCGAGATAGCCGAGGTGCTTGGGCACAAGACCCTGGCCATGGTGAAGCGCTACGCGCACCTGAGCCAAGCTCACACCACTCGCGTCGTCGAGGCCATGAACGCGAGGATATTCGGATAACGGGAACCGGGGGCGGCGATATCCGCCCCGGCGCCCTGACCACCACCAAACGAGAGAGGTTTGACGATGGCTGATCGCATTGTAACGGCACGGGCGCTCGCGGCGGCCCGCGTCAACGTGAAGGGCGGCGGGAAATTGGAGCGCGCCAAACCGGGAACGGACGCGGACCAGCGGCCCCAGGATATCGATTGGAACTATTGGCGAGCATTAGATCTCTGGCCGATCGATGCAGCCTGTAAACTAGTTTGTAACGCCGACCCGAACGAACCGACGCGCGCCAGAGACATCCAGAACCCCGATACGTTCACCCGGCCCCGATGGGTTAACCTGTTTCATCAGGCTATGGCGGTAATATGGGTGGGAAGGTTCAACATCCACGGGAATTGCGTAGTCCCGGCAGAATTTATTGCCTGGGCTGCCCAAAAAGGGCGGGCCGCGCCGCCTGAATTGCTCGTCATGGCGGCCGAACAGGGTGCGCCAACGCTTGCCGAAGGACACGCAAAAGTGGAGCGCCGCGCGCACGATAAGCGCGCTACGGAAGACCGGTATTGCGAGTGGCAAGAGGCCATCGACAAGCTCGCCCAGGAATCCCCTGACAAAAGCCACGTGGATTACTGCCGCACGCTCTCGAAACAGATACACGTTCCCTTCAACACCCTGCGACGCAAGACCAGAAAGCCCGCCGCCAGGCGCAGTTGAAGTTTGCGCGGCCTGCGCTGGCGCAACTTTTTGGGCGCAACTTTCCGGCGCAACCCTGGCGTCACATAACTAGCTGACGCAACAAGCATTCTCGTTCCGCAGTTGCGCGCGTTTCGCGATTGCGCGCAGCTTGATTCGCT